>NZ_AP018448.1:2494285-2806071 GCF_030294945.1 Streptomyces graminofaciens | reverse complement strand
TGCGCGTTCACACGGAACACCGTTCTGTGAAAGCGCACCGGGACGTGGCGCAGCTTGGTAGCGCACTTGACTGGGGGTCAAGGGGTCGCAGGTTCAAATCCTGTCGTCCCGACTTGCGGAGCAGCAGGTCGGAGGTCATTTCCGTTTGATCGGAAGTGGCCTCTTTTTCGTTCTTGGGGAAGTGGCCGAAGTTGATCGCCCCCCCTTTCGTACCCGCAGGTTCGTCGAGTCGGCCCCAGGGTGCGACGTTGGGCGATTAGGTGCGATATGTGCTTGATCTTGCTTTATGTGGCATTTAGTGTTCGTCGGGAGGGAAACGCTGCGAGGTCCGAGTCCCGTGCCACCGTCCAGAAGCGAGGTGTGGAGCGCGTGCACGCGAGGTGCGGCTGCCGGCCCGTTTCGGGTCAGAAGGGACGTCCCAGAGGGACGCGATGGCTGCGGGCGTTCGCCGCACTGCCGTTGCTGGCGTCGGTGCTCGCCGCCTGTGGCAGTGACGAGGGCTCCGGTAGACCAACAATCAACTGGTACAACTTCCCTGACGACTCCGGTGCGCTCCAGAAGGCGGCCGACCGGTGCAGCCAGGCGTCGGGCGGTCGCTACAGGATCAGCTACAACAAGCTCCCGCGTGCCGCGGACGGCCAGCGCCAGCAGCTTGTCCGCAGACTCGCCGCCGAGGACGACTCGCTCGACATCCTGGGCCTGGACGTCACCTGGGCGGCGGAGTTCGCAGAGGCACGCTGGATCCGGGAATGGACGGGGACGGCGAAGCGGCAGGCCGTCGAGGGGACCCTGCGCGTACCGCTGCAGACCTCGACCTGGAAACGCAAGCTGTACGCCGTCCCGTACAACACCAACACCCAGCTCCTGTGGTACCGCAACGACCTGGTGCCCACCCCGCCCAGGACCTGGGCCGAGATGCTGGACATGGCAGGCGCCCTCGCCCGGCAGGGCAAACCGTACTTCGTGGAGATCCAGGGCGCCCAGTACGAGGGCCTGACCGTCTGGTTCAACACGCTGATCAACAGTGCGGGCGGCTCCATCCTCAACGCGACCGCGACCGCACCCTCCCTCGGTCCTCCTGCCGTGCGGGCCGCCGGGATCATGCGTGATCTGGCGAAGTCCCCGGCCGCGGACCCCTCCCTGCCCAACCAGATGGAGGACCAGAACCGCCTCGCCATGGAGTCGGGGGTGGCGGCGTTCGAGCTCAACTACCCGTTCGTCTATCCGTCGATGAAGGCGAACAACCCCGAGCTGTTCAAGAACTTCCGCTGGGCGCCGTACCCCCGGGTCGACCCGAACCGGCCAGCACGGCCCACCATCGGCGGCATCGACCTGGCGGTGAGCGCCTACTCGCGCCACCCCGACCTGGCGTTCGAGGCGGCGCTGTGCCTGCGCAACCGGGAGAACCAGCTCACGGCCGCGATCGAGGGCGGTCTGCCGCCCACCCTGCGCGCCCTGTACGACGAGCCCGCGTTCATGAAGGAGTACCCCTTCTCCAAGGACGTGCTGGCCGCCCTGGAGTCGGCGAGCGTGCGCCCGATCACTCCGGTCTACCAGAACGTGTCGATCGCGGTCTCCCACACGCTGTCTCCGCCGTCCGGGATCGAACCGGTGAGCTCCGTCAACACCATCAGGGAGCAGATCGACGATGCCCTGCGATCCGAGGGTGTGATCCCGTGAACCACCTCCTTCCGCACCACTTGGTCGGCCGGCGCCGCAGCGCGCGGGCCTCGTCCTCGGACGGCCCGAGATGAGCACGCGGGCGCAACCGGCCGAGACCCCGCCGCCTCCCGAGGCGGAGACGGAACAGGCGGAGCCGGACCGGGCGGCACTCTCGGCGGGCGCCAGGCAGGAGCGACGGCTCGGCTGGCTGCTCTGCGCGCCCGCCGTCGTCGTCATGATCGCCGTGACCGCCTACCCCATCGGGTACGCCGTCTATCTGTCCCTCCAGCGGTACGACCTGCGCTTTCCCGGACGGGCGGAGTTCGTGGGCCTGAGCAACTACGGGGCGGTGCTGTCCTCCCCGTTCTGGTGGGACGCCTTCTGGGTCACGCTTTTCATCACCGCCGTGTCCGTGGCGATCGAACTGGTCCTCGGAATGGGGCTCGCCCTGGTGATGCACCGCACGATCTTCTGGCGCGGCGTCGTCCGCACGTCGGTCCTGATTCCGTACGGGATCGTCACCGTGGTCGCGGCCTTCTCCTGGCAGTACGCCTGGACCCCGGACCTCGGATACCTCGCCGAGTTGCTGCCCAGCGGAGAGGCCCCGCTGACCGAACAGTGGTCCGCCCTCTGGCTGATCATCCTCGCCGAGGTGTGGAAGACGACACCGTTCATGGCCCTGCTGCTGCTCGCGGGACTCGCGCTGGTCCCCGAGGAGACCCTGAAGGCGGCCATGGTGGACGGTGCCACCGCCTGGCAGCGCTTCACCAAGATCATGCTGCCGCTGATGAAGCCGGCCGTCCTGGTGGCACTGCTCTTCCGCACACTGGACGCGTTCCGGATCTTCGACAACATCTACATCCTGACCGCGGGTGCCCAGGGGACCGGCTCAGTGTCGATCCTCGGGTACGATAACCTGTTCACCGCGCTGAACCTGGGCATCGGGTCGGCGATCTCGGTCCTGATCTTCATCTGTGTCGGGATCATCGCCTTCACCTTCGTCAAACTGTTCGGCACCGCCGCACCCGGCGCGGAGGTGAAGCGCTGATGGCCGCGGTGGGAAAGACGCATGCCGCCCGCTGGGGTGTCATCAACGTGGTGGTGGTGCTGTACGCCCTGTTCCCGGTGTGGTGGATCGCCGCGCTGTCGTTCAAGGACCCCACCACCCTGACGGACGGCAACTACATCCCCACGGACTGGACCTGGGAGAACTACCGGGGCATCTTCGAGACCGCCGAGTTCACCCGTGCGCTGGTCAACTCGATCGGTATCGCCCTGATCGCCACGGTGATCGCGGTGGCGCTGGGCACCATGGCCGCCTACGCGGTGGCCAGGCTGCGTTTCCCCGGCAAGCGGGTGCTCATCGGCATGTCGCTGCTGATCGCCATGTTCCCGCCGATCTCCCTGGTGTCACCGCTGTTCAACATCGAGCGGATCATCGGGATCTTCGACACCTGGATCGGGCTGATCATCCCGTACATGACCTTCTCCCTGCCGCTCGCGATCTACACCCTGTCGGCCTTCTTCCGGGAGATCCCCTGGGATCTGGAGAAGGCCGCCAAGGTCGACGGGGCGACGCCCGCGCAGGCCTTCCGGATGGTCATCGTGCCGCTGGCCGCGCCGGGCGTGTTCACCACGGCCATTCTCGTGTTCATCTTCTGCTGGAACGACTTCCTGTTCGCGATCTCGCTGACTTCCACCGAGTCCGCGCGCACAGTCCCGGCCGCGATCGCGTTCTTCACCGGGAGCTCCCAGTTCCAGCAGCCCACAGGGTCGATCGCCGCCGCCGCTGTGGTCATCACCATCCCGATCATCGTCTTCGTCCTGTTCTTCCAGCGGCGGATCGTCGCCGGACTGACCTCCGGGGCAGTCAAGGGGTGAACGGGCGGACCGCGGCAGACAGGCCACCGCTCCGGGACACCGACCGCAGTACTCGGACCCGGAAGGCATGAGGCAAGGAGGCACCATCCATGGCCGAGATCATCCTCGAGGGAGTCACCAAGCGCTTTCCCGACGGGGCCCTCGCCGTGAAGGACGTGGACCTCGAGATCGCCGACGGCGAGTTCGTGATCCTGGTCGGTCCGTCGGGATGCGGCAAGTCCACCACCCTGAACATGATCGCCGGACTCGAGGACATCACCGAGGGCACCCTGCGCATCGGAGACCGGGTCGTCAACGACCTCGCTCCCAAGGAGCGCGACGTCGCCATGGTGTTCCAGAGCTATGCCCTGTACCCGCACATGAACGTCCGGGAGAACATGGGCTTCCCGCTGCGCCTGGCCAAGGTGGACAAGAACACCATCGACGCCAAGGTGACGGAAGCCGCCCGGATCCTCGACCTCACCGAGCACCTCGACCGCAAGCCCGCCAACCTCTCGGGTGGTCAGCGCCAGCGGGTGGCCATGGGGCGGGCGATCGTCCGTGATCCCAAGGCGTTCCTGATGGACGAGCCGCTGTCCAACCTGGACGCCAAACTCCGGGTACAGATGCGCACCCAGATCTCCCGGCTGCAACGGCGCCTCGGCACGACCACCGTGTACGTCACCCACGACCAGACCGAGGCGATGACGCTCGGCGACCGCGTCGTGGTCATGAGACAGGGCCTGGTCCAGCAGATCGGCACACCCGCCGAGCTGTACGACCTGCCGCGCAACATCTTCGTCGCGGGCTTCATCGGCTCCCCGGCGATGAACTTCCTGAACGCCACTTTGGAGCAGAGTGCCCTGCGCTCCCCCCTGGGCGACCTGACCCTCGACGACCGGACGAGGCAGGCGCTGGACAGGCAGAACGCGCCCCGCGAGGTCATCGTCGGGCTACGACCGGAGGCATTCGAGGACGCGGCCCTGTCACACGACCGGGACCGGACGGGCCCGCTCTTCACCGCGACCGTGGACGTACTGGAGTCGCTGGGCTCCGATGTGTACGTCTACTTCACCGCGGAGGGCGGGCCGGCGACGACCGCCGAACTGGAGGAGCTCGCCAAGGACTCGGGCCTGCGCGACACCGGCGCCGACACCCATCACATCGTGGCCCGTCTGGACGCCGCCACGCGTGCCCGCGAGGGTGAACCGGTAGAACTGCAGGTCGACATGGCCAAGGCTCACGTGTTCGACCCGGCGACCGGAGCGAACCTTACGCATCCGGTGAGGGCTGACTGACGACGCACGACACCGGGCGCGATCGCAGGTTCGAATCCTGTCGCCCCGACTTGCGGAGCAGCAGGTCGAAGGCCGTATCGCACGACGCAGATACGGCCTTTCGGTTGGTCCTGGGGACCGCGTGGGAGCGGCTAGGGCGTGTTTCGAAAGTGGCGTCGTCCGCCCGGAGGGCGTCGCGGGGCAGACGGGACTTTCGAAACACGCCCTAGTCCTGTGTGAGCAGGTAGGCCCGGTCCTGGTCGAAGGTGACGTCGACGTTGGTGCCTTCGGCCAGTGCCTTCCGGGGATCGG
The DNA here is from genome assembly GCF_030294945.1 of Streptomyces graminofaciens. NCBI lineage: Bacteria > Bacillati > Actinomycetota > Actinomycetes > Kitasatosporales > Streptomycetaceae > Streptomyces > Streptomyces graminofaciens. Next base: position 2,800,960 of record NZ_AP018448.1, on the reverse strand, counting down.
TGCCCGGTTCGGTGACCGTGATGGTGCCGCCGGTCGTCTCCACCTCGTAGTCGATCGTGGGGCCGTGGAAGGTGGAGCGCAGCACCGCGCCGATACCGGTCCCACCGTCAGTGACGGCGGACAGCCTGGCCGTCTCCGGCCGAACCATCAGATACGCGCCGGTGGCGCCGGCGGTCACCTTGGGGTGCGCGGCGACGGTGAGCCGACGGCCCAGCACGGTCACGGTGGCGCCATCGGCGCCCACCCGCTCGGGCACCGCCTCCAGGAAGTTGGCCCGGCCGATGAAGTCGGCGACGAACACACTGGCCGGACGGGCGTAGATCTCACCCGGGGTGGCGGCCTGCTCCACCCGGCCCTTGTTCATCACCACGATCCGGTCGGACATGCTCATCGCCTCGTCCTGGTCGTGGGTGACGTAGAGACTGGTGATGCCGAACATCTTCTGGATGCGCCGGATCTCCGCCCGCATGGCGTCCCGCAGCTTCGCGTCCAGGTTGGACAGCGGCTCGTCGAACAGCAACACCTTCGGCTGGACGACCAGGGCACGGGCCAGCGCGACCCGCTGCTGCTGGCCGCCGGACAGCTCGTGCGGGCTGCGGTCCTCAAGGCCCACCAGGTTCATGCTGGTGACGGCCATCCGCATGCTGGTGGCTATGTCGTCGCGGGTACGCCGCTGAAGGCGCATCCCATAGGCGATGTTCTCCGCCACGGTCATGTGGGGGAACAGCGCGTAGCTCTGGAACACCATCGCCATGGGCCTGCGTTGCGGCGGTATGGCGTCGATGGCGTTGCCGTCGAGGAGGATGCTGCCGCTGGAGGAGTCCTCGAAGCCGGCCACCATGCGCAGGGTGGTGGTCTTGCCGCAGCCGGACGGGCCGAGCAGGGTGATGAACTCCCCGGGCTCGACGTCGAGCGAGACGCTGTCCACGGCCGTCACGGCACCGGAGCGGCCGGTGAACCGCTTGGTCAGGGCGTCGAGCCGCAGATGTCCGCTGTCGGTCTCGCGCGGTGGCGCGGTGGTGAGTTCGGGCGCGGCGGCGGTCATGACTTCTGCCTTTCGGAGGTGGCGGTGCGCTGCAGTGCGGCGCCGGTGCCGACGAGGACGCGGATGAGCGCGAAGCCCGTCAGGACCAGTGCGGTCAGCACGGTGCAGTAGGCGAAGGCGACGCCGTACCGGCCCGTACTGGCGGCGCTGAGGACCTGGGACGTGATGATCTTCGTCTGGGGGGTGACCAGCAGGACGATCGTGGAGACGGACGTCATGCTGCGGGCGAAGCTGTAGCTCAGCCCGGTGAGCAGCGCCGGACGGATGAGGGGAAGGGTCACCCGGCGGAAGGTCTGCAGGGGGCTGGCCCCCAGGTCCGTCGACGCCTGCTCGATGTAGGGGTGCAGTTGGGTGAGCGAGCCCACCGCGGTGCGCTGGCCCGCCGGGACACTGCGGACGATGTACGCGAGGACGATGGCGACCGCGCCCCCGGCGACGGCGCTGCCGCCGACCAGGCTGGGGACCGCGTGGACCGGGCCGATCCATCGGTCCGGCCGGTACGCCAGCACGAAGCCGATGCCGAGGACGGTGCCGGGGACGGCGACGCCCAGCGTTCCGCCGAGGTCGAGCAGCCAGGCCGTGCGGTCCAGATGCCGTACGACCAGCCAGGCGATGACCAGACCCACCATGCCGGCGACGGGCGTGGCGATGGCGGCGAACTTCAGCGTGTCCAGTACCGCCTCGACCCCCACCCCGGCGACGACCTCTTTGAGGTAGTCCAGCGTGAAGGTGTTGTCGACGCCGAACACCCGGGTCATCGAGCCGACGATCACCGTGCCGTAGAGGCTGAGGATGACCGCGGCGGCCAGTAGCGCCAGCCCGTAGAAGGGCCACCGTGCCCAGCCGGTGATCAGGTGGACGCTACCGGAAGGACGGCCGGTGATCGTCGTGCGTACCTTGCGGTTCATCCAGCGGCGCTGCCCGAAGTACATCGCCAGCGACGGCACCAGCAGGATCACGCAGTAGACCGAGGCGCCGGTGATGTCGTACTCACCGGTGACCGCCAGATAGGCACGGCCGGCGAGGACGGTGTAGTCACCGCCGAGCACCAGGGGGTTGGCGAGGTCGGCGATCGCCTCCACGAAGAGCAGCAGGAACGGGGCGACGAGGCCGGGCGCGACCAGCGGCAGGATCAGCGTGCGCAGGATCCGCCACCGGGAGGCGCCCATGTTCATGGCCGCCTCCTCCAGGGCGGGGTCCAGACCTCGCAGCATGCCGAGCAGGCCCAGGTACGCGACGGGGAACAGCGACAGCGACAGGACGAACACGAGCCCGTCGAGCCCGTAGATGTCGTACTCCACCCCGAAGACGCCGTTGCTGACGACACCGCGTCGGCCGTACAGCACGACCGTGGCGGTGGCGATCGCGAAGGGTGGGCTGACGATCGGCATCAGTGCGATGACGTGCAGGATCTTCTTGCCCGGCACATCGAGTCTGGCCTGGACGAAGGCGAAGAGGAACCCGAGCGCCGTACCGCAGAGGCCGACGAGGGCGCCGAGCACCAGGGTGTTGCGCAGGACGGCGAGGTCGACCCAGGAGGTGAAGAACTCGGCGTAGCGAGGCAGCGCGTCGGGCGCGAAGGCGGTGGCGAGCACCGCGACCAGCGGCACGACCGCGCCGACCACCACCAGCAGGGAGACGGCGGCGATCAGGACCCGGACACCCAGGTCGGCCCGGTGGCGCCGGCGCGGAGCCGCCACCTCGAGAGAGGTGGACGGCTCGCGGTCGGAGAGCAACGTGGTCATGACTTCGGGGCCTGCGCGACTTCTTCGTCGAACCGCTTGGTCAGCGCAGACTTGGCGGCCCCGGCCGCGGCCGCGTCGTAATCCACGACCTTGATGCTCGCCAGGTCCACGACCTTGTCCGACACCTTCGCGTCCGGGTTGGTCGGGAACTGGTACGCCTTGACGCCGGGGCCGATCTCCTGGGCCTCGGGGGTCAACGCCCAGTCGATGAATTTCCTGGCGCTCGTGGGGTTCTTCGCGCCCTTGACCAGCGCGACACCGCCGGTCTCGTAGCCCGTGCCCTCGGACGGGAAGGTCACCTCGAGGTCGGGGAAACCGGCCTCCTGGGTGGCTATGCAGTCGTGGGAGAAGATCACGCCGACGGCGACCTCGCCGCGCGCCGTCATCTGCGCCGGTGCCGCGCCGGACTTGGTGTACTGCAGCACGTTCGGGTGGAGCTCACGCATGTACTTCAGTGCCTTGTCCTCATCACCGTCGGCCAGCTGCACCTGCGTCCACAGAGCCGTGTACGCGGTGCCCGACGTGGACGGGTGGGCGATGCCGATGTCCTTCTTCAGTTTCGGATCGAGCAGGTCGGCCCAGGACTCCGGGGCGTCGAGCCCCTTCTCCTTCAGGAGTTCGCCGTTGCTGCAGAAGCCCAGCGCGCCGACGTAGACGCCGGTCCACAGACCGGAGGCGTCCTTGTACTTGGCGGGAATGGCCTTCGCGTTCGCCGACACATACGGTTCCAGCAGGTCCTGCTCGCCCGCGGCGGCGTAACCGTCGGCGGGCCCGCCGTACCAGACGTCGAACTCGGCGTTGCCCTTGCCGGCCTGGATCCGGGCCAGTGCCTCGCCGCTGGAGAGCCGGACGAAGTCGGCCTTCACCCCGGTGGTCTCGGTGAACTGCTCCGTGGTGGCGGCGCACCACTCCTCGGTGGCACCGCAGGCGACGTGCACCACGCCGCCGTCCTGATCGGCGCCGACCTCACCGGCGTCGCGCGCGCAGCCGCTCGCGGTCGCGACGACCACGGCCGCCACCGCCATCGTCAGTGCCGCGCCACGGCGCGATCGTCTTCCCTTAGCCACGACTGTCATGCCGTCGACCTCCGCGTATTCGAGCCCGAAGCGGCTCGCCCGAGCGATGTTGCGGCCAGATTAGGAGCGTGTGAACGGGCCTCCGGTGACGGCGGAGTGAGCCCCGGTGACAGTGCCGTCACCAGGGCCCGTCACCAGGGCCCGTCACCCGGTCCCCGTCACCAGGGCCCGTCACCCGGTCCCCGTCACCCGGTCCCCGTCACCCGGTCTGTCACCGACGGGCGGCCTGTCAGCCGGGCCGCGACCAGTCCGGCTCGTCGGCGGGACCGCTCTCCGGTGCGTCCGCCGGCAGGTCCGGCATCAGATAGCCGACCCCGCGCAGCGTGCGGATGTAGGCGGAGCCGCCCGGTACCCCAGCCAGCCGCGACCGCAGCCGGTACACCGTGGACTTGACCACGTCCCGGCCGCCCAGCAGATCCGTGGTGCCCCACACCTCCCGCAGCAGGTCCTGCCAGGACTGCGGAACGCCCCGCCGGGACGCCAGATGGGTGAGCAGTTTGAACTCTGTGAACGGCAGCTCCAGCCGATGCCGGCCAAGGCTCGCCGACTGCGCCACCGGGTCGATCACCAGCAGGCCGACGCGGACCGCCGCGCCGTTGCCCCGGCGATGACGGCGCACCAGCGCCTGGGCGCGCAGCGCCACCTCGCGCGGGTGGAACGGCTTGGTCACGTAGTCGTCCGCGCCGTGCTCCAGTCCGGTGATGACGTCGTCGTGCTGGGACAACGCGGTGAGCAGCATGACCGGCACGTCCGACCGGGCCCGTATCCGCCCGCACAGGGTGAGTCCGTCCATCGCCGGCATCATCACGTCCAGCACGACCAGGTCGACCGCGTGGGTCCGCAGCAGATTCAGCGCGGTCGCGCCGTCGTGCGCGGTGAGCACCGTGAATCCCTGCGTCTGCAGCGCGAATTCGATGATGATCGTCATCTGCGGCTCGTCGTCGACCACCAGCACGGTCGCGCCCGAAGCGGTCTGTGCCTCCGCCGTCATGATCCGTCGGGCAGGGTCAGCAGGAACGTCGTCCCGCGGGTCGACGCGGTGTGCACCATGATCTCGCCTCCGTGCAGTTCCACAACGGTCTTCGTGATCACGAGACCGAGGCCGGTCCCGTCGGCCAGTGGCCGCCCGGTGGCGAAGCGGTGGAACAACCGATGCCGCTCGGCCCGCGTCATGCCGGCGCCGTCATCGGTGACGTACACGGCGACGCCCGTGTCGATGAGCGCGACCCGGACGTCGATGCTGCCGCCGTTGGTGGTGAACCGGCTGGCGTTCGACAGCAGGTTCGTCAGTGCCTGGGTCAGCAGCATCGGGTCGGCCGGGATCCGCGGCATCACCTGCGGAACATCCAGGCTGATCCGCTGCTCCCGCTGGGCGCACAGCGGCCGCATCGCGGTGACGACGTCCCGCGCCACCACCGACACGTCCACCTTCTCCGTACGGGGCGTGAACAGGCCCGCTTCGATCTTCGCCTGGATCAGCAGGCTCTCGCACAGGCTGATGACCTGGGTGGACTGGTGATCGGCGACCTGGAGCAATCGTTTCTGCGCCGCTGTCAGCGGGCCCGGGGCCCCCTCCCGCAGCAGATCCACCGCGCCCTTGATCATGCTGAGCGGGGTACGCAACTCATGGCTGAGCGCGGTCACCTGCTCCGCCCGGCGTTCCACCAGGCGTTCCAGCTGAGCCAGCTCCGCCACCCGGGCCGCGGCTGTCCGGCGCATCCGCAGGAACGTCAGCAGGACAGTGGCGGCCGCACCGCCGAGTGCCGCCACCGGCAACCACCAGGCGGTGACCATGGCCCGTCCTCCTCAGGGACCGCCTCCGCGCGCGGGGCGAGGCGGTTCCGTGCATTGTGCACGGCATCAACGGTCACGACAAACGGCTCGGTACCCGACATATGCGGGGGACCGCCAGGTCGCCGCCGGGCTTCGAGAACGCGGAAGTCGGGGCCGTACTCCTGCGCCTTGTCCACCATGGCCTGCCTCCACGGACACATGGCCGAGGACCCAGCCGGTGAAGGCGCGGGACACGCGTGGAGAACAGCGGTGCGGCCTGGGGGTACGACAGGCGGGCCTCGTGCAACGCGATGGGCATCCGTGCCGACGCGCCCACGGCCTTCTCGTGCGCGGGCGGGGGAGACGCCTCCCGGGTGAAGCAACGCCGTACGTCGTACGTTCGCACGTCTGTGTGGACCGCTGGACCGCTGTCCCGGTGAGCCAAGTATCGTTCGCTCAGCCCTGGCCGACGTTCGCCGTCAACAATCGGAGCAACTGCTTGGCCAGGGTGTGCTGTTCGGGCGTCAGGCCCATGGCCGTGCCGATGTCCACGGGGACGGTGCGGGCCCGTTCCCTGAGCTGCTCCCCGGCTTCGGTCAGGCGGATGGCGATGGAGCGCTCGTCGTCCGTGCGGCGCTCCCGGCGCAGCAGGCCGCCCGCCTCCAGCCGCTTCAGCAGCGGGGAGAGGGTGCTGGACTCGAGCTGCAGCGCGGTTCCCAGATCGCGCACGGAGATCGAGTCCTGCTCCCACAGGACGAGCATGACCAGGTACTGCGGGTAGGTCAGGCCCAGCTCGTCGAGGAGCGGCCGGTACCGGGCCGTGACCGCGCGCGAGGCAGCGTACAGCGCGAAACAGAGCTGGTCGTCCAGGAGCAGGGTGTGGTCCGGTGCCCCCTGCGCCGGGGCCGTCCCGGCCGGGCTCACGGTGTCGCCGGCTGTGTTCACGGTGTCGCTCCTCGGTCCCGTGTCGGTCTTCGCAACGATCTCCAACCCTACCTTTCAGCCTCCCAATCATATCGAGCGCTAGATAGTCGTGCCGACTTTAGTTGTGCACGACCTAGTAGCGCGCTACTCTTCTGGTGTGCCGCCGACCACGGCCACCACACCGACCGGACCCGCCCGCGACACCGCACCCGAGGAGAACGCCATGTCCGACACCACCGGCCCCCGCCCCGTCCTGGAGCCCGCCGCCCGGGCCTTCGCCGAGGCGACCGCGAATCCGCCGTACCTGTTCGACCTGGCGCCGGCCGAGGGCCGCAAGGCGGTCGACGACGTGCAGTCCGGCGACACCGCCAAGCCCGCCGTGGACGAGGAGTGGGTGACCGTGCCGGGCGGGCCCACCGGCGAGGTCAGGGCCCGTGTCGTCCGGCCCGCGGGCGCCCAGGGCGTGCTCCCGGTGATCATCTACATCCATGGCGCGGGCTGGGTCTTCGGCAACGCCCACACCCACGACCGCCTGGTGCGCGAGCTGGCCGTGGGCGCGCGGGCCGCGGTGGTCTTCCCCGAGTACGACCTCTCGCCCGAGGCCCGTTACCCCGTCGCCATCGAGCAGAACTACGCCGTGGCCCGCTGGGTCGTCACCGAGGGCGCCGGGCACTATCTGGACGCGACCCGCATCGCGGTCGCCGGCGACTCCGTCGGCGGCAACATGAGTGCCGCGCTGACCCTGATGGCGAAGGAGCGCGGTGACGTCCCGCTGGTCCAGCAGGTCCTCTTCTACCCGGTGACCGACGCGAACTTCGACACCGGCTCCTACCGTCGGTTCGCCACCGGCTACTTCCTGCGGCAGGACGGCATGCGGTGGTTCTGGGACCAGTACACGACCGACGAGCGCGAACGCGCCGAGATCACGGCCTCACCGCTGCGGGCCACCACCGAGCAGCTCAAGGGGCTGCCCCCGGCGCTCGTCATCACCGCCGAGGCCGACGTGCTGCGCGACGAGGGCGAGGCGTACGCGAACAAGCTGCGGGAGGCCGGGGTGCCGGTCACCGCCGTGCGCTACCAGGGCATCATCCACGACTTCGTGATGCTCGACGCCCTGCGGGAGACGCACGCCGCCGAGGCCGCCATCGGGCAGGCGATCAGTACCTTGCGTACGGCCCTCGGTACGAGCTGAGCCGAGGCGCCGGAAAGCGGGCCGCCCCGGCCGGGAGTGATCCCGGCCGGGGCGGCGCTGTGCGGGGCAGGTGGGGCTCAGGCGAAGTTCGCCAGCGCCTCGTTCCAGGTCGCCGACGGGCGCATCACCGCGGCGGCCTTGGCCGGGTCGGGCTGGTAGTAGCCGCCGATGTCGGCGGGCTTGCCCTGGACGGCGATCAGTTCGTCGACGATGGTCTGCTCGTTCGCGGTGAGCGTCTCGGCGAGCGGGGCGAAGGCCTTGGCCAGGTCGGCGTCGTCGGTCTGGGCGGCCAGCTCCTGCGCCCAGTACAGGGACAGGTAGAAGTGGCTGCCGCGGTTGTCGATGCCGCCGACGCGACGCGACGGGGACTTGTCCTCGTTGAGGAAGGTCGCCGTGGCGCGGTCGAGGGTGTCGGCGAGGACCTTGGCGCGGGTGTTGCCGGTGGCCTCGGCGTACTGCTCCAGGGACGGGACCAGGGCGAAGAACTCACCCAGGGAGTCCCAGCGGAGGTAGTCCTCCTTGACCAGCTGCTGGACGTGCTTCGGGGCGGAGCCGCCGGCGCCCGTCTCGAAGAGGCCGCCGCCCGCCATCAGCGGGACGACAGACAGCATCTTGGCGCTGGTGCCCAGCTCCAGGATCGGGAAGAGGTCGGTGAGGTAGTCACGCAGCACGTTGCCGGTCACCGAGATGGTGTTCTCGCCGCGGCGGATGCGCTCCACCGACAGCTTGGTGGCCTCGACCGGGGCGAGGATCCGGATGTCCAGGCCCTCGGTGTCGTGCTCCGGCAGGTACGCGTTGACCTTGGCGATCAGGTTGGCGTCGTGCGCGCGGGTCTCGTCCAGCCAGAAGACGGCCGGGTCGCCGGTGGCGCGGGCACGCGTGACGGCCAGCTTCACCCAGTCGCGGATCGGGGCGTCCTTGGTCTGGCAGGCGCGGAAGATGTCGCCGGCGGAGACCGTCTGCTCGATCACCACGTCGCCGGCCTGGTCGACGAGGCGGACCGTGCCGGTGGTCGCGATCTCGAAGGTCTTGTCGTGGGAGCCGTACTCCTCGGCCTTCTGCGCCATGAGGCCGACGTTCGGGACCGAGCCCATCGTCGACGGGTCGTAGGCGCCGTTGGCGCGGCAGTCGTCGATCGCGACCTGGTAGACACCGGCGTAGGAGGAGTCCGGGAGCACCGCGAGGGTGTCGGCCTCCTGGCCGTCCGGGCCCCACATGTGGCCGGAGGTGCGGATCATGGCCGGCATCGAGGCGTCGACGATGACGTCGGACGGCACGTGCAGGTTGGTGATGCCCTTGTCGGAGTCGACCATCGCCAGCGCCGGGCCCTCGGCGAGCTCGGCGTCGAAGGAGGCCTTGATCTCGGCGCCCTCCGGCAGGGCCTCCAGGCCCTTGTAGATGCCGCCCAGACCGTCGTTCGGGGAGAGACCGGCCGCGGCCAGCGTCTCGCCGTACTTCGCGAACGTCTTCGGGAAGAAGGCGCGCACGACGTGGCCGAAGACGATCGGGTCCGAGACCTTCATCATCGTGGCCTTCAGGTGCACGGAGAACAGCACGCCCTCCGCCTTGGCCCTGGCGACCTGCGCGGTCAGGAACTCGCGCAGCGGGCCGACGCGCATCACGGAGGCGTCGACGACCTCGCCGGCGAGGACGGGTACGGACTCGCGCAGCACGGTGGTCGTGCCGTCGTCACCGACGAGCTCGATCTTGAGCGCGCCGTCCTCGGCGATGACGGCGGACTTCTCGGTGGAGCGGAAGTCGTCCTGGCCCATGGTCGCCACGTTGGTCTTGGACTCGGCGGTCCAGGCGCCCATGCGGTGCGGGTGGGTCTTGGCGTAGTTCTTCACCGAGGCGGGGGCGCGGCGGTCGGAGTTGCCCTCACGCAGGACCGGGTTCACGGCGGAACCCTTGATCTTGTCGTAGCGGGCGCGGATCTCGCGCTCCTCGTCGGACTTCGGGTCGTCCGGGTAGTCCGGCAGCGCGTAGCCCTGGCTCTGCAGCTCGGCGACCGCGGCCTTGAGCTGCGGGATCGACGCCGAGATGTTCGGCAGCTTGATGATGTTCGCCGCGGGCGTCTTGGCCAGCTCGCCCAGCTCGGAGAGGGCGTCGGGGATGCGCTGGCCCTCCTCCAGGTACTCCGGGAAGACGGCGATGATGCGCCCGGCCAGGGAGATGTCACGGGTCTCGACGGAGACACCGGCCTGCGAGGCGTACGCCTTGATCACGGGCAGGAACGAGTGGGTCGCCAGGGCGGGCGCCTCGTCAGTGTGCGTGTAGATGATGGTCGAGTCAGTCACCGGGTGCTCCGCTCCACGTCTGCAACATTGCTCGACATCAAGATATCTCGTACCCGGGCGGGATGAGGCACGGGGCCGGATGCGGGGAAGCCCGGGGCGTGCCGGGAGGGGTTTCGCGGCCGCCGCCCCTGGCGGCCGCCGCCCCTGGCCCCTACCCGTCCCATCCCCAGGGGCTGACGCCCCTTCGGCCCCGCCAAAGGCTCGGGGTCCGGGGCGGAGCCGACACGCGTCCCCGGGGGCTGCGGGCGCAGCCCCCAGCTTGTGGAGGGGACGGGCACGGGGTGGCAGGGGCGTGGCAGGGGCGAAAACCCCCTACGGCGCGACCTCGACCGACGCCTCCCGCTGGTGGGGGATCTCCACCAGCCCGCCCGGCTGCACCGTGATCGCCCGCCGGGGCACCGGCACGCTGATCCCCTCGGCCCGGTACCGCTTGTGCAGCCGCTTGATGAACTCGTGCTTGATCCGGTACTGGTCACTGAACTCGCCGACACCGAGGATCACGGTCATCCCGATGCGCGAGTCGCCGAACGTGTGGAACCGCACGGCGGGCTCATGGTCGGGGACGGCGCCCTCGACCTCCTTCATCGTCTCGGCGATCACCTCGTTGGTGACCCGCTCGACATGCTCCAGATCGCTGTCGTAGCCCACACCCACCTGCACGAGCAGGGTCATGTCCTGCTCGGGCTGGTTGAAGTTGGTCATGTTCGTGCCGGCGAGCTGCCCGTTGGGGATGATCACCAGGTTGTTGGAGAGCGACTTGATGGTGGTCTGCCGCCAGTTGATGTCGACGACATAGCCCTCCTCGCCGCTGCTCAGCTTGATGTAGTCGCCCGGCTGGACCGTCTTGGAGGCGAGGATGTGGATGCCCGCGAAGAGGTTGGCGAGCGTGTCCTGAAGGGCCAGGGCCACCGCGAGACCGCCGACGCCCAGAGCGGTGACCAGCGGGGCGATCGGGATGCCCAGCGTCTGGAGGATGATCAGACAGCCGATCGCGAGGACCGCGACCCGGGTGATGTTCACGAAGATCGTGACCGAGCCGGCGACCCCGGCCCGGGACTGGGTGACCGTGCGCACCAGCCCGGCGATCACCCTGGCCGCCGTGATCGTGGCGACGAGGATGAGCAGCACGGTCAGCGACTGGTTCACATGCCGCTGCACGGTCCTGGTCAGCGGCAGCACCGCCGCCGAGGCCGCCGCGCCGCCGGCGATCGCCGCCCACGGCACCAGCGTGCGCAGCGCGTCGACGATGACGTCGTCACCGCCCCAGCGGGTCTTCGTCGCGTGCCTGCCGAGCCAGCGCATCAGCATCCGCAGCAGGAATCCGGCCAACAGGCCGCCGGCCAGGAAGACTCCGGCCAGTACGTAGTCGTCGAGGGTGAGGGTCCGTGTCATCGGTCGCCTCCCGAGGGACGCGGGGAGCAGCCCGTGGGCCGTATGTGATGTGTCGTCACCTTGCCACCTGCTTGAATCCGGAATGCACGATCACGCTTCCCCGGACGTGTGTACGACGCCGGGTGCGACCGCTCATCCTGCCGTACCGGCCCGGCTGATCGGCACCGGACCTGCGCGGATCGGCCACATGACGGCTGGTGTCGGTCCCTCAGATCACCTTCAGCCGTACCAGCGCCCCCAGTGTCAACGCCCCCGGCAGCAGCGGCAGCCAGACCGTGATGATGCGGTACGCGAGCACCACCGCCGTCGCCACGGCCGCCGGGCCGCCGGCCGCGACGAGGGCCACCACGAGCGCCGCGTCCACCGATCCGAGGCCGCCCGGGGTCGGCACCAGGGCCACCGCGACCGTGGCCGCGAGATAGGCGACGACCATGTGCGTCACCGGCACGTCGAGGCCCAACGACAGCCCCACGGTGGCCAGTCCGGTCGCCTGGAGCAGCGGGAAGGCCAGCGAACCGCCCCAGAGCGCGAGGATCCGGGCCGGCCGCGCGTGCACCGAACGGGCCTCGCTCAACGCCGTGCGCACAAAGCCGAACACGGCCTCGCGCAGCCGCCGTACGAGCAGGACGACGGCCACGGCGGCGCAGACCGCGGCGGCGACGGCGGCCAGCAGCGGGCCCGCCGAACCGTCGGGGAGGAGCGGGCCGAGGCGCAGGGCTTCGGGGAAGGCGAGGAGCAGGGCCAGCAGCAGCCCCACCCGGGCGACCGACTCCGCGAGCAGATAGAGGGCGAGCGCCGCCGAGGAACGGGCGAGCGGCACCCCGCAGACCGCCATGAAGCGCAGGTTCACCGCGCTCGCGCCCAGCCCCGTGGGCAGCAGATGGTTCGCCGCGCCCGCCGCGAACTGTGTGGCCAGCAGCCGCCGCGCGGGCAGCCGTTCGACCAGCGCGCCCTGCCGGGTGCAGGCCGCCGCGACCCAGGTCAGACAGGTCGCGCAGACCGCCGCCAGCAGCCAGGGCCACTCGGCGGTCGCCAGATGCGCGAAGCCCTCGACGAGCACCGAGCGATGCCTTACGGCGACGATCGCGACCAGCGCGAGGGGGAGCAGACACAGGACCTGGCGGACCGGGAGACGCCTGCCGGCCCGCTGCTCCTGGGGGCGCGTCGCCCGCTCCTCGGGGAGTCGTGTCGCTGTCACACCGCGAGAGGCTTTCCGTGCCGCGCCAACAGGGCGTTGCGGGCGCTGGGACAGGGGGTGACCGGCGGTACGCGAATCCGTGCCGGTGGCCTCGCGGATATCCGTGTCGGCATGTTCGCCAGTATGCGCGCGCCGGTCGGATTTCGCCGCGACCGACTTGACCTCAAGATTGGTTGAGGCTCTAGCGTCCGTCGCATGAGTATGGAGACCACCGCCTGGACCCAGTTGCAGGGCATGATGAACGCCCGGCACAACAACCGTCCTCTCGCCCGTACGACCCTGCGCCGCGTCGGCGTGTTCGCCCGTCCACATCGTCGCCGTATCGCACAGTTCGTGGCGCTCAGCGTGGTGACCGCGCTGCTCGCCGTCCTGACGCCGGTGCTCGCGGGGCACGTCGTCAACGTGATCGTGTCGGACGGGGACGAGACACTCGTCGTCCGCCTTGCCGTGCTCATCGCGCTCATCGCCCTCGTCGAAGCCGCCCTCGGCCTGCTGGGCCGGAGGCTTTCGGCGACGCTCGGCGAGGGACTCATCCTCGATCTCCGTACGGCCGTCTTCGATCATGTGCAGCGCATGCCGGTCGCGTTCTTCACACGTACCCGTACGGGAGCGCTGGTCAGCCGACTCAACAACGACGTGATCGGCGCGCAACGGGCGTTCAGCAACACCCTGTCGGGAGTCGTCAGCAACGTCGTGACGCTGCTGCTCACGCTGGCCGTGATGCTCACCCTGTCCTGGCAGATCACCCTGCTCTCGCTCGTCCTTCTGCCGGTGTTCGTCGTCCCCGCGCGGCGGATGGGCAGCCGGATGGCCCGGCTCCAGCGGGAGGCGGCCGACCTCAACGCGGCCATGGGCACCCGGATGACCGAGCGCTTCTCGGCGCCCGGCGCAACCCTCGTCAAGCTCTTCGGGCGGCCGGCCGACGAGTCCGCGGAGTTCGCCGAACGGGCCCGCCGGGTGCGGGACATCGGGGTCCGTACGGCGATGGCGCAGTCCGCGTTCATCACCGCGCTCACCCTCGTCTCTGCCCTCGCGCTCGCCCTGGTGTACGGCCTCGGCGGCTGGTTCGCGCTGCGCGGCACCCTGGAGGCCGGTGCCGTGGTGTCCCTCGCACTGCTGCTGACCCGTCTGTACGCGCCGCTCACCGCCCTGGCCGGGGCGCGCGTCGAGATCATGAGCGCCCTGGTCAGCTTCGAGCGGGTCTTCGAGGTGCTCGACCTGAAACCGCTCATCGACGAGAAACCGGACGCCCGAGAGGTGCCCGAAGGGCCGGTCTCCGTGGAGTTCGACGACGTCCGCTTCGGCTACCCGTCCGCCGACAAGGTCTCCCTCGCCTCCCTGGAGGAGGTCGCCTCCCTCGACACCCGGGGCGGCACCGAGGTCCTGCACGGCGTCTCCTTCCGCGCCGAACCCGGCCAGACGATCGCCCTCGTCGGCTCCTCCGGCGCCGGCAAGTCGACCGTCGCCCAACTCCTGCCCCGGCTCTACGACACCGACGCGGGCGCCGTCCGCATCGGCGGCGTCGACGTGCGCGAGCTGAGCGCCGAGTCGCTGCGCGGCACCCTCGGCATGGTCACCCAGGACGGCCACCTCTTCCACGACACGGTCCGCGCCAACCTGCTGCTGGCCCGCCCCGACGCCACGGACGACGATCTGTGGGAGGTGCTGCGCCGGGCACGCCTGGACGACCTCGTGCACGCCCTGCCCGACGGCCTCGACACCGTCGTCGGCGAACGCGGCTACCGGCTCTCCGGCGGCGAACGTCAGCGCATGACCATCGCCCGGCTGCTGCTGGCCCGCCAGCGCGTGGTCATCCTCGACGAGGCCACCGCGCACCTCGACAACACCTCCGAGGCCGCCGTCCAGGAGGCCCTCGCGGAGGCACTGCACGGGCGGACCGCGGTGGTCATCGCCCACCGTCTGTCGACCGTACGCACGGCCGACCTGATCCTCGTCGTCGAGGCGGGCCGGATCGTCGAGCGCGGCACCCACGAGACCCTGCTGGCGGCGGGCGGCCGGTACGCGGAGCTGTACCGCACCCAGTTCGGGAAGGCGGCCGGGGCCCTGACGGAGGCCGCACCCGTGGGCGGGACGGTGGCATAGAGAGGGCCGTCGGCTTCCTCGGGGCCCTCCGGGCTCAGGCCGCGGGGGCGAGGAGGGATTCCCACTGCGGCGACGTCGTCCTCACCGGCGCCCCCGCCGAGTTGCTCGGCGGGCGATGCTGCTCGTGCCCGCGACGGTGCGGCCCCCGTCGCGGCTACCAGCGAGGTAGCTGCGAGTGTGACTGCGCTCAGGAAGCTGCGACGGCCGCGGTCTTTCGAGTTGCCGTTCGGCGTGCTGTCCTGTTCGTGCATGGGTTACATCCCTCATGGTCGTCGGTTGTGAGCGCCCTCGGTGCGTCACCTTCGGTGACGAAGAAGCAGACCCTGTTGCCCTGGCGGGTTTTGGTCCCGGTCCGGAGGGGCCGTAACGGGTCCGGCCTTGTCGAGCGGCCGAATCGGACCGCGCCCGAGATGAACACCTGGGCACTTGGTCCGGCGGCGTCGGTCCACGTCCGTGGCTTCGGACGATGCCCACGCTCGTCCGGCGATGGGCGTCGTCCGGTTCCGATGACGGCGGGCGGTCAGACTTATTCAAGCAGCGTGACCGCAGGGGTGGGAGGGCGTGCTTTGCCAGGCAACGGCAGTACCTCTCACCCTCGGACAGAGCGCTTTTGGCGTGACTTGGCATGGCGGGCAGGACGGAGGTTCGCGCGCCCAAGGCCCCGCCGGAATCCACCGGATTTCGTTGGCACGGAACAGAACAACAGCCTGGCGCAAAGACGACCTTGCTTTGATCGCAGCGGCGCCGGGTACGCGCAGCCGGCCGGAGACCATGCCTGCCTCGACGCGAGTTCGACGACGGTGATGTCGGACGGCGCGCACACGCGGACGGGCGGGCCCAGGCGCCGGCGCCGCGGCGGCCCGTGCCCAGAGCCGCTCCGAGGGGCGTTCGCCGATGAGGGCTCGCTCGACGGCGGGCAGCTTCCACGGCACCGTCCCCACGCCGCCGGCGGCCACCTTGGCCTCGCGGATCACGCCGCCGCGGACGTGCAGGGCGACGGCGGCGGACGTGAGGGCGAACTCGTAGGACTGGCGGTCCCGCACCTTCAGGTAGCCCGACTTCAACGGGCGCGGGTAGGCCGGGATCTCCACGGCGGTGATCAACTCACCCTTTCTCAGGGCCTGTTCCTGGTCGGGGGTACGGCCCGGTGGGAGCAGGAAGTCGGTGAAGGGGACGGTGCGCTCCCCGTCCGGGCCGAGCAGACGCACCTGTGCCTCCAGCGCGGCGAAGGCGACAGCCACGTCGGAAGGATGGGTGGCCACGCAGTCTTCGGAGGCGCCCAGGATCGCGTGGGTGCGGTTGAAGCACTCCCGCGCGGCGCGGCCCGAGCCGGGCTCGCGCTTGTTGCAGTCGGCGGTCACCTCGCGGAAGTACGTGCAGCGGGTGCGCTGCATGATGTTGCCGCCGATGGTGGCCATGTTCCGCAGCTGCGGGGACGCGCTCAGCTCCAGCGCCTGCGAGACGACCGGGTAGGTGGCGCGCACCTTGCGGTGGGCGGCGGCCTCGGTCATGGTCACCAGCGCGCCGATGCGCAGGCCCCCGCGCCCGGTGACGGTGACCTCGTCCAACGGCAGGCCGCTGATGTCGACGAGGGTTTCCGGGCGTTCGACGGTCTCGCGCATCAGGTCGACCAGGGTGGTCCCGCCGGCGATGTAGCGGCCGCCGCGACGACCGGCCTCAAGAGCCTCACGGGTGCTGGGCGCCTTGGTGAAGGAGAAGGGATACATCGGCACTCACTTCCGTCCCGTGGCCTGCTCGACCGCGCGCACGATCTTCACGTAGCAGCCGCAGCGGCAGATGTTGCCGCTCATCCACTCCCGGATCTCCGCCTTGGAGTCCGTGTGGCCCTCCTGGATGCAGCCGACGCCGGACATGATCTGTCCCGGGGTGCAGTAGCCGCACTGGAAGGCGTCCTGGTCGATGAACGCCTGTTGCAGCGGGTGCAGTCGCTCGCCCTTGGCCAGGCCCTCGATCGTGGTGACTTCGGCGCCCTCCAGCCGGACGGCGAGCGTGAGGCAGGAGTTGACCCGGCGCCCGTCGACCAGGACCGTGCAGGCCCCGCACGCAGCGCTCCCGCATGCCGGCGAACTCCGGGCTCTTGAGCAGGAGTTCACCGGCCAGTCGGGTGAGATGGGGGGGCGTCGGGGTCGGTGCCGGCGAGGGCGCGCGGGCGGGCGACGCAGCCGCGGACCTGGGTGGCCCAGTGGAAGAGGCCGCGGGCGGCGGGGTGGAGAAAGAGGTCAGAGGCATGAACAGGCCGCTCGGGTCAGTAAATGGTCAGCATTGAGCGCGGAAGCGTCCAGGCTTGCTGACCTGGTGACCGCCGCGGGCGGGGACCTGGGTGCAGATGCCTGGCTCCCGCTCGGAAGGTTCGCTACGTGGCTCGACAGCTCGCCCGCGGTATGGGCTCGTTCTTCAAGACTGCGGCTGTGCCAGGCCGACCCGGTGCCCGCACCCGTACACAATCCGTTTCCTCAACGGTCTGGGGAAGCAGCTAGAGGGAGGGCGGCTTCGGCACGCAGGACGATGTGATCGAGCGCCTCACGCAGATCTACGCGGAGAAGAGGCGCACGGCGCCGTCTGTCGCGGAAGCGCGCCGGGAGCTGGGGGCAGAAGACGGTCGCGGAATACGCGAAGCAGTGGCGGCCCCCGGCAGCGCCGCATGACCGGTTCGAAGGCTCGAACCATGCCGCAGCGCGTGGGTCGCCCATGCCCAGGCGTTGGTTCACGGCGTCGTCCGGGTGCTCGATGCGCGAGGCGTTGCCGAGGTGACCGGTGCGGACCCGCTCGTCCGGACGTCGGCTCGGTGGGGCGGTGACATCGACCGTGAGGGGTTGTCTCGCTTGGGTCCGGTCGGAGGCGGTGGGCGCACCACCGCCTCCGCGTCGGGCTCCGCGGGGGTCAGCTGTCCGAGGTCACGAGGCTGTTGACGGTTTCCCGGATGGTCGGATGACGGTACAGCTCCTTCAGCCGCAGCGACGGCAGGCCCTGCGCGCGCAGGGCCGCGCCTATGCGGACGGCGAACAGGGAGTTGCCGCCCAGGCCGAAGAAGTCGTCGTCCAGGCCGACCGGCACGCCCAGCACCTCGCTCCAGATCTCCCGCAGCCGTTCGGTGAGGTCGGCGTCGCCCGCGCCGGGGACAGTGTCCCGCGCCGGTGAGAGGGGCGCCGCCGGTGCGGGGAGCCGCTGCGCGTCGAGCTTTCCGTTGGCCGTCAGCGGGAGCGCGTCCAGGGAGGTGACCGTGGCGGGGAGCATGTGGTCGGGCAGGATGCCCGCGGCCCGCTCGCGGACGGCGCGAGGGTCGCCCCCGGCCGACAGGACCACGTACGCGTCGATCCTGGCTGTGGCGGCATCGGCCGGATCGACGCGGCGCACGACGACGGCGGCCGTCCGCACGTCCGGGTCCTCCAGCAGGACCGAGCGGATCTCGTCCAGCTCGATGCGGAAGCCGCGGATCTTCACCTGGCTGTCGATGCGCCCGAGGTGTTCGAGACGGCCGTCCGGGCGGAGGCGTCCCAGATCGCCGCTGCGGTACATGATGCCGCCGGTGAACGGGTCCGGTACGAACCGCTGCGCGGTCAGGTCCGGCCGGCCCAGATAGCCGAGCGCGACTCCGACGCCGCCGACGCAGATCTCGCCGGCCACTCCGGGCGGCAGCAGTCGTCCGGCCGGGTCCGTCACGTACAGGTGCCAGCCGGGCAGGGCGGGCCCGACGGAGCGGGTGGCGGCCAGGGCCAGTTTCCGGGTGAGGGTCTGCTCGGTGACGTGGACCGTCGTCTCGGTGATGCCGAACATGTTCACCATCCGGCACACCGACTCGGGGTGCCGGTCGAACCAGGGCAGCAGCATGCGCGCGTCGAGCGGTTCGCCGCCGAAGACGACGAGCCGGACGGACACGTCGCTGTGGTCGACGCGCAGGAGTTGGGCGAAGGCCGACGGGGTCTGGCTGAGCACGGTGACCTTCTCGGCGACGAGCAGGTCGCGGAAGCTGTCGGGTTCGCGGGAGACGAAGTACGGCACCACGACCACCCGTCCGCCCGTCACGAGGCAGCCCCAGATCTCCCACACCGACAGGTCGAAGGCGCTGGAGTGGAACCAGGTCCACACATCCGAGGCGCCGAACCCGTACTCGTCGCGCGTCGCGTCGATCAGGGCGATCACATTGCTGTGCGGTACGACGACACCCTTGGGGCGGCCGGTGGAGCCGGAGGTGTAGATGACGTAGGCGGCGGTGTCGGAGGAGGGGAACGGGAGCGGCGTGTCGTCCGTCCCGGACGTCGCGGCGTCCAGCAACTCGTCCGGGGTCAGCGCCACACAGCCCGGCACCGCCGGAAACTCCGGCAGCCGGGTGACCACCACACCCAGCTCGGCGTCCTGCGCCGTGTGGGCGATCCGGTCCTTCGGGTAGGCGGGGTCGACGGGGACGTAGGTCGCGCCGGCCTTCAGCACGGCGAGCAGGACGACGACGAGTTCGGCGGAGCGCTCCAGGCACACGCCCACACGGTCGCCGCCGACGACTCCACGGGCCCGCATGCCGCGGGCCAACAGGTCGGCCTGTTCCTCGAGTCGGCGATAGGTCAGGCCCGCCGCCCCGTCGGTCACGGCGATGGCGTCGGGTGTCGCCGCCGCCGCGCGGGCGACCGCCTCGGGGATGCTCTCCTCAGTGGTCACCAGGGTGCGGGTCGGCCGACCGAGCGCCGCGGTGCGGGCGCGTTCGGCCTCGTCGAGGAGCTCGACGTCGTCGACCGGGGTCTGCGGGGAGCGCAGGACCTGCCCGTGTACGTGGGCGAGGTGCCGTACGAACTGCGCGGCGATCTCCGAGGAGAAGTGGCTGCCCAGGTGGTCGCAGCGCAGCCGTAGGCCACCGGAGTCCCGGAAGACCGAGAGGGTGAGCGGGAACGGCGGAGCGAGGCAGGGCACGTACTCGGTCTCGAAGGCGGTTTCGTCCCCGGCTCCGGCCACCCTCGCGGCTCCGCGTTCGCCCTCGCCCTCGCCGGGAAACTCCGTGCCGCCGGTGCCCTCGAAGAGCAGGCCCGCCAGTGCGGGGCCCGTGGCGGGGGAGGGCTTCAGCTCGCCGAGCGTGTGGGCGGGTTCGATGGTGAAGGTGCCGTGGTCGGTGCCGATGACGGGCTCGGTCTCGGGATCGTACCGGCGCAGGGTGACGTCGAGCGCCGTCAGCCAACTGGCCTCGTCGCCCGCCTCGTCCTCCAGGGTGAGGAGGACGGACGAGGAGGTGGGGCCGTCGCCGCCGCCCAGCCCCCAGGCGGGCGCGGCGGGCGGGCGGGTGGACGCCCGGGGTGCGGGGGTGGCCTCGCTCGGTGGGACGGGCCGCCCGTCGGCGAGCCGGTGGAGGGCCCCGCGGCCCCATCGCTCGCGCGGGGCGACGACGATCAGGTCGGACCGGCCGTCGCTGTAGCGGAGGAGCACCCGGCGCACGCCGTCGGACGGTCGCGCGAGTTCGGTGGCGCGGCGGCGTTCGGCGCGTGGGTCGGCCGCCGGTACGGGGAGGTCCTCGGTCCATGTCTCCGACCGCTCGGCGGTGTGGGGGGAGCGCTCCCAGCGGACGCGAAGCGCGTGGCAGCGGGCGCCGGGGTCACCGAAACCGCCGAGGACGCGCGGGGCGCCGCCGGGCTCGGGACCCTGGGGGATCTCGTCGGGGAGGGGGTCGGACAGAGAGGCGGACAAGGCGTACTCCTTGTTGTTCGGGGGAGTCGTCCGCGTGGTCCCGCGGACTCGTCGTGCTCGGCGGGGTCAGCGGATGCTGAACCCGCCGTCCACGGTCAGGACCGACCCGGTGATCTGCCGGGACTCGTCGGAGGCCAGGAAGACGACCGCGGCGGCGACGTCCTCGGGTTCGATCAGGGCGTTCATGGGCTGGGCCTCGACGAAGGTCTTCTCGTGTTCGTGCACCGGTACGTCCAGTGCCCTGGCGATCTCGGCGAGCATCCGGCCCTCGGCCCGGACGTCGTCGCGCACCGAGCCGGGGCAGACCGCGTTCACGCGTACCTTCGTCGGCGCGTAGTCGAGCGCGGCGGCCTTGGTGAGGCCGACCACGGCGTGCTTGGCGGCGACGTAGCCGGCGAAGTGCCGGTAGCCGACGAGTCCGGCGGTGGAGGCGACGTTGACGATGCTGCCGGCGCGCCGGGCGCTCATCGCCTTGCCGACCTCGCGCATCACCCGCCAGGCCCCGGAGAGGTCCACGTCGATCATCAGGGACCACTCGTCCTCGTCGATCTCGTGCACCGGTTTGCCGGAGGGCGCGGCGACGCCCGCGCTGTTGACGACCACGTCGATCCGGCCGAACCGGTCCTCGGCCCGGGTCACCGCTTCCCGTACGGCGAACAGGTCGCGGATGTCGGTCTCGGCGGTGAGGACGGCGGCGCCCGCCTCCCGGCACAGTGCGGCGGTGTGTTCCAACTGGCCCGGGGTGCCCAGCGGATAGGGCACCCCGGGCAGGTCGGCGCAGATGTCCAGCAGCGTGAGGTCGGCGCCCTCGGCCGCGCAGGCGACCGCGGCGGCCCGGCCGAGCCCGCGGGCGGCGCCGGTGACGAGGACCGACTTGCCGTGCAAACGCATCGGATGCTCCTTGGGAGAGTCTGGGTGTCGTGCTGAGGAGGGGAGGCGGGGCTACAGCACCGTCGAGACGATCAGGCGGACCAGCGAGGGGGCGGAGTCGGCCAGGTACATGTGGCCGCCGGGGACCTCGACATGCTCGAAGTCCTCCCCGGCCGCCTTGCTCCAGGCCGCGGCGTCTTCGTAGTCGACCAGGTCGTCGTCCTCGCCCCGGATGACGGTGAGCGGCGCCTGAAGCGGCAGGTCGGTGCTGGGCGTGTAGGCCTCGTGCATCTCGACGTCCGCGCGCAGGGTGGGCAGGATCATGGCGCGCATCTCCGGGTCGTCGAGCGCGGGATGGTGATAGCCCGCGAACTCGCCGACGCGAGCGAGGAAGTCCTCGTCGGAGAGGCCGGTGGCGTGCCGTTCGCGTCCGAGGGAGGGTTCCGGGGATCCGCTGACGAACAGGTGGACGAGCTCGATGTCGTCTTCGGCGACCAGCCGGTGGGCGAGTTCGTAGGCGAGCACGGCGCCGAGGCTGTGCCCGAACAGGACGACTCGGTGGTCGTCGCCGTCGCCGAGCCGTTCCCGCAGCTGGGCCAGGAGTCCGTCCGTGGCCGTGTGCACGTCATGGTAGGGCTCCTCGTCGATCAGCCTTTCCCGGCCGGGCAGTTGCAGAGCCACGATCTCCAGCGCGTCCCCGGCGAGGGCCGTCCAGGGGCGGTAGAACGAGGCGCCCGCTCCGGCGTAGGGGAGGCAGATCAGCTTGGTCGTGTCAGGGGTGGTCATGGGTGCGGGTGTCTCCTTGCGAGTCGTGTGTGTGCCTTGGGGAGGCAGGCGTCTTGCGGGGTGAGGTCGGAGGCGGGCACGCCTTACGCGTCGTGTGCGCCTTGGGGTCGGGGGTTTGGCGGGGTGGGACCGGAGGCGAGCACGCCCGCGAGTTCCGCGGCCTCCGCGGCCACGCGCAGCGCGGCGGCGGCGCGGTCCGGGCCGGGCAGCCCGGGGCCGACCGGCATGAGGTTGAGCGTGGTGGCGCCGGCCTCGGCGAACGCCGTCATCCGCTCGGCGATCCGCTCCCGCGGCCCGAGCAGCGAGGTGGCGTCGAGGAATTCGAGCGGTACGGCGGCCATGGCGCCCGGGTAGTCACCGGCCAGGAACCTGTCCTGGACGGTACGGGCCTGAGGGCCGAAGCCCATGCGCTCGGCCAGCTGGGTGTAGTGGTTGTCCTCCCGGCCGCCCATGCCACCGAGGTACAGCGCGGCGTACCCCCGTACCCGCCGGGCACAGGCCTGCCAGTCGGCGCCGGTCACCAGGGGTACGCAGGGGGCGATGTCGAACCCGTCGAGGGTGCGCCCGGACGTGGTGAGGCCGGCCCGGAGGGGTTCGAGCTGCTTGACGGCGTGGGCGGGGGAGAAGAACACCGGGAGCCAGCCGTCGGCGATCTCCCCGGCCAGTTCCAGGTTCTTCGGGCCGAGGGCGGCGAGGTAGACCGGGATCCGCTCGCGCGGCGGACGGATGGTCAGGGTGAGCGCCTTGCCGGGGCCGTCCGGCAGCGGAAGCGTGAAGTGCCTGCCCTCGTACTCCAGCGGTTCCCGGCGCAGGGCGCGGCGCACCAGGTCGACGTATTCGCGGGTACGGCCCAGCGGCGAACCGAATCCGACGCCGTGCCAGCCCTCCGAGACCTGGGGACCGGACACGCCGAGGCCGAGCCTGAACCGTCCGCCGGACAGGGTGTCGAGGGTGGCGGCGGTCATCGCCGTCATCGCGGGCGAGCGGGCCGGGATCTGCAGGACCGCACTGCCGACGTCGATGCGGGAGGTGCGGGCGGCGATCCAGGACAGCACGGTGACGGCGTCGGATCCGTAGGCCTCCGAGACCCACACCGACGAGTAGCCGAGCTCCTCGGCCAGGGAGGCGAGCGAGATGTTGGACGCGTCATTGCCTCCGACCCAGTAGCCGAGGTTGAGGCCGAGACGCAGGGTGGGAACGGTCATGGGAACTCCTGTGCGGGCGCGAGGGCCGGGGTCGGTGTCCGGGCCCGGCGCGGGGCGGTCGGGGCACCGCACTCGGTCCTGGCCGTGGTCAGCGGCTCGTGCGGGTGCGGTAACGCCATGTCGAGAGGGAGGTGAAGACGGCGATGAGCAGCACCGAGCAGCCCACGGTGTACAGCTCCGGGTGATGGGTGGGCCAGGCGTGCTGTGCGGCGAAGCCCGGCGGGGGCGGGTTGCCGAAGAGCCCGCGCAGGGCGTTCGCGAGCGAGGTGATGGGGTTCCAGGCAGCCACGGTGGACAGCGGGCCGGGGAGGGTCGCGCCGGAGACGAACCCGGAGGAGATGAACGTCGCCGGGAACAGCCAGATCACCCCGAGGCTCCCGGCCACCTGGGAGTTCGGCGAGATGAGGGCGACGAAGACGCCGATCCACGACATCGCGAAGGAGAACAGCAGCACCAGCAGGATGCCGGCGGCCACTTCGACGGGGCCGGTGTGTATGCGCCAGCCCATCAGCAGACCGCATGTGGTGGTGACGGCGAGGCTGGCCACGCAGGTCGTGAGGTCGGAGGTCGTCCGGCCCAGCAGCAGGGCCACCCGGGAGATCGGCAGCGTACGGAAGCGGTCGACCATGCCCTGGTCCAGGTCCCTGGAGAGCCCGACCGTGGTGAAGGTGGTGGTGAAGGCCACGGTCTGGGCGATCAGCCCGGCGAACATGTACGAGCGGTAGGTTGTGCCGCCCAGGCTGTTGCCGAAGATGTACCCGATGAGCAGGGCGTACACGACCGGCTCGACCAGGCACGAGACGAGCACTCCCGGAGTGCGCCGCAGGTGCAGCAGGTTGCGCAGGGCGAGGTCCGTGCTTTCCGTGATGACACGGAGCACCGGATCGCGGCGGGCGCGGGTCGGGACCACGGGCGAGGGGAGGCCGGTGGCGAGTGCGCCGTACGGGGCGCCGGTCCGCTTGACGTCGGTGGGCGCGGTCATCGCGTCGCCTCCCGGCGGGCGCGGCCGGTCAGGCCGAGGAACACGTCGTCGAGGGTGCGGCGGCTGAGCCCGATCTCCAGTACCTCGACATCCTCGTCCGCCAGCTCGGTGAGGGCACGGCTCAGAGCGGCCCGGCCGTCGGCGGCGGCCACCTCCACCCGCCGGGCGCGGCGGTCCACCGTCACAGGCGCGCCGGTGGCCCGTGCGGCGGCGCGTGCCGCCGCGTCGAGCTGGTGGTCCTCGGCGACACACAGGACGAGCCGGTCTCCGGCGGCTGCCTTCAGTTCGTCGCTGGTGCCCTCCGCCACCACCTGGCCCCGGTCGATCACGGTGATCCGGTCGGCGAGACGGTCCGCCTCCTCCAGGTACTGGGTCGTCAGCAGGATCGTCGTACCACCGGCGACCAGCTCACCGACCGCGTCCCAGGTGTCGAGCCTGCTCTCGGGATCGAGTCCGGTGGTCGGCTCGTCCAGGACTATCAGGGGCGGGGAGCCGACGAGGGCGGCGGCCAGGTCCAGCCGTCGGCGCATACCGCCGGAGTAGGCGCCGGCCGGGCGCCCCGCCACGGTGGTGAGCCGGAACCGATCCAGCAGATCGGCGGCGACACGGCGGGCCGTACGGCGGCCCACACCGCGCAGTTTCGCGATGAGGTACAGATTCTCGAATCCGGTCAAAATCCCGTCGACCGTCGAGTACTGGCCCGCCATTCCGATGCTGGAGCGTACCTGCTCCGGTTCTTCCGCCACATTCCAGCCATTCACGAAGGCGTGTCCGGAGTCGGGCCTGAGGAGCGTCGTCAGAATCTTCACCAGAGTGGTTTTACCGGCGCCGTTCGGCCCCAGCAGGCCCATGACCTCGCCTGCTTTTACCTCCAGGTCGACACCTCGTAACGCATGGTTTGCCCGATATTTCTTGTGGAGACCGTCGATGACGATGGTCGACGTGGCTGGCGTATGCACGGATCCGTTCTACGCCTTGCCTCCGACCCTGGTCGATCATGGAAGCGTCAAGGTTTCTTGTGCGTTCGATGGCCTTGCTTTAGGTTTGCTTGAAGCTTTCACTACGGGTTCGGGAACCAAGATCACGTACGGTTCCTGTTGTGCCAGAATTACTCACGACGCTGAGGGAACAGGCAGCGCGTAATCCGCAGCAGCCTGCTGTGACCTTCGTTTCCGAATTCAGTGAGATCAGCTGCACGGTGCGCAGTCGTGCGGAACTCGATCAGCATTCACGGCGTATCGCATCCTGGCTCCAGGAGAGATTCTCCCCAGGAGAGCGGGTGCTTCTCCTCTATTCTCCGGGGATCGAATTCACGACCGCCTTCTCCGCCTGCGTCTACGCCGGCGTCATCGCCGTGCCCGCCCCGCTGCCGGGCCGCTACCGGCACGAGCGCCGCAGACTCGCCGCCATCGCCCGCGACGCGGGGGTGAATGTCGTCCTGACCCAGCAGAGCGATCTGCCGGACGTGGCGAAGTGGGTCGCCGAGGAGGGCATCGTCGGGGTGGTCTGCCACACGACCGACGCCGGTGACGGAGACCCGGACGCCTGGACCGCTCCCGAGGTGTCGCCCGACACCCTGGCACTGCTCCAGTACACCTCGGGATCGACCGGCGACCCCAAGGGCGTCATGGTCACCCACGGCAATCTGGTCGCCAACGTCGAGCGGATGGTGGACGCGTTCGGGAACGACAGCGGCACGACGTACGGCGGCTGGATCCCCCTATACCACGACATGGGGCTGATCGGCCTGATGCTGCCCGGCCTCCTGTCCGGCAACGGGTACGTCCAGATGGACCCCATGTCCTTCCTGCGCCGCCCGTACCACTGGCTGCGGATGCTGGACGCCTGTGACGTCGGATTCACCGCCGCGCCCGACTTCGGCTACGAACTGTGTGTCCGGCGGGTCACCGACGAACAGCTCGCCACCCTCGACCTGTCCCGGGTCAAGGCCGCCGACGGCTCGGAACCGGTCCGCGCCGACGTGGTCACCGCCTTCACCGAGAGGTTCGCCGCCGCGGGACTGCGGCCCGACGCGCTCATACCCGTGTACGGCCTGGCCGAGGCGACTCTGATGGCCTCGGCCACCACCGGGCGGGCACCCCTGCGTACCACCGTCGACGCCTCGGCGCTGGAGAACCGTGTGCTGCGGCCGGCCGAGGGCACGGAACCGTCCCGTGTGCTCGTCGGATGCGGGGCGCCGACCGGGTCCGACGTGCTGATCGTCGACCCCGACACCGGGGAGGCCCAGCCCGACGGCCGCATCGGCGAGATCTGGCTCAGCGGCCCGTGCGTCACCGCGGGCTACTGGGAGAACGAGCGGGCCACCGACGCCACGTTCCGGGCACACACCGACGACGGACGCGGGCCGTTCCTGCGCACGGGTGACCTCGGCGGTCTGCTCGACGGTGACGTCTACATCACGGGCCGGTGCAAGGACGTCCTCATCCTGCACGGGCGCAATCTGCACCCTGCGGACATCGAGTACGAACTGCGTTGCCAGCACGAAGAGTTGGGGGGCATGCACGGGGCCGTCTTCATGGTCGGGGACGACGACGGGCCGGACACCGCTCCTGCGATCGTCGCCGTCCACGAGATCCGCGCGCACTGGGGTGCCGAGCGGCTGAGCGAGATCGCCGTCGACATGAAGCAGACCGTGGCCCGGGAGTTCGGCGTCCCCGTCGCGGCGGTCGCCCTGGTGCGGCCCGGCGGCGTCCGGCGGACCACGAGCGGCAAGGTGCAGCGCTCGGCGATGCGCGCCCTCTACCTCGCCGGAGAACTGGACACCCTCCACCTCGGCGAGGACCAGCTGCTCACCGCGGCCCTGGCCGAACACCGGCGGGTGACCGCGCGATGACCACCACGGCCGACCTGGAGACCCTGCTCGCCGCCCACGAGAGCGACGCCTTCTCGCCCGACGCGCTCGCCGGGCTCGACACCCTGGAGGAGTTCCCCGGCAGCGCTGTCCGCCTCCTCGACGACGCGGGGATGCCCGCCCACTACGTCCTGTCCCCTGACGGCGACTTCAGCGAGACGGTACAGCTGCTGCGCACGGTCGCCCGCCGTGATCTGACCGTGGCCATCGCGCACGGCAAGACGTTCCTGGGGACCGCCCCGGTATGGGTGGCCGGCACCCCGGAGCAGGCCGCCCGGCTCGCCGAGCGCGTACGCGGCGGCGAGGCCGTCTGCTGGGGGCTGACCGAGCGTGACCATGGCGCAGACCTGCTCGCGAGCGAGTTCGCCGCGGTGGCCGAGACGGACGCGCGTGTGGACGCAGACGCAGACGCGGACGCGGTGGGTGGCGGCTGGCGGCTCACCGGCGAGAAGTGGCTCATCAACAACGCCACCCGCTCCACCCTCGCCTGCGTCCTGGCCCGCACCGACCCGGCGGGCGGCGGACGCGGCTTCAGCCTCTTCCTCGTGGACAAGCGCCGGCTGCCCGAGGGCGCCTGGCGGAACCTGCCGAAGGTCCGTACGCACGGCATCCGCGGCGCCGACATCAGCGGCTTCGCCCTCGACGGGGCCCCAGTGCCCGCCGACGCCCTCGTCGGCGAGGAGGGCGACGGGATCCCGGTGGTCCTCAAGGCGCTCCAGCTCACCCGCGTCGCGTGCACGGCGCTCTCCCTCGGCGCCGCCGACCACGCCCTGCGGCTGGCCCGGGACTTCGCCACCGGACGCGAACTGTACGGCCGCCGTCTCGCCGACGTCCCGCACGTACGCCGCATCCTCGGCCGGGCGGCCGCCGCCGCGCTGACCGCCGAGGCGGTGAGTGCGCTCTCCGCCCGCTCGGTGCACACCCTGCCCGGGGAACTGAGCACGATATCGGCGCTCACCAAGGCGTACGTCCCGACACTGACCCAGGAGACGCTCGGCTCGCTCGGCGAACTGCTGGGCGTACGCGGTTTTCTCACCTCGCCGCCCGGCGGCGGTTTCGCCAAGCTGGAACGCGACCACCGCATCTGCGCGATCTTCGACGGCAGCACGGTCGTCAACCGCGCGGCACTCCTCAACCAGATGCCGCGCCTGGCACGCCAGTTGAGCCGCGACCGGGCCGACACCGAAGGCCTGCGGGCCGCCGCCGACCTCACCGCGCCCCTGCCCCCGTTCGACCGCGACCGGCTGACGCTGCTGTCCGTCACGGGATGCAGCGCCGTACAGACGCTGCCGGACACGGCGGCACGCATGGAGGAGGAAGGGCCATCGGAGGCGGGCCCGCTCATGGCCCGGATACTCGCCGAACTCGCCCTGCTGGAGCGGGATTCGGCGGACTTCGTGCCGATGACGGGCGGACTGCCCAGCACGGCCTTCGGCCTTGCCGAGCGCTACGAGCGCGCCTACGCCGCTGCCGCCTGCCTGTTGCTGTGGCTGGAGAACCCGCCGCTGCGCACGGGACGGCTCGGCACCGACGGTCTGTGGCTGCGGGCCTGCCTGACCTCCCTGACCTCCCTGCTCGGCGAGGACGACAGTGACGTGTTCGGCGCGCTGGCCGACGTCGTACTCGACACGCCCGCACGGGAGTTCACCCTGTGGGGAGGTGCCGTATGACCGACACGACCGGCCTCGCACCCAAGCGCGCCGACGAACTGGAGCGCTTGCTCGGCAGCCTCTCCGATCCGGCCAATCCCACCGGTGCGACCGCGATCCTCGCCGCCGACGAGCGTGCGGAGATGCTCTCCGCCGGAGAGTCACTGCTGGACTCCTACGGGCTGAACGCCGAGTTCGTACCCCCCTGGCTGGGCGGCCGGCTGGAGCGGGCCGACCACCTCGCCGAGGTCATGCGTGCGCTCTACCGACGCGACCCCGCGCTCGGTCTCGGCTACGGGGCCAGCTCTCTCATCGCCGGAGTCACCCTGTGGACCGCGGGCGACGAACAGCAGACCGGGCATGCCGCCCGGCTGCTCCTGGACGGCCGGCGTATCGCCATCGCCTTCCACGAACTGGCCCACGGCAACGACATGGCGGGCACGGAATTCACCGCCGCCGCCGCGACTGCCGAGGCCGACGGCCTGCTGCGGCTGAGCGGCCGCAAGGAGGTCGTCACCAACATCGCGCGCGCCGACGCCATGGTGGTCCTCGCGCGTACCGATCCCCGGCCCGGTCCGCGCAGCCACTCCCTGGTCCTCGTCGACCGCGCGAATGCCGACCCCGCGCGCCTGACCGATCTACCGCGCTTCGGTACCGTCGGGATGCGGGGAGTCCAGCTCGGCGGCCTGCGCTTCGACGAACTGCCCGTGCCCGCCTCCGCGGTCCTCGGCCCGCGGGGCTCCGGCCTGGAGACCGCGCTGAAGGCGCTCCAGATCACCCGCACGGTCCTGCCCGCGATGGCCAGCGGCATCCTCGACACCGGACTGCGCATCAGTGTGGACCACCTGACACGGCGTCGGCTCTATGGCGGCCCGGCCACCGCCCTCCCGCACGTCCGTTCGGTGCTGGCCGGTGTCTTCGCCGACCTGCTGCGTGCCGAGGCGCTCGGCGCGGTCGGCGCCCGTGCGCTGCACGTGGTGCCCGGCTCGGCGAGCGTGTACGCCTCCGCGGTCAAGTTCGAGGTGTCCCGGCTGCTGCTGGAGGCCATGGACCGGCTCGCGGAACTCCTCGGCGCCCACTTCTATCTGCGCGAGGGCCCGACCGCGCTGTTCCAGAAGCTGCTGCGCGACCTCGCTCCCGTCGGCTTCGGGCACATCGCGCGGGCCGCCTGTCAGATGAGCCTGCTGCCCCAGCTGCCCCTGCTGGCCCGCCGCACCTGGGCCCGCCCCGGCACCGAGGCGCCGGACGACCTGTTCGCGCTCGCCGAGCCGCTGCCGCCCCTGCGGTACGACCGGCTGGCCCTGCACGCCGCGGGCCGCGACCCGGTCATGGGCTCCCTCCACGCCCTGGCCGACGCGCCCTGGGCACCCGAGCACGACGACCTACGCGCGATGCTCCGGGGCGACCACGCCGAACTGGCGGAACTGGCTGCCGTGTGCGGACAGTTGTCGCCGGTGGAACTCGGTGTCGACGCCCGCCCCGAGCACTACGACCTGGTCACCCGGTATGTGCGCGTCCTGTCCCGCACCGCCTGCGCGCAGGTGTGGCGGCACGCCAGGCCGGAGAGCTTCCTGGCCGACCCCGCCTGGCTGCGCGCGGCCCTGTGCCGCTCGGCGCCGGGCCCGCACCGGCCGGGCCCACTGCCCGCCCAGGTCGAGGACACGCTCTTCGCCGAACTCCTGGACCGCCGGGACACCGGTCGCTCCTTCGGCCTGACCGGGAGACCGCTCGCCGTGTGAGAACCGGCCGGCGACACCGCCAGAGGTTCGCCCACCATCCGAAAGCCGTACGCCGTAGGCCGTCGGACAACCCTCACCCGTGACGGGCGGCGCCCGTCCGACGAGCATCCGACCCCGCCGCTGCTCCGCGCTCCGGCCTCCTTTCTCTCCCTCCGCTCAAGAAAGAGAACCCCCCCATGACCGCTGGCAACCGAGACGTGCACACCTGGTTGACGGAGCGCGTGGCGACCTACCTGCGCCGTTCGCCGGAAGACATCGACACGACCGTCCCGCTGGCCGACTACGGCCTGGACTCGCTGACGGCGCTGGCCATCACCGCCGACATCGAGGACGAGTTCGAGGTGACCGTCGACGACGCGCTGACCTGGGACCACCCGACGGTCGACGCGCTGGGCACGGTCCTGTCCGAGCTGGTCGGCGGGCAGCCGGCAGCGGCACCGGCGAGCGAGAAGCAGGTCTGACCATGAACGACGCCGCCTCGACGAACCCGGGCCTGCCGCTCTCGGCGGCCCAGCACGGCGTGTGGGTCGCCCAGCGCCTCGCCCCCGACAGCCCCATGTACACCTGCGGCATCTACTACGACGTCCCCGCACAGGTGGACCGCGCCCTGCTCGCCCATGCCGTGGAGCGGGCCGTGGCCGAGACCGAGGCGCTGCGGGTCCGCTTCCACGACGACGGGGAGACGGTCCGGCAGACGGTCGACCCGTCCGTCACCGGGGAGTTGGAGTACGTCGACCTGAGCGGCGAGGCTGATCCGGCCGAGGCCGCCCGGGCCTGGATCGACGCCGACCAGGCCAGGCCCGTCCCGGTCATGGGCGACCGGTTGTTCCGGCACACCCTGCTGCGGCTCGGCCCCGACCGGCACTGGTTCCACTTCCGCTACCACCACATCCTCCTCGACGGCTACGGCCAGGTCATGCACTGCCGCCGCCTGCTGGAGGTCTACACGGCCCTCGCGGCGGGCGAGCAGCCGCCCGCGAGCGGCTTCGGCACCCTCAGCGAGGTCCTGGCCGAGGAGAACGCCCACCTCGGCTCCGCCCGACACGAGCGCGACGGCGCCTACTGGCAGCGGGAGTTCGCCGACCTGCCCGAGTCCACCGAGCTGGGCTCCGGAGCCACGGGACTCGCGCCCAGCCTGCCCGGCGCGAATCTCCGGCTGCCCGAGGAGACCGCGCTGCGTGTGCGCGGTCTCACCGGGTCCCGCTGGTCCCTGCCGGTGATCGCCGCCATGGCCGCGCACACCCACCGTGTCACCGGCGCCCACGACGTCCTCGTCCGCGTCTTCATGGCCGCCCGGCTCAGTCCGCAGGCCCTGGCGACGCCCGCCATGCTCGTCAACGACATCCCGCTGCGGATCCGCGTCGACGGCTCCACCACGTTCGCCGAACTGCTGGACCGCGTCGCCGCCCGTCTGGCCGAGGCGAGCCGCCACCAGCGCTACCCGCACGACGAGTTGCGCCGCGATCTCTCGGCCTCGGCCCACCCGGGCACCCTGAGCGGCCCGTCCGTGAACGTCCTCTCCTTCGCCGCCGCCCGCCTGCCGTTCGGCCCCGCCGAAGCCGAGGCGCATCAGCTGGCCTCCGGCCCGGTCCGCGACCTCGCCCTGCACGCGTTCGGCGACCCCGAGGCGGGCGACGGCATCGAGCTGACCGTCAACGCCCACCCCGGCCGCTTCACCCCCGAGACGGCCGCTGCCCACCGCGACCGCTACACCCGCCTCCTCACCGCCGCCACCGAGCACCCCGACCTGCCCATCGGCGCCCTCGACCTGCTCGACGACACGGAGCGGGAGCGCTTCCACGCCCGCAACGACACCGGGCACGCGACCGACCCGCGCTCACTGGTGGACCTCTTCGAGGCCCAGGACCCGGCCGCCGAGGCCGTCGCCTTCGAGGGCGAGCGGCTGACGTACGGCGAACTCAACGCCCGGGTGAACCGTCTCGCGCACGCCCTGCGCGGGCGGGGCGTGGGACCGGAGTCGCGGGTGGCCGTGAAGCTGCCCCGCTCGCTCGACCTGGTCGTCGCGCTGTGGGCGGTGCTGAAGACCGGCGCCGCGTACGTGCCCGTCGACACCGGCTACCCGGCCGACCGCGTCGCGTACATCGTCGCCGACTCCCGCGTGACGTTCGTGCTCGACGAGGACAGCGTGCGCTCCCTCGGCGAGGGCGAGCCCGACACGAACCCCGGCGTCGCCCTGCGGGGGGACAACGCCGCGTACGTCATCCACACCTCGGGCACCACCGGCCGCCCCAAGGGCACCGTCGTCACCCATGCCGGCATCAGCAACATGCTCGCCTGGATGCAGGACGAGTACCGGCTCACCCCGGCGGACCGGGTCGTGCACAAGACGCCCGTCGGCTTCGACGTGTCGGTGTGGGAGGTGTTCTGGACCCTCACCCGGGGCGCGACCCTCGTCGTCGCCCGCCCCGACGGTCACCGCGACCCGGCCTATCTGGCCCGGCTGGTCCGAGACGAGCACGTCACCGTCATCCACTTCGTCCCGGCCATGCTCGGTCCCTTCCTCGACGAGTACATACCGACCGCCTCCCTGCGCATGGTCAGCTGCGGCGGCGAGGCGCTGCCCGCCGGGCTCGCCGACCGCTTCCACCGCGAGTGCGGCGCCCAGCTGCACAACTCCTACGGCCCCACCGAGTTCTCGGTGACCGCCACCTCCCACGCCTGCGCGCCCGGCGAGCCCGTCACCATCGGCACGCCCACCCACAACTCCCGCGCCTACGTACTCGACCCGGCCCTGCGGCCGGTACCGGACGGCGTCACCGGCGAGCTGTACCTCGCGGGCGTCCAGCTCGCGCGCGGTTACCTGGACCGGCCCGCGCAGACCGCCGAGCGGTTCGTCGCCGACCCCCACGGCCCGGCCGGCACCCGTATGTACCGCACCGGCGACATGGTGCGCCGCCGCGCCGACGGCGCCCTGGAGTTCGTCGGACGCGCCGACGACCAGATCAAGATCAACGGTCAGCGCGTAGAACCCGCCGAGGTCGAGACCGTCCTGGCGTCGGTGCCCGGCGTCGAACAGGCCGTGGTCCTCGTCCACGACTCCGCCACGGGCGCCCGGCAACTCGTCGGCTACGTCACCGGCACCCCGGAGACCGACCCCCGGGCCCACCTCGCGGAACGGCTGCCCGCCCACATGGTGCCGGTGACCGTGTTCGTCCTGCCGTCGATCCCGGTGACCCCCAACGGCAAGGTCGACCGCCGAGCCCTGCCCGCCCCGGCCCGGCCGGTGAGCGGACGCGCCCCCGCGACCGCCACCGAGCGCACCCTGCACACCCTCGCCGCCGCACTCCTCGGCCGCCCCGAACTGGGCGTGGACGACGACCTGTTCGCCCTCGGCGCGGACAGCATCCACACCATCCAGCTCGTCAGCCGCGCCCGCCGCCAGGGCCTCCACCTCACTCCCCAGGACGTCTTCGACCACCCGACGGTCGCGCGGCTCGCCCTCGTGGCCACGACGGCACCGACGGCCCCGCAGGAAGAGGACGACCCGGTCGGGGAACTCCCCGACACCCCGATGGCCCGCCGCCTCGCCGAACGCGGCGGACCCACCGCCGGCTACGCCCAGTCCCTCCTCCTCGCCACCGGGCCCGAACTGTCGTACGACCGGCTGACCGCCGCCCTGCAGCAGGTGCTCGACCGCCACGACGCCCTGCGCATGCGCGGCCGGCACATCCGGCCCGTCGGCGCCGTACGGGCCGAGGACTGCCTGACCCGCGCCCGGGACGAGGACGTGGCCGGGCAGAAGGAGGCCGCACGCCGCGCGCTGTCGCCGGACGACGGTGCGATGGTGCGGGCGGTGTGGTTCGAGTCCGGTCGACTGCTGCTCGTACTCCACCACCTGGTCGTCGACGGCGTGTCCTGGCGCATCCTGCTGACCGACCTCGCCGAGGCGCTCGCGGGAGCCGAACTGTCCCCGCCCGGGACCTCGCTGCGCCGCTGGGCCGGACACCTCCGTGCTTCCGTCGACGAACTCCCGCTGTGGACCGACCTGTTGTCCACCCCGGAACCCGTCCTCGGCACCCGGCCCCTCGACCCGGCCCGGGACTGCCACGGCACCGCCCGCTCGGTCACCGTCACCGTCCCGGCCGACCTCACCGCCACCCTGCTGGCCACCCTGCCCGCCGCCTACCGGGCCACCCCGGACGACATCCTGCTCGCCGCGCTCTCGGCGGCCGTACAACGCCACCGGGGCGAAGGACCGGTCCTGGTCGACCTGGAGGGCCACGGCCGCGACCGCCTCCCGGAAGGGATGGACCTGTCCACCACCGTCGGCTGGTTCACCCGTATCCACCCGGTGCGCCTGGGCCCCGGCACCGAGACCGGCGCCCACCTGATCAAGCGCACCAAGGAGGAGCTGCGCGCGATCCCGCACGGCGGCCGCGGCCACGCCCTGCTGCGCGACCGGCTCACGGGGCTGTCCACGCCCCAGATCGCCTTCAACTACCTGGGCCGCCTGGACGCGACCGACCTCGGCGGCTGGCACCTCGCCGACGGCGAGGCCGCCGTGGAACTCCTCGCCGACGACGGCCTCGCGCTCACCCACACCCTCCAGATCGACGCCCACGTCCGCGACGGCGAGCTGACCGCAGAGTGGACCTACCCCGCCGGTGTCCTCACGGAGACCGACGTACGCGCCCTCGCCGAGGCGTGGACGGGAGCCCTGGCCGAACTGGCCGCGCACACACGAGGCGGACTCACCGCCTCCGACGTGCCCCTCGTCCGGATCACCCAGGAGGAACTGGACAGGTTCCGCGGCGCCACGGACGTCCTGCCCCTCTCCCCGCTCCAGGAGGGCCTCCTCTTCCTCGCCCTGTACGAGCCCGACGACCCCTATGTCGGCCAGCTCGTCCTCGACATCGACGGCGGCTTCGACCGCGACCGGATGAAGGCCGCCGCGGCGGCGCTGCTACACCGGCACCCGAACCTGCGCGCCGGCTTCCGCACCCGCCCGACGGGCGCCCCCGTCCAGGTCGTTCCCGCCGATGTGAAGGTGGCGTGGAAGGAAGAGCGGGAGGGGACCGGCCTGGAGGAGTTCCTCGCCCGGGACCGCGCCCGCGGCTTCAGCGTCGTGAGGCCGCCGCTGATCCGGTTCACCGCGCTCGGCGACCGTCTCGTCGTCACCCACCACCACCTGCTGGTGGACGGCTGGTCGCTGCCGCTGCTGGTGCGCGAGCTGTTCACCCTGTACGGCGGCGGCGAGCTGCCCCCGGCCCCCGCCTACCGCGACTACCTGGCCTGGCTCGCCGAGCAGGACCTGGACGCCTCGGCCGAGGCGGTGCGGGAGCGGCTCGCCGGCCTGGCCGCACCCACCCTGATCGCCCCCGCCGGGCACACCCCCGAGGGATACGGCTCCCACGAGGTCGTCCTGCCCGACGCGCTGACCGACGCGGTGACCTCCGTGGCCCGCGCGCACGGGCTCACCCTCAACACCGTCTTCCAGGGCCTGTGGGCGCTGCTGCTGGGCGGGCTGACCGGACGGGACGACGTCGTGTTCGGCGCGACCCTCTCCGGCCGCCCGCCCGAGCTGCCCGGCGTGGAGTCGACGATCGGGCCGTTCATCAACACCCTCCCGGCCCGGGTCCGGATCGAGCGGGACGAGCCGCTGGCGGCGCTGCTGGCCCGGTTGCAGCGGGAGCAGCAGGCGCTGCGGCCGCACCAGCACGCCTCCTTGGCGAAGGTCACCCGCTCGTCCGGCTTCGAGTCGCTGTTCGACACCATCATCTTCTTCGAGAACTACCCGACGACCGACGGCATCGAGGCCGGCGGGCTGTGCCTGGCCCACGCCGACCTCGTCGAGCGCACCCACTACACCGTCAGCCTGTACGTCTTCCCCGGCGAGCGGCTGCGGCTGCTGTGGGGCTACCGCAGCAGCGTCCTCGGCCCGGAGGCCATGACACGGCTCGCGGACCGCCTGACCGAGCTGCTCGGCGAGGCGGTGGCCGGACTCGACGTACCGGTGGGGGAGTTGACCGCCGTGTCCGAGGAGGACCGGCTGCTGATCATGGGCGACCGCGCCACCGATCTGCCCAACGGGCGGGAGATCACCGGGCCGGGACGGGCCGGGGTTCCCCGCACGCCGCAGGAGGAGATCCTGTGCGGCATCGTCGCCGAGGTCCTCGGGGTCGAGGAGGTCGGTGTCGAAGACGAGTTCTTCGCGCTCGGCGGCACGTCGATCCTGATGATCCGACTGGTCCACCGCGTGCGCGACGAGTTCGGCGTCGACCTGTCCCTGCGGGATGTGTTCGCCGCCCCGACCGTCGCCGGGGTCGCCGAGCGGCTCTCGGACATCGGTCCGCAGGCCAAGCGCATCACGGCGGACGAGCGGCCGGCCCGCGTCCCGCTGTCGTTCGCGCAGGAGCGCATGTGGTTCCTGCAGCGGCTCCAGAGCGGCTCCGGCTCCTACAACGTACCCATCCAGATCCGGCTGACCGGCCCCCTGGACGCGGACGCGCTCGGCGCCGCGCTCGCCGACCTCGTCGCCCGTCACGAGGCGCTGCGCACGCTCTACCGGGAGGACGACGAGGGCCCGCACCAGGTCGTGCTGCCCCCGGACACGCCCTTCGCCATGGAGGTCGTACGGGACGCCGGCCCCACCCCCGACCTGGCCGTCTCCGCCGGCCGGCCCTTCGACCTGGCCCGTGACCTGCCGATGCGGGCGACGCTCTACCCGACCGGCCCGGACACCCACGTACTGCTCTTCGTGGTGCACCACATCGCCACCGACGGCGCCTCGCTGCGCCCGTTGACCGAGGACCTGTCCGCCGCCTACCGCGCCCGGCTCGGCGGCAGCGCACCCGACTTCCCCGAACTGTCCGTCCAGTACGCGGACTTCGCGGTGTGGCAGCGCGACACCCTGGCCGGGGACCTGCCCCGGCAGATCGACTACTGGAAGCAGAACCTGGACGGACTGCCGCCCGAGGTCACCTTCCCCGGCGACCGGCCGCGCCCGGCGGTGGCCACACACCGTGGCGACCACGTGGAGTTCTCCGTCGCACCGGAGCTCTACCAGCGGGTCCTCGACCTGGCGGGCCGCACCCGCTCCACCCCGTACATGATCCTCCAGGCGGCCGTGTCGACGCTGCTGTCCCGGCTCGGCGCGGGCGAGGACATCCCGCTCGGCGGTATCATCGCCGACCGGCCCGACTCGGTGCTCGACGACGTGGTCGGCGTGTTCATCAACACCCTCGTCTACCGCGTCGACACCTCCGGTGACCCCCGCTTCGAGGATCTGCTGGACCGCGTCCGCGAAACCGGACTGGCCGCCTACGCGCACCAAGGGGTGCCGTTCGAACGCCTGGTGGAGGAGCTGAACCCGGAGCGGTCCCGGTCCCGGGCCGCCTTCTTCCAGGTGATGCTGGCCTGGCTGGACCTCACCGAGGCCCGCATCGACCTGCCCGGCGTCACCGCCGAACCCGGCCCGGTGACCAGCGGTACGTCCAAGTTCGACGTGCACTTCGACTGCCATGTCGAGGGCGACGGGCTGCTGTGCCGCCTGGAGTACACGACGGACCTGTACGACCGGCGCACGGCCGAGAGCTTCGCGGCCCGGTTCGTCCGCGTCCTGGAGTGCGTCACCGCCGACCCGGCGCTGCGGCTCTCCGAGGTCGACGTGCTCGGCGCCGACGACCGCGCCCTGGTGCTCACGGGCTGGAACGACACCGCCGTGGCGTTCGACGGCGAGGGCTCGGCGGTCGAGCTGTTCGAGGCGTGTGCGGCCCGGAACCCCGACGCCGAGGCGGTCCGCTTCGAGGGCGAGGGGGTCACGTACGGCGAGTTCAACGCCCGTGTGAACCGGCTCGCGCACGCCCTGCGCGAGCGGGGCGTCGGACCGGAGTCACGGGTCGCCGTGATGCTGCCGCGCTCGGTCGACCTGATGGTGGCCCTGTGGGCGGTACTGAAGTCGGGCGCCGCGTACGTGCCGATCGACACCGGCTACCCGGCCGACCGGATCGCGTACATCCTCGCCGACTCCGGCGCCCGGCTGCTGATCTCCGACCGGGACGCGGACGGCTTCGAACGGATCGCACCCGACGCCGAGGGGCCCGCGGAGAACCCGGAGGTGACGGCCCACGGCGACAACGCCGCGTACGTCATCTACACCTCCGGCTCCACCGGCCGCCCCAAGGGCACGGTCAACACCTACGCGGGCATGGCGAACCGCCTGTGGTGGATGCAGCGCGACCACCGACTCACCGAGGGCGAGCGGGTGCTGCAGTCCACTCCGGTCAGCTTCGACGTGTCGGTGTGGGAGGTCTTCTGGACCCTCATGTACGGCGGCACCCTCGTCGTGGCCCGGCCCGACGGCCACCGCGACCCGCTCTACCTGGAGCGGCTGATGCGCGAGGAGTCCGTCGCCGTCGTCCACCTCAGCGCGTCCATGCTCGGCGCCTACCTGGCCGAGACCCGGCTGCCGGACTCCGTCCGCCTGGTCGTCTCCGGCGACGAGGCCCTGCCCGCCGAGCTGGTCCGCCGATTCCACGACGACGCGAACGCCGTACTCCTCAACGCCTACGGCCCGACCGAGGCCGCCGTCGACGTCACCGCCTGGGCCGCGCCGGCGGACACCGAGACCGTGCTGATCGGCGGGCCCATCGCCAACACCCGCGCCTACGTACTCGACGCGACGCTGGCGCCGGTCGCCCCCGGCGTGCCCGGCGAGCTGTACGTCGAGGGCGTCCAGCTGGCCCGCGGCTACCTCGACCGGCCCGCGCTGACCGCCGAGCGGTTCGTCGCGAGCCCGTACGGGCCGCCCGGGGCGCGGATGTACCGCACCGGGGACGTGGCGCGCTGGACGGCGGACGGCGAGCTGGAGTACCTCGGGCGCGCCGACAACCAGGTCAAGCTGCGCGGCTTCCGCGTCGAACTCGGCGAGATCGAGGACGCCATGGCCGACCACCCGGCCGTCGCCCAGGCCGCCGCGGCCGTGCACGGGCAGTGGCTCGTGGGGTACGTGGTCCCCGCCGCCCCTGTGGATGTGGACGATCTGCGCGACCGGCTCACAGCCCGCCTGCCCGAGTACATGGTCCCGGCCCAGATCGTCACCCTGGACGTGCTGCCGCTCACCCCGAACGGCAAGCTCGACCGCAAGGCCCTGCCGGTCCCCGACCTCGCGCACACCGCCGGGCGAGGGCCGCGCACCCCGCAGGAGGAGATCCTGTGCGGCCTGTTCGCCGAGGTCCTCCGCGTGCCCGAGGTCTCGATCGACGACGACTTCTTCGCGCTCGGCGGCCACTCCCTGCTGGTGACCCGGCTGGCGAGCCGCATCCGCGCCGCCCTCGACGTCGACATAGAGCTCTCTGTGCTGTTCGAGGCGACGACCGTGGCGAAGCTCGCCTCCCGGCTCACCGGGAGCGGACCGCGCCGCTCCGGCGTCACGGCACAGCCGCGCGAGGGGCGCCTGCCGCTGTCGTACGCCCAGGAACGGCTGTGGTTCCTGCACCGCTTCGAGGGACCGTCCCCGACGTACAACCTGCCCGTCGCGCTGCGGCTGACCGGTGACCTCGACGTGGCCGCGCTCACCGCCGCCCTGGACGACCTGGCGGGGCGGCACGAGGCACTGCGTACGGTCTTCGCCGAGGACGGGAGCGGCCCCTACCAGGTGGTCCTGCCCTCCGTGCCGCCGCTGAGCATCCTCCGTACCGACGAGGACGCTCTCGACGAGCGGCTCGCCGAGGCCGTCCGCACCCCGTTCGACCTCACCGCCCAACCCCCGCTCCGCGCCACCCTGTTCGACCTCGGCGCGGGCGAGCACGTACTGCTCCTCGTCCTGCACCACATCGCCGGCGACGGCGCCTCCATGGCCCCGCTCGCCCGCGACCTCGCCACCGCGTACGCGGCCCGGACCAGGGGAGCGGA
This sequence comes from Streptomyces graminofaciens, assembly GCF_030294945.1. Lineage (NCBI taxonomy): Bacteria > Bacillati > Actinomycetota > Actinomycetes > Kitasatosporales > Streptomycetaceae > Streptomyces > Streptomyces graminofaciens. Next base: position 2,760,554 of record NZ_AP018448.1, on the reverse strand, counting down.
GCCCGACTGGGCTCAACTGCCCCTCCAATACGCCGACTTCGCGGTCTGGCAGCGGCAGGAGCTAGGCGAGACCGACAACCCGGACAGTGCTCTCTCCCGGCAGCTCGACCACTGGCGCACCACGCTCACCGGGCTCCCCGAGCAGATGGAGCTGCCCTTCGACCGGCCCCGGCCCGCCGTGCCCACCCACCGCGGTGACACGGTGCCCTTCGCGGTCGAGCCCGAGGTCCACGAGGCCCTGGTCCGGCTCGCCCGTGAGCACCACACGACCGTCTTCATGGTCGTGCACGCCGCCCTGGCCACCCTGCTGCACCGGCTCGGCGCGGGCGACGACATCGTGATCGGCTCACCGGTCGCGGGCCGCACCGACGACGCCCTGACCCCCCTGATCGGCTACTTCGCCAACAACCTCGTGCTGCGCACCGATCTGACCGGCGACCCCGACTTCACCGAGGTGCTGCGCCGGGTGCGGGCCGCCGACCTGGCCGCCTACGCCCACCAGGACGTGCCGTTCGAGCGGGTCGTGGAGGCGGTCAACCCGGCCCGCTCCACCGCCCGGCACCCGCTGTTCCAGACCGGCCTGAACTTCAACAACGCCGACCAGCAGGCGGCCCTCGACCTCGCCGTCGACCTGCCCGGCCTCACGGCACGCGTGCAGCGGGTCGCGTCCCCTGCCGCCAAGTTCGACCTGTCGTTCTTCCTCACCGAGCGGCCCGAGGGCGGGGTGCACGGGATCCTGGAGTTCGCCACCGACCTGTTCGACCGTGACTCGGCCGCCCGCATCGCCGAGCGCTTCACCCGTCTGCTCACCGCCGTCATCGCCGAACCCGGCCGCCCGGTACGGGAGTTCGACGTCGTGGACGCCGACGAGCGACGGCTCCTGCTCACTGAGTGGAACACCACCGGCCATGAGGTGCCTGCACAGACACTCACCGACCTGATCGAGGCCCAGGCCGCCCGCACCCCGGACGAGGCCGCCGTCGTCTTCGGCACCACGGAGCTGTCGTACGCCGAACTCGACGCCCGTGCCAACCGGTTGGCCCGGCACCTGATCGACCTGGGAGCCGGTCCGGAGCGCTACGTCGCCGTGCTGATGCCGGTCTCCGAGGACATCCCGGTGACCCTGCTGGCCGCTCTGAAGACGGGCGCCGGCTATCTGCCACTGGACCCGGCGCACCCGGCCGACCGGCTCGCCTTCATGCTGGCGGACATCGCGCCGGTAGCCGTGGTCACCACGGCCGAACTCGCCGCGACCGTCGGCTCGTTGACGGAAGCACCCGTCGTGCTGACGGACGATCCCGCGATCGCGGAACGGCCGTCCGGCCCGCTCACCGCAGTGATCCGGCGGCCCGAGCACGCCGCGTTCGTCATCTTCACCTCGGGCTCCACCGGACGGCCCAAGGCGGTCGTCGTCGAACACCGCTCGCTGGTCGCCTATCTGGCCTGGGCCACCCACGAGTACGAGAGCCTGCGCCGACGCGTCCTGGTGCACTCGCCGGTCTCCTTCGACCTCACCGCGACCGGCATGTTCGGCCCGCTGATCTCCGGCGGCACCGTGGAACTGGTCCGCTGGACCGCGAGCGGCCCCGACCCGGACGCGGCCGTCACCCAACCCGACTTCGTCAAGGCCACCCCCAGCCATCTGCACCTGCTGGGCGTGGTGCCCGAGGAGTACTCGCCCGGCGGACAGCTCGTCCTCGGCGGCGAGTCCCTCCTCGGAGACGTGCTGGACGCCTGGCGTACCCGGCACCCCGGGGTGACCGTCCTCAACGAGTACGGCCCCACCGAGACCACCATCGGCTGCAGCCTGTTCCGCATCGACCCCGGCGACCCCGTCCCGCCCGGCGTCATCACCATCGGCACGCCCGCCTGGAACACCCAGATGTACGTGCTGGACGCACTGCTGCGCCCGGCACCCGTCGGCACCGCCGGCGAACTGTACGTCGCCGGCGACCTCGTCACCCGCGGCTACCACGGCCGACCCGGTCTGACCGCCGGACGCTTCGTCGCGAGCCCCTTCGGCCCGCCCGGATCCAGGATGTACCGCACGGGTGACCTGGCCCGCTGGACGGCCGCCGGGCGGCTGGAGTTCGTCAGCCGCGTTGACGACCAGGTGAAGATCCGCGGCTTCCGTATCGAACTCGGCGAGGTGGAGGCCGTCCTCACGGCCCAGCCGGGCATCGACGCCGCCGCCGTGGTCGTCCGCGAGGACACCCCCGGCGACAAGCGCCTCGTCGCGTATGTGGTGCCGGAGCAGGGGCACCCGGCGGACCGGGCCGCCCTGCGCGCCGCAGCGGCGCGGGCCCTGCCCGACTACATGGTCCCGGCCGCGTTCGTCGTGCTGGACACCCTGCCGCTGACCGCCAACGGCAAGATCGCCCGCAAGGCGCTGCCCGCTCCCGACCTCACCGCCGAGGGCTCGGGCAGGCCGCCCGCCGAGGGCATGGAGCGGCGGGTCGCCGACGTGTTCGCCGAGGTCCTGGGCGTGCCCGAGGTGGGTGCCGACGACGACTTCTTCCGCCTCGGCGGCCACTCCCTGCTCGTCGCCCGGCTGGTCAACCGGATCCGCACCGACCTCGGAGCGGAGCTGTCCATCCGGGAGGCCTTCGAGCACGCGACCGTCGCCGGACTCGCGGAACTGCTGTCGGGCCGCCCGACGCAGACCTCCTTCCGGCCCCCGCTCGTCCGGCGCGAACGCCCCGAGCGGGTGCCCCTGTCGGCGGCACAGCGACGGATGTGGTTCCTCGACCGGCTCGAGGGCCCGTCGCAGACGTACACCATCCCCGTCGTCCTGCGGATGACCGGCACCCTCGACCGGGACGCCCTGCGCGACGCCTTCGGCGACCTGGTGCGGCGCCACGAAGTACTGCGCACGGTCATCGCCGAGGGCCCCCAGGGGCCGCACCAGGTCGTCGTCGACACGGAGCCGCGCTTCGCGATCCGGTCGTGCGACCCGGCCGACTTCGACGCGGGGGTGGCGGACGCCGCCCGGATGCCGTTCTCCCTGGACCACCAACCACCCGTCCGAGCCGTGCTGTTCACCGACGGAGAGCGGGAACACGTCCTGCTGCTGCTCCTGCACCACATCGCGGGCGACGGCACGTCCATGCGGCCCCTCGCCGAGGACCTCTCCACGGCCTACGCCGCCCGCCTCGCCGGCCGCGCCCCCGACTGGGCTCCGCTGCCCCTCCAGTACGCCGACTACGCCCTGTGGGAGCGGGAACTGCCCGCCGACCGGCTCGACTTCTGGACGAGGGAGCTGGCCGGCATCCCCGACCAGACCGAGCTGCCCGCCGACCGGCCCCGGCCCGCCGTCGCGTCCCAGCGCGGTGGCACGGTGCCCTTCACGGTGCCGGCCGGACTGCGCGGCCGGGTCGACGCGCTCGGCCGGGACCGGGGCGCCAGCGCCTTCATGGTGCTGCACGCCACGCTCGTCACCCTGCTGAACCGGCTGGGCGCCGGCGACGACATCGTGATCGGAACGCCCGTGGAAGGCCGCCCGGACACCGCGCTCGAAGACCTCGTCGGGCTCTTCGCCAACACCCTCGTGCTGCGTGCCGACACCTCCGGCGACCCCACCTTCGAGGAACTGCTCGACCGGGTGCGAGCGGCGGACGTGGCGGCGTACGACCACACCGACGTGCCGTTCGAGCAACTGGTCGAGGCCCTCAACCCGGCGCGCTCACGCGCCCGGCACCCCCTGTTCCAGGCCATGCTGACCGCCAATCAGGAGGCGATCGCCCCCACGCTGCCCGGACTTGAGGTGACCTTCGGGGACGTGCACGGCGACCACGCCAAGTTCGACCTGTCCCTGACGCTCACCGAGAGCGCCGAGGGCGGCTGGTCCGGACAGGTCGAGTACGCCTCGGACCTGTTCGACCGAGCCACCGCCGAGAGCGTCGCCACCCGCTATCTGCGCCTGCTGGAGGAGGTGACCGCAGACCCGGCGCGTCCCCTGCACGCCCTGCCCCTGCTCACCCCCGCCGAACGCGACGACGTGCTCGTCCGGCGGGGCGGCACCGCCCGGCAGCTGCCGCAGATGTCGTTGCCCGAGATGTTCGAGGCACAGGCGGCGCGCACCCCGCACGCCGTGGCCGTCGTTGCGGAGGGAAGGGATGGTGCGGACGGTACGGAGTTCTCGGACGGTACGAAGCTGACGTACGAGGAGCTGAACCGCCGCGCCAACCGGCTGGCCCGGCACCTGATCACGCTCGGCGCCGGACCGGAGACCGTCGTCGCCGTGGTCCTGCCGCGCCGCCCGGAGGTGATCGTGGCACTGCTCGCGGTCCTGAAGACCGGGGCCGCCTACCTGCCGATCGACCCGGCCAACCCGCAGGCGCGGATCGACGCGCTGGTCGCCGACGCGGGCGCGCGGATCGTGCTCGACGAGGAGACCTCCCCGGCCGCCCTGGACCATCTCCCCGACAGCGACCTGGGCCTGCCCGTCCACCCCCACCACGCCGCCTACCTGATCTACACCTCCGGATCGACCGGCCGCCCGAAGGGAGTGGTCGTCGAACACGGTTCGCTCGCCGCCTATCTCACGGAGGCCGCGGCGATGTACCCGGCCGCCTCGGGCGAGTCCCTGGTCCACACCTCCCTCGCCTTCGACATGCCGGTGACCACGCTGTTCACGCCGCTGATCACGGGCGGCCGGGTGCGGTTCGGGGAACTGGACGAGGACACACCCACCCCCGACCTGCTCAAGGTCACCCCGAGCCATCTACGGCTGCTGGAGTCGCTGCCCGACCGCGTCAGCGACACCCGCAACCTGGTCATCGGCGGCGAGGCCCTCGACGGCACCGCCCTCCAGGCGTGGCGCGAGCGGCACCCCAAGGCGGTGGTGATCAACGAGTACGGCCCGACCGAGGCGACCGTCGGCTGCGTCGTCCACCGGCTCGAACCGGACGACGACCTCGGCGCGGGACCGGTGCCCATCGGCCGCCCCATCGCGGGCGCGCGCGTCTACGTGCTCGACGACCACCTCCAGCCCGTCCCCGACGGGGTGTGGGGCGAGCTGTACCTCGCCGGCACCGGCCTCGCCCGCGGCTACGCCGGTCGGCCCGGCCAGAGCGCCGAACGCTTCGTCGCCGACCCGTACGGCCCGCCCGGCACCCGCATGTACCGGGTGGGCGACCGGGCCCGCTGGAACCGCGCCGGGGTGCTGGAGTACGCCGGACGCGTCGACGACCAGGTCAAGATCCGGGGCTACCGGATCGAGCCCGGCGAGATCGAGACCGCGCTGACCGCGCTCGACGGGGTGGCCCGAGCCGCCGTGATCGCCCGCGAGGACCGTCCGGGCGACCAGCGGCTGGTGGCGTACTTCGTCGCCGAAACACCGCTGGTGGCCGAGGAGTTGAAGGCCCGGCTCGCCACCGTCCTCCCTGCCCACCTCGTACCGTCCGCGTTCGTCGAGGTCGACGCGATCCCGCTGAACGCCAACGGCAAGCTCGACCGCAGGGCACTGCCCGCCCCGCCGGACACCGCCGCCGGTACCGGCCGGGCGCCGCGGACCGAACGGGAGGCCCTGCTGTGCGGGCTGTTCGCCGAGGTGCTGGGGGTGCCCGAGGTCTCCGCCGACGACGACTTCTTCGCGCTGGGCGGTCACTCCCTGCTCGCCGTCCGTCTGGCCGGCCGGATCGGTGAGACGCTGGCGGTCCGCTTCAGCCTGTCGGCGCTTCTCGAAGCACCGACCCCGGCGGGACTGGCCAGCCACCTCACGGAGGGCGGCCCACACGCTTCGTCGTGGGTGCCGGACTCGGAAGCCGAGCTGAGTCCCGCCCTGCGCTTCACGTCCGGCACATCCCCCGTCGGCCCACCCGAGGTGCCGCATGCCGACCCGCATGCCGGTGGTCCTCAGGAGGTTCTGCTGACCGGGGCCACGGGGTTCGTCGGAGCCTTCCTCCTGGCCGAGCTGCTGCACCGGACATCGGCGCGGGTGCACTGCCTCGTCCGTGCGCGGACCGACGCCGAGGCGGGCGAGCGGCTGACCGGGGCCCTGCGGCGCTACGGCATCGACCTCGGGCCGACGCCGGACGATCCGCGGCTGAACGTCGTCCGGGGGGACCTGGCGGCAGTGGACCTCGGCCTCGAACCCGCGGACTGGGCGAGGCTGCGCGAGCGGGTCGACACGATCGTCCACAGCGGCGCACAGGTCCATCACCTCTCCCCGTACACCCGGCTGAAACCGGCCAACGTGGAGGGCACCCGGACCCTGCTGCGCCTGGCCGCCGAAGGCCGGCCGAAAGCGTTTCACCACCTCTCCACCCTCGGTGTGTTCGGGCTCGGCCAGGACTCCCGGCTGGTCACGGAGGATTCACCGATCGACGGAGAGAAACACCCGTTCGGAAACGGGTACGTGGCGAGCAAATGGGTCGCGGACCGGCTCGTGGAGCGTGCCTTCGAGCGGGGGGCCGTCGGCGGCATCCACCGGCTCGGCCGCATCTGGGCGCATACCTCGACCGGTGCCGTCAGCCCGGACGACATGTTCTCCCGACTGCTCACCAGTTGCGCCGCGCTCGGCTGCCATCCGGTCGGACCGGATCTGGAGGAAACGCTGCTCCCCGTCGATGTCCTGGCTCGCGCCGTCGCCGGGCTGATCCTGACCGGGACGGGAACCGCCCGTGTGCACCACCTCCACCACCCGCGCAGGGTCGGAGCCGGTGTCTTCATGAGCGGCTACGACCGGATGCGCGGAACGGTCTCCGAAGCGGTCCCGCTCACCGTGTGGCTGCACCGCCTGCGGCGCGCGAGCGAACGGGGACAGGATCTGCCGATCCTGCCCTACCAGGCGTATCTCGAAGAGCACGCGAGGAACGCTCCGGAACCACAGCGGCCGACCCTGGAGTTCGAGAACGACAGGACGCTTCAGCGCCTGCGGGATCTGGCGGTCGCGATCCCGGACATCGACGAGGCCGCGATCTCCCGCTACTGGGACTTCGTCGAACGGTGAGGCGAGCCGCGCGGACCGGCCTCGGTGGCCCGGCTTCCTCCGAGCACCCCTCCGGCCACTCGCACCGACCGCCGGTGGACGGCTCGCGCGAGTCCCTGATGACCGGCCACACCGCCCGGACCACCGGCCGGAACCGTGGCCCAAATTCCCCACACCGGGAGGCGCAGCGCCTCCCGGCTCCCGAAAGGAACACCGATCCGTCATGACCAACCCCTTCGAGAACCCCGACGGCACCTACCGGGTCCTGGCCAACGACGAAGGCCAGCACTCGCTGTGGCCCGACTTCACCGCCGTGCCCGCCGGCTGGACCACCGTCTTCGGCCCGGACAGCCGCACCGCCTGCCTGGAGTACGTCGAGCGCGAGTGGACCGACCTGCGCCCCAAGAGCCTCGTCCGGGCCATGGGCGAGTGACGCGGACGCAGCGGACGAAAGGGAACACGCACGTGAGCAGCGTCGACATGACGCAGGCACCGTACGCCCCGGCGAGCGCCGACGGCACGGTGCGGTACGACGCCCGCACACTGGCCCGGCTCGGACATGTGGCGGCGGAACTGCTGGACCAGGCGGGCGACCGGGTCGACGACCCGGCATGGGTGGCCCTCGCCCGGCACGCCTGGGAGGACGTCCCCGCCGAAATACGGCGCACCGTCAGGGAGTTCCGCAGGCATTCCGGCCCCGACGGCGCCCTCGTCCTCAGGAGGCTCCCCATCGGTGCCGCGCACCTGCCGCCCACCCCCATGGTGAAGGGCTCGGTCCAGCACGGCCCGTCCCTGCCCGCGGCGACGCTGCTGCTGTTCGCGGCCGGGCTCGGTGACCCGGCCGCGTTCGCGGCGGAGAAGTCCGGCGCCCTCGTCCAGGACGTCGTGCCGGTGCCCGGCCAGGAGACCGTCCAGGGCAACGTCGGCTCGGTCGAACTCACCTTCCACACCGAGAACGCCTTCCACCCCCACCGCCCCGACTACGTCATGCTGCTGTGCCTGCGCCGCGACCACGAGGGCACGGCCGAACTGCGCACCAGCTGCGCCCGACGCGTCCTGCCGCTGTTGACACCCGGCACCAGGGATGCGCTCGGCAGGCCCGAGTACATCACCGAGGCACCGCCGTCCTTCGGCCCGGCCGGCGAGGGCACCGCGCACGCCGTGCTCACCGGCGACCCGGACGACCCCGACTGGTGCCTCGACGAGGCGGCCACCAAGGCGGTGACCCCCGAGGGCCGGGCCGCCCTCGCCGAACTGGCCGAGATGGCGCACCGCACGTACACCGGGGTGCTGCTGCGCCCTGGCGACCTCGCCGTCGTCGACAACCGGACAACCCTGCACGGCCGTTCGGCGTTCACGCCGCGCTACGACGGCCTCGACCGCTGGCTCCAGCGGACCTTCGCCTTCAGCGACCTGCGCCGTTCCCGCGACCACCGTCCCGGTGACGGAACGGTGCTGGTCAAGTGACCCCTCAAGTGACGTCGGTCCGCGACGCGTTACGAGAATCGATGAAAGGTACGTGCTGACATGACCGAGACCGACCGGACGCCTCTCGCGGTGTTCGAACGTCACGAGTCGAACGTACGCAGCTACTGCCGCGGCTTCCCGGTGGTCTTCGAACGAGCCGCCGGACACCATCTGTGGGACACCTCGGGGCGCCGCTATGTGGACCTGCTGTGCGGGGCCGGCTCGCTCAACTACGGCCACAATCCGCCCGAGATCGTCGAACGGGTGACGGCCTACCTCGCGGCCGGCGGCCCGGTGCAGTCGCTGGACCTGCACACCACGGCCAAGGCCGACTTCCTGGAGCGGTTCACCAGCCTCGTCCTTCAGCCGCGCGGCCTCGGCGACCACGTCGTCCAGTTCCCCGGACCGGCCGGAACGCTCGCCGTCGAGGCCGCCCTGAAGCTGGCCCGAAAGGTCACCGGCCGCACCGAGGTGATCGCCTTCACCGGAGGCTTCCACGGCGCGTCCCTCGGCGCCCTCGCCGCCACGACCTCCCCCCTGCTGCGCGGCGCGGCGGGCGTACCTCTGACCGACGTCACGATCCTCCCGTACGGCGACGCGGCCGAGCCCGATCCGTTCGCCTCCCTGGAACACGCCCTCGGCCCGGGCGCGGCGACGGCCCCGCCCGCCGCGGTCCTGCTGGAGACGGTCCAGGGCGAGGGCGGACTGCACACCGCTCCCCGCGCGTGGCTGGCCCGGATCCGTGAACTCGCCGACGCCACCGGCACGTTGGTCATCGTGGACGACATCCAGGCGGGCTGCGGACGCACCGGTACCTTCTTCAGCTTCGAGGACGCCCCCGAACTCCGGCCCGACCTGGTCTGCCTGTCGAAGTCCCTCAGCGGAATGGGGCTTCCGATGGCGGCGCTGTTGATCCGGCGCGAGATCGACCGTTGGGCCCCCGGCGAGCACAACGGCACGTTCCGTGGCCACAACCTCGCCTTCGTGGCAGGCTCCGCGGCACTGGACCACTGGACCGACCCGCACTTCACCGACCACACCGCCGAACTGACCGCCGCGATCCGCACCAGCCTCGCGAGCATCACCGACGCCCTCCCGGTGGGTGCCGCCGAAGTCGTCGGCAAGGGAGCGATGAGCGGACTGAGATTCCCCGCCCCCGGGACGGCCGAGCGGATACGGGAGGCGTTGTTCCGCGCCGGCATCGTCGCCGAGACCTCGGGGTCGGGGCATGTACTGAAGCTCCTGCCACCCCTGACGATCTCCCTCACCGAGTGGAAGGAAGTGGCGGACACCTTGGGCGACACCGTCCAGGTACTCGCTACGGCGTAGTCGCCCGACGCCCTGGGGACGAGCCGAGCCGAGCGGCCGCGGCCGTCCCCAGGGCCGGGGGTGCGTTCGGCGCAGAGCCGTGGAGACCGGCGCTCACCCGGGGGCCCCTATGACTTCGGTCAAGCGGTGATCGGGGTTGGTGGTTCGTAGAGGGTGCCGTCGTGGAGCATCGCGAAGAGCACGTCGGCTCGGCGTCGTACGAGGCAGAGGATGGCCTGGGTGCGCTTGCCCCGGGTGATCTTCTTGATCTTCCGAAAGGCATCCTGGTCCAGCCGGTAACAGGCATCCGTCCGAGATCAGGCCGTATGCCGCGGTCCTCGGCGAGTTCACCAGCCGTACCTGGACCGTGGCCGACGTCGTGCTGGTGCGCAGCAACCTGCCGACGTCCGGGGTGGCGGGCGAGCAGCCCCCTACGAGGCGGTCGCCCGCCGGCCGCTCGGAGGGGCCGGTCAGGCTCGGTCCTGTGAACCCCAAAACCGGAACCGGATCATGGCCGGTGCGCTTGTGCTGATGTTCGTCCTGGTCGCGGTGGCGGCGCCGCTCGGACAGTAGCCGTGACAGCCGCGCCGTAGGCCGAGCGCCGCCCCCGTCCCGACGACGGTGGCGGCGACTGCGAACGAATGCGGCTGCGACCGCTACCAGGCGAAGGCCTCCGGAGACGGTCCCGGTCCCGGGAAGATCTCGTCCAGCCCGGCCAGCAGCTCCTCGCTCAGATCCAACTCGGTGGCGCGCAGGGCGGATCCGAGCTGCTCCGCCGTACGCGGACCGACGATCGGGCCGGTCACGCCGGGACGGGTGAGCAGCCAGGCCAGGGCGGCCTCGCCGGGCTCCAGACCGTGCTTGTCGAGCAGGTCCTCGTACGCCTGGATCTTCGCGTGTACGTCAGGGCCGGACATGGCGCCCGCGGCTCGCCCCTCGCTGCGCCGACCGCCCTCGACCTCCTTCTTCAGCACGCCGCCGAGCGCACCGCCGTGCAGCGGCGACCACGGGATGACGCCGAGGCCGTACTCCTGCGCGGCAGGGATGACCTCCATCTCGGCGCGGCGCTCGTAGAGGTTGTAGAGGCACTGCTCGCTGACGAGGCCGATGGTGTTGCCGCGCCGGGCGGCGATCTCATTGGCCTGGGCGATCTTGTAGCCCGGGAAGTTGGAGGAACCGGTGTAGAGGATCTTCCCCTGCTGCACCAGTACGTCGATGGCCTGCCAGATCTCCTCGAACGGGGTGTCCCGGTCGATGTGGTGGAACTGGTAGACGTCGATGTGGTCGGTCTGCAGCCGCTTGAGCGACGCGTCCACGGCGCGCCGGATGTTCACCGCCGACAGCTTCTCGTGGTTGGGCCACGCCTCGCCGTCCGCGCCCATGTTGCCGTACATCTTGGTGGCGAGGACGACCTTGTCGCGCCGCTCGCCGCCCTTCGCGAACCAGTTGCCGATGATGCTTTCGGTACGGCCCTTGTTCTCGCCCCAGCCGTACACGTTCGCCGTGTCGAAGAAGTTGATGCCCGCGTCCAGTGCCGCGTCCATGATCGCGTGGCTGTCGGCCTCGTCGGTCAGAGGACCGAAGTTCATGGTGCCGAGGACGAGTCGGCTGACCTTGAGTCCCGTGCGTCCGAGCTGCGTGTACTTCATGGACTGCACGCTAGGGCCTGTGTGATGTTGTGATCAACCGGTTGCCTTCAGCAGGTCGTTGATCCAGATCGTGGAGGCGCGGAGGTGGAGGCCGGCGAGGTGGCTTTCGGGCGTCTTGTCGTATCGAGTCGCGATGCCCCGCCATGCTTTCAGCTTGTTGATCAGGCGCTCGACGGTGTTCCTCGAACTGCGGGCTGTCGGCGGCCTGTCCTGCGGTCAGGAGGAACGACAACGGACGGCACTTGCGGTCTTGCAGCAAGATGAACCTTGGACGCCGCGCAGGTGACCGCCACCGTCGTGCGTGCCTTCGGGCAGGGCCGCGGACTGGTTCTCACGTCACTGGGCCGGCGTCGGCCGGGCGACTGCTTCCGCGGCCTCCCGTTCTTCGGCCGGTGGGCCGCCTTCGCCCCGTCGTTCAAGGGCAGTGACGCCCTCTGGGAGACCCTAGGAGTTCCGGAGGCCGGTGTATGGAGGACGCGGTCCGGGTTGTCAGGGACGTAGCCCGCGAGGCGAGGGAGGAGCGGGACGTGCGGGCGCCGCTCGACGCCGAAGCCGAGACGCCGGGTGTCCGGCGCGGGGCCGGCGCTGTCAGTCACGGGCCGCGGTGTGTGGGGGAGGGCTCACCGACAGCGGCGCGCACCCAATCGTGAGCACTGCCGGGGTCGAGGATGGCGAGAAACTCTGTGAGCGGGCCATCCCAGCTCTCGTCCGCACGTGTCGCCGCCGCAGCGGCGACCATCTGCCGCGTGTCCGTGTCCCTGCAGCGAATCAGCGTGACGGCGGCATCGGGGCCGGCTTCCGCAAGGATCCTGTGGGCTTGCTGAGCGTCGGATCCGACGTGACCTTTGCGCACTCCAGCGGCGTGGGCCCCGACCCTTGCCCCTTTCAGTGTGGCGAACAGACCCATGAATCCGGCCATCCATGCGAGGGAGACGCGGAACAGGGCGTTCATGAAACCGTTGGCCGTCAGTACGCGGGACTGGGTCACCCTCAGCGAGCCGTCGGCGTTTCCTCTGATCACCACAGCGGTCGTGCCGCCCGTGCGGGCCTTCCGGCGGAAGCCTCGTCCGAGCGACACCAGCATGCGTTCGGCGCGATGGCGATTGTCGAAGCTGGCGATGACTACCGAATCCTGCCCGGATTGCGCGACCGAGGTGGTCTCCGGCGTCATGGGGAGCGTCCTTTGCAGCCGAGGGACCGAGATCAAGACCTGGCTGAGGGCACAGCCACGCCTGCCCGATGGGCTTAATATCCCATATTTAGCTACTCAGAAGCCCTTCGCTCTATCGATCATGATGAGCGCGGGTTCGAGTGTGGTGGCTCGGCCGGGTGCTTCTCGCGCTGATCGACACATCCACGGCGCTGAGGGAGCTCGGTGTGGTCGTGACCATCAAGGCGGTTGAGGGGAACTTCCTGCAATCGTTCAGGTCAGCTGACCCGGGTGCCGCCGTGGCTGCCAGAGCCATCGTCAGCTACGTCACCCGGGTGCCGCGTCCTGCTGGTACGGCCGGCCAGCTTGGCTGACGCTGGACGGGAAAGTGCCGGCGAGGTGGGAGAGGCCATGGAACGCCAGAGCAACCGATGTGCTGTTGTTGGGATGGCCGTCATGCTCGGCTGGGCCGGTCTGACCGGCTGCTCGTCGGACGACGAGTCTTCGACCTCCCCGCTTCCTCGGCAGCTTCCGTGGTGAAGTCGGGTGCGTCCGAGCTTGCCTCTGCGGCCAGCAGCGCGGCAGCGTCCGCGGTGGCTTCTACGGCCGCTTCCGCGGAGGCGGCCGCCTCGTCCGCGCTGGATGAGGTGAAGGGCGGCCTGGACCCAAGTCGGACGTCACCCTCGGCAGCGTCGCGACGGGCTCCGACGGCAAGGCAGAGGTCCCGGTGACCATCGCCAACCACGACTCGAAGTCAAGGAGCTACATCGTCGTGGTCAATTTCAAGGACCAGTCGGGCAACCTGGCCGACGTGGCCGTCCTCGACGTCTCCCAGGTCGCCGCAGGCAAGACCTCCAAAGCCACAGCTCGGAGCAACCGGGACCTGACCGGCACGGTGACCACCGAGGTCCGCGACGCATTGCGGTACTGACGCCACACGGCCGAGGCCGAGAACGGAAAGGGTCTCGATGGACCTTGGTGGCATGGTGGCGCGGTCCCCACCCGTGAAGCGGATGCGGCGGGAGGTCAGCGGACCTCGGTGGCGGCCTGCTGGACGGCCCTGTCGACGTCCTTGATGTCCGCCCGGGACATGCCGCGCCAAAGGTGCCCGCTCACGCCACCGACGGCAGCACCGACGGCAGCCTTACCGATAACCGCCGGAGGGAACAGCAGGCCGACGACCGCACCGGCAGCGGCGCCGCCCCACGCCCCGTGCCGGGTGGCCGTCTCGTCCTTGTTGACGTGGACCTTGCCGGCCTCGTCCTTGGTGACGACCGATGCGTCGTAGGCACCGACCGCACAGACCGCATGAAGGTCCTTGAGGACGTCGTAGTCGGCTCGCGCGTCAGGTCCGCTCGGGTAGATGCCGATGTAGATGAAGACGTTTTCGCGAATCCGCCCATATCACCATGCTGCGCGCCTCATGGATCATTGGCATGCGCACCAGCCGCGTCGGGCGGTGACGCAGGCGGGCCCGCGACGCGTGTCGGTGCCGCCCTCGGGGTCCGGCCTCGCACCACACTGATCCTTGATCGGCCGTCGCGGTGCCCGAGGCTCCGATGCCCCGTGCAAGAGGCAGGTGCGAGGTGAGCGGGTCCGCGCAGCGCGCTTCCTCTGCTCCGTGGCCAATGGCTGTGCGTTGCGACAGGAAGCGTGGGATGTCATGAGTGGTGGCAGCGCCTGGACCGGAGCGGCGGTCGCGGCCGTCACCGATCTGGCCCGCTTCGTCGAGCGGCCCGAATCGCTGCGCTGACCAACTGACTGTGGCGCTACGAGTCGTCAGTGGCGAGCGCTGTGCTCAGCCGGGACGTGACCTGTGCCGTTGCGGCCCTCGTGGCACCATGTTGTCCGCCCCCATGAGGCCCCCGCTATAGGGGCGTGACACGGCGAGGCTCCTCAGAAACCGTTCCGACGGGGACCTCCGCGCGGAGCCGTGAGACGCCGAAGCCGCACCGAAGCGCTCCGGCGCGGCTTCGGCGTGAGATCGGTTGCGCTCTCACGAATGGTTCCCAGGAGCGGTGCAGGAACGCCTGCCCGAGCAGCCGACCCGCCGCAGGAAGGCACTCTCCGGTGCGAAATACTCTCCCGATGAGTTCACGCACTTCCCCGATCAGCCAGTCGATCACCATACGGAGGGCAGTCGCGAAGGATGCCAAACGGCTCACGCGGCTCGTGCGTGGCTCAGGTGCCTACGAGGGTAAGTACGCAGCCGCAGTCGAGGGCTACCGGGTCGGTCCTGATTACATCGAGGCCCACCGCGCCTTTGTGGCCGTCGGCGCTGACGAGCATGGAGGCCGGGTCCTCGGGTTCTACTCGCTCGTCCTCGCGCCACCGGAGCTCGACCTGCTGTTCGTTGCCGACGAAGCGCAAGGACGGGGTATTGGACGGCTGCTCGTGGCGCACATGCAGTCCGAGGCCCGTGCCGCCGGGCTCGACCGTCTCAAGGTCGTGTCGCATCTTCCCGCCGAGGACTTCTACCACCGCGTTGGTGCGGTGCGGACCGGGACCGCGTTTGCGAACCCGCCCGCCGTGCCGTGGGACCGTCCCGAATTCGAGTTTCGCATTCCTTCGGAATGACGCGGTGTGCCGGTTGGCAGGGCACCGGTTTCGCCAGCATGGTGGCTGGCATGCAGGAGCCGCTGGACGCCGCGCGCTCCGTGTGTGCCGTCGCCTCTGCCCTGGCGGGGTGATCGTGCCGGTGCGGGCCAGACCGCTGAACGCGCTGAGGTCGCGCGGCGGTGAGAGGCGGTCGTCGAGCAGGCTCCCGAGGAAGAGGTTGTAGTGGATGCCGGCCACGGTCGCCGTCGCACCCTCCACCACCGCGCTCCACTCGTGGAGCTGCCTCCTCTCTTCGGTACCGGCACTGCTGCGGTGACGGAACAGGTCGGTCGAGACCGCCTTGCGCCACATCGCGTGGACATCGGTGCCCTCGGGGCCGTCGTCAAAGAGAGCTCCAGTGAGCCTGGCGCTGTCGAGATCCGGGTGAGAGCCGATCACGGGATGGGTGTTGATCATCATGTCCGGACCAACGATCCGACCTGCGAGCGTGTGGGGTGCTGCATCCACGCATCGATGACCGGCATCAGATTCCCTGCCAACTCTTGCGCACCCACGCTCGCGCCCCTGTGCGCGGTCGACATCGTCGAGGGCGGACGCGTGGCGCGCGTGGCCACCGCGGCCCCCAGTCATGCCCAACGAGACCTGCTCGCCTCTCACATCCCGGTCTACGACGCCGCCGTTGGCCGCGTCCTGGCCTGCGGCACGAGCGAGGGCGCCCGCGGCACACCCACCGGGCCAGGCCCCTGGCGCGACCTCGCCCGTTACCGACTAGGACAGGCTTGCCATCGGCCGACCGGAACGCACTTCCAGACATGAATGCGCGTTCACGCAGGAGAGATCAGCGTGCTGTGGTGGAAGCCAAGACGCGGGTCGTGTCTCCAAGGGAGGCCGTCGACATACTGCTGCAGTTGCGGCATGCGCACCCGCTGCCGGACAGTGTTGGCCGGATAGTCGTAGACGGTGACGGTATTGAGTCCCCGGTTGGCGGTGAACAGCAGACTCTGGTCGGCGGAGAGCTGACAGGCGTACACCGAATCGAGCAGCGTTCCGCGCGAGACCCGCAGCGCTGCGAGGAAGTGCCTGCTGCTCGCGGCCGGCGAGCCGCGGGTGAAGGCGTCGGTCACCTGGTGCATTGCCTGCCGGCCGGCGAGCAGCTGCTCGGGCAGGCCGGGGCGCTCGTCGATGATCCGGTGGGTGGAGAAATCGTCCAGGTCGATCATGACGATGGTGCCGCTGCCGCCGTTGCAGTAGATCAGTTCGCGATCGGAGACGCAGACGTCCGAGTTGATGTGCGCCGGGGTCTCACGCGGGGCCGTCCAGTGGCGCAGGACCTGTCCGTGTTCGGCGTCGATCTCGAAGACGTACTCCTTGAGGTAGGCCATGGCCCACTCGTGCCAGTCGTGTCCTTCCTGGGGGAGGACACGGAAGGAGAGGGCGTAGAAGCGGTCTTCGCGGGGATGAACGGCCACATGCCAGCAGGTGGCCGGTAAGTCGACGCGGCGGGCTGTGCCCGTGCGCAGGTCGAAGATGCCGACCTCGCGGGCCTCGCCTCTACCGGGGTGGTCCATGCCGCCGTAGACGAGGTATCGGCCGGAGGCCGTGGTCTTCATGGCGTGGGGCAGCTTCAGGCCGTGCGGGCCCAGGCGCTCGGGACGGCCGAGCTGGTCGATGTCGAACCGCCACAGGTGCTCGCCGATCGCACCGACGATCTCCTGGTTTCCCAGCCAGGCGATGTGCGTGGTGCCTTTGATGGACGAGTCGGTGGGCTCGATCCGCAGGGTGGACAGGCGGTCGGTCTCGGCGAGGGCCGTGGTGTCGTAGAAGAGCAGGTGTTGGCCGGTGTTGCCGAGGAACCCGAGCGAGCGGTCCGGGCTGACGCTGACGGCATGACCGCCGGCGATGCCGTCGTAGTACTCGATCTTGTACGCGTACCGGCCGGTGGCGGGGTCGTAGCGGAAGACGCAGACGCCTGCCCGGCCTTCCAGGCCGTTGAGGCCGTTGCCGTCGAGGGCGATGTGGAAGGCGTACGGGTACTCGTGCGGCAGGGTGGTGAGCGGGGTCAACGGGGCTGCCTCTCGGGCCTGAAGTGACGGAAGCCGGAACTGTCGGTGTACTCGGGCCGTGTCGGCCTCCACGGGGCCAACCCGGCCAACGGGTTCAACGGCTCGGCCACGCGGGCGACGGCGTCCCGGAGCGAGAAGTCGGCGCCGGCCGTCTCCGCGACCGGACCCGTGCTGCCCTGCCCGTGTGCCGCGATGGTATTCAGGGTGGTGTGGAAGGACCTGCGGTAGGCGTCCTCCACCAGAGCGCGCCGGACCGCGGGCCACAGCGTGGGGGCGATCGCCCGCCACAACGGTGGGAGGGCGAACTGCTGATAGGCGCAGATGGTTACTCTGGTGCCGCCCGCGGTCCGGGCGAAGGACACCGAGCCGTCGTCCTGAAGCACGGAGGCGTTCTCGCTGTGGACCTGCCGCCAGCGCAGCAGTTGCTCGTCCGGGCCGTAGTCGATGGTCTCCAGCTTGCAGACGTCCAGTACGTCGGCGCCGCACAGCGCGAGGTAGGCAGGCTGGGCCCGGTTGATGCTCCGCTCGAGCTGCCGAATCGGCCTTCCGGCCTCATCGCGGGCCTGGACATCCGTGCAGCCCGCCAGATGGCCGCTGGTCAGACCGATGACCTTGCTGATGTCGAGGCGTGTGGTGAACTCGTCGAACGGCGTCGGCACTTGCCTCTCGCAGCGGAACAGGACGGCTTCGTCCAGGTAGCGCCACCGCATCCCGTCGGCACTCGGCGGGACGGACGCGATCAGCCGGTCCAGCGGTTCCAGATGGCGGGCCACGGCCTCGAACTCCGCAGGCTCGAACGCCAGTGCATCGACGCCGAGCGGTGTCGGCGCGGTGCGGGTCGGGGCGTCATTCGGTCGGCTACGAAGGGCGGACGCCAGCTCTGTCGCCAATTCCGCTGTCTGGTCGACGACCGTCAGTAGCCTTCGCAGCGCCACTCCGGCCAGGGGGATGTCGGGCATGGTTCCGCACTACCCGGTGCCACAACCTCCCATACCGGACACGCCCGCAACGTGCGCGACGGGGCGACCGGCCCGGACCCGATCGATCAGGAGTCGTTGGCCGCGCACCTCAGTCGGGTATTGGGATGGGACCTCTACCACGAGACTCTGGCCTGTGCCGTCGCCGACCACCTGGCCATCGAGACCGGTGAGCGTGTGGTGTGTCGGTGCGAACACTTCCTGTCGTCAGGGGGCGTCAGTTGTCGAGTGGTCCCGCCCAGGACTTGTCCGGTCGATCATGTTCGGAGCCAGATGGTGAGGGATGCGGCGGTTGCGGTGCCGACTCCAGGACAGGCTTGAACTGGGTGCAGTCCGCCTGCTGGCCTGGTGTGACGATCAGGGACAGCGGGCGGCAGCGGCCGTCGGCGCTCAGATGGAGTTTGGTGGTGAACCCGCCGCGCGAGCGGCCCAGGCCCTCACCTCCCGCACGATGGTGGAGTCGACCGAGATGTCCCAGTCGATTTCACCCGCCGCATCGGCGGCGGCCTGGACTTGCCGGAGCAGACGCTCCCACGTCCCGTCGCCCGACCACAGTCGGTGGCGTTCGTAGACGGTCTTCCACGGACCGAACCGTTCGGGCAGGTCACGCCACTGCACGCCGGTCCGCACCCGGTGCAAAATGCCGTCGATCACCTACCGGTGGTCCCGCCACCTGCCACAACGCCTGTTGCTGACCGGCAGGAACGGCCGCAGCCGTTCCCACTCGGCATCACTCAGATCACCCCGCCCCATGTCCACATCAACGACCCGGACACGGAGTGGTCACATGATCGACCGGACAAGTCCTAGTGGATCCTCTGCTGCTCCAACCACTTGAGGACGTCGGTCTTCTTGTAGAGAACCTTGGCATTCCTGCCACGACCCAGCTTGTAACCCTTCAGCCCAAGCTTCGAAGCTCCTCTGTAGACCCAGCTGGTGGACATGCTGAGCAACCTTGCAACCTCGGACGTGTCGATGAGAACAGGCTCCACTCGGCGGCGATCGGCCGGCGGAATGGATCGAAGGGAGACTTCGTCGGCAGCGTTGTGTGGCTTCAAGGTCGGCTTGCTCCTTGACATCGGCCGGAAGTGCAATCGGGACTTCGGCTCGACATTTGTTTCTCGTGGGTTGGGTGGCGCCTTGTTCGACCTGATGTTCGGCTGGTCGAGCCCTGCTGTGGCGATCGTCACGAAGGTCTTCGGGGGTCGTTGCGTACGCTGATCGTGGCCGTTCGTGAGGGACGCCCCCGGGACGTTAGGGCGCCCCTGAGCGCCCCTCCCAGCGCCTGAAGTACCGTCAGAAAAGTCAGCGTTCGGTCAGCATGAGTCCTGAAAAACCCAGCGAAAGCTGCCCGAACGTGCGACTCGTTGCAGAGTGTGGAAACAGCCCTTGACCTGCAAAAACGCAGGCAGGGAGCCTATTTGTGGGAGTGTCCCGATGTTGCGTACCATGTTCAAGTCCAAGATCCACAGAGTCACCGTCACCCAGGCCGACCTGCACTACGTGGGATCGGTGACCATCGACGCGGACCTCCTCGACGCCGCCGATCTGCTGCCCGGCGAACTCGTCCACATCGTCGACATCACCAACGGCTCCCGCCTGGAGACCTACGTCATCGAGGGCGAGCGCGGCTCGGGGGTCATCGGTATCAACGGCGCCGCCGCCCATCTCGTCCACCCCGGCGATCTGGTGATCATCATCAGTTACGCTCAGGTGACCGACGCCGAGGCGCGGGCCCTCAAGCCCCGGGTGGTGCATGTGGACGGGGACAACCGGATCACGGCCCTGGGCGCCGACCCGTCCGAACCGGTGCCGGGCTCGGACCAGCGGCGCAGCCCGCAGGCGATACCGGCCTGACCCCCGGACCCGCTGTTCCGAACCGACCAGGAGCTGCCCATGAGCGACACCGAGATCCGCGACGACCGGGCGGCGGGCCGCCTGGAGGCCCTGGCCGGTGAGGAACTGGCCGGCCACATCGCGTACTTCGTCCTCGAATCGCCCGCGCGAGCCCTGGTCCCCGTGCACACCATCGTCGAGCCCGCGCACGAGGGGAAGGGCGTCGCGGGCTCGCTCGCCCGGGAGCTGTACGCCATCGCCGAGCGCGAGGGCATCGTGGTCGCCCCGCTCTGCCCCTACGTCGTGAAGTGGGCCGAACGCCACCCCGAGGAGGCCCCGGCCGCCGCCCCGGAACTGCTGAGGGCCGCGAAGGACTGGCTCAGGGCCCACCCCGAGGGCTTCTGAGGGCCCTTGCTCCGCTCTGTCGGAGAGGGCCGGTGCGGCCGCCGCCCGGGTGAGTGCGCGTGCGAGTGCCGGGTACCCGTGGGACAAGTCCATGGCCGACGTGACGTACCGACTGGCTGGAGGACCCCATGACCCACCCAGACCCGGACCCCGTGAAACCGGGCCCCACCCCCGGCCCGGGCCCCGACCGCCCGGACCCCTACCCGTCCCCCGAGCCGTTCCCCGACCCGACCCCGTCCCCCACCCCTCCACCACCCCCGTCCCCGATCCCGAAGCCCCCGGGCCCGGAACCCATCCCGGGAGAACCCCAGCCAAGACCACTGGAGTAACCCCGAACACACCAACGGCGGCCGGCGTGGACTCTCTCCACGCCGGCCGCCAGGTCTTTCAGGGGCGCGGGGCACTGCGCGAGAAGCCACGACGCACCCGCAGCCGCCAACGCACCCGCAGTCCCCCCAAAGACCGCCTAGCTCTCGCTCAAAGACCGCCTAGCTCTCGATCTCCGAGCGGTCGCCACCCCACAACGTGTGGAACGACCCGTCCCGGTCGACCCTGCGATACGTGTGCGCCCCGAAGAAGTCCCGCTGTCCCTGCGTAAGCGCCGCAGGCAACCGCTCGGCCCGCAACGCGTCGTAGTACGCCAGCGCCGCCGCGAACCCGGGCGTGGGGACACCCTGGCGCGTGGCCGCGACAAGCACCTCGCGCCAGTCGTCCTGCGCCGCCGCGATCTCCTGGGCGAACCCCTCGTCGGAGAGCAGGCTCGGCAGGTCGGGCCGGGCGTCGTACGCGGCGCGGATCCGGTCCAGGAAGGCCGCGCGGATGATGCAGCCGCCCCGCCAGATCGAGGCGACCTTGCCGAGGTCGATGTCCCAGTCGTACTCGTCGCGGGCCGCGTCGATCTCGTGGAAGCCCTGGACGTACGACACGATCTTGGAGGCGTACAGCGCCTGCTCGACCCGGTCCGCGAAGGCCCCGGCCTCGGCCGCGCTCAGCGGCGTCGCCTTCGGCCCGGCCAGCGAGCGGGAAGCGTCCCGCAGCGACGCGTGGCCGGAGAGCGAGCGCGCGAACACGGCCTCGGCGATGCCGGACACCGGAACGCCCAGGTCCAGCGCGATCTGGACGGTCCAGCGGCCGGTGCCCTTCTGCTCGGCCTGGTCCACCACGACATCCACGAACGGCTTGCCGGTCGCCGCGTCCACGTGCGCCAGCACCTCGGCGGTGATCTCGATCAGGTACGAGTCCAGCCGGCCGGTGTTCCAGGTGCGGAAGATCTCCGCGATCTGCGCGGGGGAGTACCCGGCGACATCGCGCAGCAGCTGGTACGCCTCGCCGATCAGCTGCATGTCGGCGTACTCGATGCCGTTGTGGACCATCTTCACGAAGTGCCCGGCGCCGTCAGGACCGACATGCGTGACACAGGGCGCCCCGTCGGCCGCCTTCGCGGAGATCTTCTCCAGCATCGGGCCGAGGGACTCGTACGACTCGGCCGGGCCGCCCGGCATGATGCTGGGCCCGTTGAGCGCGCCCTCCTCGCCGCCGGAGATGCCCGCGCCGACGAAGTGGATGCCCTGCTCGCGCAGCGCGGCCTCCCGGCGGCGGGTGTCCGCGAAGTGCGCGTTGCCACCGTCGATGATCATGTCACCGGGCTCCAGGAGCGGCGCGAACTCCTCGATCACCGCGTCCGTCGGGCCGCCCGCCTTCACCATGACGACGAGGCGCCGGGGCCGCTCCAGCGCCTGCACGAACTCCTTGGCGGTCTCCGCCGCGATGAAGTCGCCCTCGTGCCCGTGCTCCTCCATCAGCGCGTGGGTCTTCGCCGCGGAGCGGTTGTGCACGGCGACCGTATAGCCGTTGCGCGCGAAGTTACGGGCGAGATTGCTCCCCATGACCGCGAGTCCCGTGACGCCGATCTGGGCTGTTGTGCTCATACGGTTGGCTCCTATGGATGGATCCTGGAAACGGTACTGCCGGTAGGTCCTGATATCGGTGGTGCCGTTCGTGCTTGCCAGTATTGCCCTCCCGGCCATCCTGACGTGCACCGGCCCCGTCCGCACCGCGCGGCCTGCCGGGTTTGAGTACGCAGG
Source organism: Streptomyces graminofaciens (assembly GCF_030294945.1). Lineage (NCBI taxonomy): Bacteria > Bacillati > Actinomycetota > Actinomycetes > Kitasatosporales > Streptomycetaceae > Streptomyces > Streptomyces graminofaciens. The sequence continues at coordinate 2,738,125 of NZ_AP018448.1, read as the reverse complement.
AAGGGCCCCACCTGCCTCAATGGGGCGCACAACCCGGTCGTTTGCGCGCCGTCCCCGGTCACTCGCGCGCCGGACAGGGGCACTTACGCGCCGGAGCACGTCGCTAACCCGCCACTCACGTGGCTGGAGCGGCTGATTTTTCGTCTTGTCATGGCCGGTTCGCGGCGCTTACTTTTGCGGCTCATGGCATATGCGAGGGGGGCTTCTCCATGGCCGTACGCGGCCGGCACCGCCGGTATCAGCCGAACAGACTCAACCGCGCCTCACTCACCGTCACCGCCGGCGGCGCCGGGATGGCGCTCCCGCTGATCGGCACCGGGGTCGCGGAGGCCGCCGACGTCGAGACCTGGGACAAGGTCGCGGCCTGTGAGTCCACCAACGACTGGGACATCAACTCCGGCAACGGCTACTACGGCGGCCTGCAGTTCACCCAGTCGACCTGGGAGGCGTACGGCGGCACCGCCTACGCAGCCCGCGCGGACCTGGCCACCAAGGACCAGCAGATCGCGATCGCCGAGAAGGTGCTCGAAGGGCAGGGCCCCGGCGCCTGGCCGGTGTGCTCGGTGCGCGCGGGGCTCACCCGGGGCGGCGACACCCCGGACATCGACCCCAAGGGCGGCGGCTCGACGCGCACGATCAAGGACGTGAAGCCGCAGACCACGCCGCAGTCGCAGGCCGGCAACGTCGAGATGTACACGGTCGTCCGGGGCGACACGCTCTCGGAGATCGCCGACACCCGTGAGGTGCAGGGCGGTTGGCGGAAGCTCTACACGGCCAACAAGAAGACGATCGGCGGCGACCCGAACCTGATCGTGCCGGGGCAGCGGCTGAGTCTGCGCCCTGCGTCGACCGACGACTCCCCGGCGGACAAGGCCGAGGAGCACACGGAGAAGAAGAAGGAGAAGAAGAAAGAGAAGCGGCAGGAGGAGACCGCCTCCTTGGTCGCCCCGGTGAGCGGCTCGCTCGGCACGCCGTACCGCGCCTCCGGTTCCTCCTGGTCGAAGGGCTATCACACGGGTGTCGACTTCCCTGTGCCGACCGGCAGCGCCGTGAAGTCCGTCGCGGCCGGCAAGGTCGTCACGGCGGGTTGGGGCGGCTCCTTCGGCTACCAGGTGGTCATCCGGCACTCCGACGGCCGCTACTCGCAGTACGCCCACCTGTCGGCGATCTCCGTGAAGTCCGGCCAGAGCGTGGGCGTGGGCCAGCGCATCGGCCGCTCCGGCACCACGGGCAACAGCACGGGCCCGCATCTGCACTTCGAGGTGCGGACGGGGCCCGACTTCGGCAGCGACGTCGACCCGATCGCCTATCTGCGGGCGGGCGGGGTCCGGCTCTGAGGCACTGACACACGGCACAGCGACGGGAGGCCCGGTGCGCGGGCCTCCCGTCGGCACGTGACCGTCAGGACACGCGAGTGCTCAGGAGACGTGGATGCTCACGACACGCGGGTGCGATGCCGGTCGGCCATCGGCAGCTCGAGGTAGGAGTCGGGGGAGAACGGCCCGAAGCGGGACGTGACCAGACTCGGCGGAGCGGCGTCGCCCTCGTACGTGTCCCGGGCCGCCGGAGCCGGTATGAGCACAGCCGCGTCCACCCCCGACTCGGCCGGGATCCGAGTCCGCGGTCCCGCGAGGATCTCCTCGACGGTGACCGGGCCCGCTCCGGCCGGCTCGGCCGGTACGTCCACCAGGTCGCCCGCCACCGGTGCGGGCAGTTCGTCCGCCACCGGCTCGTGCCAGTGCCGCACACCGTCGCCGAGTCGCTCCGTCGTCAGCAGGATCAGACCGCCCGCTGCCACGACCCCGCAGCCCAGCGCGAGGGCGGTGCCGGTGGTGCCGTAGCGGAACGTCTCACCGAACATCGTGATGCCCACGGCGGCCGCCACCACCGGGTTCACCACCGTCAGTGTGGCGAGCGGGGCCGCGAGGCCGCCGCTGCGGTACGAGGCCTGCGACAGCATCAGGCCGGCCGAGGCGAAGACACCGATGACCGCCAGCGTCGGCAGGTCGGAGACGGCGATGCCGTCCGTCCAGTCGACGGCGACCGTCTTCGTGAACACCGAGGACATACCGAACGCCACACCGGAGGCGACGGCCAGCAGCATGCTGCGCGCCGCCGGGTGCCGGTGCGCCGCGCGCGCCGCGACCATCAGCGCGGCGACCGCCCCCGCACTGATCACGGCCACCACCACCCGTTGAGCGGTGTCCAGGGACTGCGAGTCGACCGAGCCGACCAGGGCGAGCAGACCCGCGAGGCCCACCGTCGCCATGATCGCGCCCCGCCACGCCGTCGCCCCCGCCCTGCGGCCGACGAACAGGGCCGCCATCGGCAGCGCGAACACGATCGTCAGCGCGCCCAGCGGCTGCACCAGACTCAGCGGCCCGTACGCCAGCGCCACCACGTGCAGCAGACCACCGAGGCCGTTCAGCCCGACCGCCACCCACCAGCCGGGCCGACGCAGCGGCGCGTAGGTCTGACCGGGCGAGGACACCGCCACACGCTCCTGCACGATCGCCCCGCCCGCGTACGCGACCGCGGAGACGAACGACAGCAGAACGGACAACGCGAGGGCGCTCATGAGCGTCTCCTCTGCGACGGACGGGACCCCTGGGCCCGGCGTGGCGAACGGTCGGCTTTCATACTGACCACGATGCCTCGCGAAAGTGTTCGCGTCGTCGTACCTGAGCAGTCATTGAGTCCTACTGCCGATGGAGTACGAAAGGCGCCCACTCATCCCCAAGGTGGGCGACACGGAGTGCACCCCTCCGCTCAACCCGGCCCGTGTGGCCTGGTACTACTCCTCCTCGTGGACCTCGACCCCGACCTCACCGCGCTGCACGCGCTCGGCGGATTCTTCCTCCTACGCACGGGAGAACCGCGCTCTCGCCCGCCGCAGACGCTCGCCCGGGCCTACGTGGCACGGGATGCCGAGGGGGAGAACGATGTTTATGAGAATCCGATAATTTTCCGTGTCCGGAAGGTAGCGGAGAGCGTGCGGGCCCCGGAAGCGCGGGTCGCGGCCTCCATCGCCCACCTCGGTTTCGCGGCCCGGCTCTGGTCGGTCGCGCTCGGCACCGCCGCGCTGTACGGCCACATCCCCGACCTCGACCCGCGCCTCCTGCGCTGGGACCCGGACGCGAGCGCCCCCGACGATCTGTGGCTGACCGAGGTACGGGCCCTGCCCGCCGAGCGGCTCGGCGAGGTCGTACGGGACGGCCACCTCGTACCGCTCGCGGCGGCCCTGCGAGCGCACATCCCCGTCTCGGACCGCCTGCTCCGGGGCAACGCGGCCTCCGCGCTGATGGGCGCCGTAAGACAGCTCGACCACTGGGCGCGCGTCAACCGCCGCCCGGAGGTGGGTGCCCGGGCCCGCGCGCTCGCCGCCGAGATGTTCACGCACCCGGACCTGTCCGACACCCTCGACCCGGCCACACACCGGCGCCGCAGCTGCTGTCTCTACTACCGGCTCCCCGGCGGCGGACTCTGCGGCGACTGCTGCTTCGACCGGCCGCCGGGCCGCCCCTGACGGAGAGCCCGCGCCCGTAGCTCTCACCCCGGCGCGCAATCGCGGTCTTCCCCAACTGCCCCTTGTGGGTGACCATGTGGGAACCAGCCACGTGAGACAGGGGGTTCCGGGTGCGAGTCGGCCTGTTGACCCGGGAGTACCCGCCGGACGTCTACGGTGGCGCGGGGGTCCATGTCGAGTTCCTCGCCCGGGAGTTGAGATCCCTCGTCGAGCTGGACGTGCACTGCTGGGGCGAGGGCGCCGCGGGCGGCGTCGTACGCCACCGGCCCTGGTCCGCCCTCGACACCGCCAACGACGCGCTGCGCACCTTCTCCGTGGACCTCTCCATCGCGGCGGGCCTCGCCGGCCGCGAACTCGTCCACTCGCACACCTGGTACGCCAATCTCGCCGGCCACTTCGGCAAGCTGCTGCACGGCATCCCGCACGTCATGACCGCCCACTCGCTGGAGCCGCTGCGCCCCTGGAAGGCCGAGCAACTGGGCGGCGGGTACGCCCTGTCCAGCTGGGCCGAGCGCACGGCCATCGAGTCCGCCGACGCGGTGATCGCCGTCTCCGGCGCCATGCGCGAGGACATCCTCGGCTGCTACCCGGCCCTGGACCCCGACCGGGTCCGCGTCGTGCACAACGGCATCGACACCTCCCTCTACCGGCCGGACCACGGCACCGACGTCCTCGACCGCGTCGGCCTCGACCCGAGCCGCCCGTACGTCCTGTTCGTCGGCCGCATCACCCGTCAGAAGGGCGTGCCCCATCTGCTGCGCGCGGTCCGGGACATCGACCCGGCCGCGCAGGTGGTGCTGTGCGCCGGCGCGCCCGACACCCCGGAGATAGACCAGGAGTTCCGCGACCTCTTCGAGGAGCTGAGCCGCGCACGCGAGGGCCTGTTCTGGATCCCGCAGATGCTGCCGCGCCCGGACGTCATCCAGCTCCTCACGCACGCCGCCGTGTTCGTCTGCCCGTCGGTGTACGAGCCGTTGGGCATCGTCAACCTGGAGGCCATGGCCTGCGGTACGGCCGTGGTGGCGTCGCGGGTCGGCGGGATCCCGGAGGTCGTCGAGGACGGTGTGACGGGGCTGCTGGTCTCGGTCGACGAAGGCGAGGGGGCCTTCGAGGCGCGGCTGGCGAACGCCCTGGACTCGGTGCTCGCCGACCCTGACACCGCCGTGCGCATGGGCGAGGCGGGCCGGCAGCGGGCGGTGCGCGAGTTCGGCTGGGACGCGGTGGCCCGGCGCACGGTCCAGCTGTACGAGGAAGTCCTCAAGCAGGGGTAGGCGGCACACGGGGGCAGGCAGAGAACGGCGTTTGGCACAACCGGGCGTAGAGGGGCGGCGGTATGCGGCGCGGTGGACCTTCGGTGCTGGGAATCGTACTGGCGGGCGGCGAGGGCAAGAGGCTGATGCCCCTCACCGCCGACCGGGCGAAACCAGCGGTGACCTTCGGCGGGACATACCGCCTGGTGGACTTCGTACTCTCGAATCTCGTCAACGCGGACATCCTGCGCATCTGCGTGCTCACGCAGTACAAGTCGCACTCGCTCGACCGGCACATCACCACGACCTGGCGGATGTCGAGCCTGCTCGGCAACTACGTCACGCCGGTCCCGGCCCAGCAGCGGCTCGGCCCGCGCTGGTACCTGGGCAGCGCGGACGCCCTCCTGCAGTCACTGAACCTGGTCCACGACGAGCAGCCCGACTATGTGGCGGTCTTCGGCGCCGACCACGTGTACCGCATGGACCCGAGGCAGATGCTCAACCAGCACGTCGAGGGCGGCGCGGGCGTGACGGTGGCGGGGATACGCATACCGCGCACGGAGTCCTCCTCCTTCGGCGTGATCACCCCGGGCTCGGACGGCCAGACCGTCGAACGGTTCCTGGAGAAGCCGGCCGACCCGCCGGGCCTCGCCGACGACCCGGAATCCGTGTTCGCGTCCATGGGAAACTACATTTTCACCACGAAGACGCTGGTGGAGGCGCTCCAGCGGGACGCCGAGGACGAGACCTCCGTGCACGACATGGGCGGCTCGATCCTGCCCCAGCTCACCGACCGGGGCGAGGCGCAGCTGTACGACTTCAGCGCCAACCACGTGCCCGGCGAGACCACCCGCGACCAGGGGTACTGGCGGGACGTGGGCACCCTCGACGCGTACTACGAGGCCCATATGGACCTCATCGCCGAGCGCCCCAAGTTCAACCTCTTCAACCGCAGCTGGCCCATCTACACCCACTCGGGTCAGCTCTCCCCGGCCCGTTTCAACGCGGGCGGCATGGCCAGCGAGTCGATCATCAGTGCTGGGTGCCTCATTCGGGGGCAGGTCACGCGGTCCGTGCTGTCGCCCGGAGTGGTGGTCGACCCCGGGGCGGTCGTCCAGGGCTCGGTGCTCCACGACAATGTCCACATCGGCCGGGGCGCGGTGGTGCGCGGCGCGGTCCTGGACAAGAACGTGCAGGTCCCGCCGGGTGCCACGATCGGAGTCAACCCGGAACGCGACGGGGAGCTGTACACCGTCTCCAAGGGCGGAGTGATCGGCCTGGGGAAGGGTCAGCAGGTGTCGTAGACACCCTTCCGGATCACATATGCACCATGAGTCCCGCCTCTCTCCGCGAGGCGGGACTTAATCTGTTGTTAACTGTGGGTAGCTTGATCGTACTTGACCGTAATCGGGCACCGGCGATTGACTGCAGGCTCACCCGTCGTCGACGCGAGGCAAGCACTTGACTTCTGACCGGCTCGCACCTTTGGACCTGGCGTTCTGGAACATCGAGTCCGCCGAGCATCCGATGCACCTGGGCGCCCTCGGTGTCTTCGAGGCGAACTCACCCACCGCGGGCGCCCACGCTGCCGACCTGCTCGCCGCCCGCGCCGCCGCCGTGCCCGGCCTGCGGATGCGGATCCGCGACATCTGGCTCCCGGGCGGAGGGCTGCCGCTGGCGTTCGGCGGCGCGACGCGGGAACCGGTCTCCGACTTCGAGCCCTTCGACCATGTACGGCTGCACGCGCCGAGCGCCGACTTCCACGAGGCGGCCGGGCGGCTGATGGAACGCCCGCTGGAGCGCGGCCGACCGCCGTGGGAGGCACATGTCCTGCCGAGCGAGGACGGCGCGACCTTCGCCGTCCTCTTCAAGTTCCACCACGCGCTGGCCGACGGACTGCGGGCGCTGACCCTCGCCGCCGGAGTCATGGACCCCATGGACCTCCCCCAGCCCCGGCCGCGCCCCGCGGAGCCGCCGCGCAGCCTCCTGCCCGACGTACGCAGCCTTCCCGACCTCGTCCGCGACACGCTCTCCGACCTGGGCCGGGCCCTCGACATCGGTGCCTCCGTCGCCCGCACCACGCTCGGCGCGACCCTGGCCGCGCGCTCCTCGGCCGCACTGAGGTCCGAGCCCAGCGGCACCCGGCGGATCGCGGGGGTGAACGTGGATCTCGACGAGGTGCACAAGGTCCGCAAGACCGTCGGCGGCACCGTGAACGACGTTCTCATCGCCGTCGTCGCGGGTGCGCTGCGCCGCTGGCTCGACGAGCGCGGCGACGGCAGCGACGGGGTCGTGCCGCGCGCCCTGATCCCCGTCTCCAAACGCCGCCCACGCACCGCGCACCCCCAGGGCAACCGGCTCTCCGGCTACCTCGTGAACCTGCCCGTCGACGACCCGGACCCGCTCGGCCGACTCCGTACGGTCCGCACCGCCATGGACCGCAACAAGGACGCCGGACCGAACCGGGGCGCGGGTGCGGTGGCCCTGCTCGCCGACCACGTCCCGGCCCTCGGCCACCGCCTCGGCGGGCCGCTGGTCAGCCAGGCCGCGCGCCTCTGGTTCGACATCCTCGTCACCAGCGTGCCGCTGCCGAGCCTCGGCCTGAAACTGGGCGGCTGCCCCCTCGCCGAGGTCTACCCCCTCGCACCCCTGGCCCACGGCCAGTCCCTCGCGATCGCCGTATCGACGTATCGCGGCCGCGTGCACTACGGCCTGGTGGCCGACGCGAAGGCGGTACCGGACCTGGAGGCGCTGGCGAAGGCGGTGGCGCGGGAGGTGGAGATCCTGCGGGAGGCATGCGACGGCTGACGCCCTTGGGGTGCGTGGGCGCGTGCAGGTATGCCGTGGTTGCTCGAGCAGTTCTCCATGCCCCTTCAGGGGTACGCAGAACTGCTCGACAAGCCCCCACCGGCCCGCAGCCGACATGCATGCCCGGGGTCTCGGTGGCGCGGCCCCCAACTCGTTTTTGGTCCCCAGCCCCACCGCTCCGTAGAATCCCCCGTTCGAAAGCAGGCGCGGTCCGAGCGCCGCGGGTGATCAGGGAAACGGCAGCGCGATGACGGTGACAGAAGACGGCTCGGCGATCAACGACGAAGTCGCGTACGGCCCCGGCATCGACCCCGAGCGACTCGCCGTCTGCCTCGGCGTGCTCGAGGAACTCGACAAGCTGGAGGTCGACCACCCCGACGCGATCGCGGTCCGCCGTGCCACCGCCGGCGTCTACCGCACGGTCAAGCAGCGCCGCCGTCAGGAACGCCGCGCCGCCAAGACCGCCCACGACAAGGCGGTCACCGAGGCCACCGCCACCGGCTCCGCCCAGCGCATCGACGACGAGACCGAGGGCATCCTCCCGTCGTCGGTCACCGAGCAGGGCCAGATCGCGGGGATACTCCAGCGCCCGCGCTCCTGCTACACCTGCAAGACCCGGTACGTGGAAGTCGACTACTTCTACCACCAGCTCTGTCCCGACTGCGCCCGCCTGAACCGGGCCAAGCGCGACGCCCGCGCCGACCTCACCGGCAAGCGCGCCCTGCTCACCGGCGGCCGCGCCAAGATCGGCATGTACATCGCGCTGCGGCTGCTGCGTGACGGCGCGCACACGACGATCACCACACGCTTCCCCAAGGACGCCATCCGCCGCTTCAAGGCCATGGACGACTCGGCCGACTGGATGCACCGCCTGGAGGTCGTCGGCATCGACCTGCGCGACCCGGCGCAGGCCGTCGCCCTCGCCGACCAGCTCGCCGAGGCGGGCCCCCTCGACATCCTGATCAACAACGCCACGCAGACCGTACGTCGGCTGCCCTCCGCCTACGCCGCCCTGGTCGACGGCGAGAACGCCCCTCTGCCCGCCGGTGAGCTGCCCGCCCACCACGTCATCGGCGCCTTCAACTCCGGCGCGGTGGACGGCTTGGCCGGGACGGCCGCGCTGCCCGTCGGCACCAGCGGCCTCGACGCCCAGAAGGTCGCCGACCTCGCCCTGGTCGCGGGCAACGCCAGCGTCGCCCGGCACCTCGACGGCACCGCCATCGACGCGGGCGGCCTCGTCCCCGACGTCGTCGACTCGAACACCTGGGTGCAGACCATCGAGCAGATCTCCCCGGTGGAGCTGCTGGAGACCCAGCTGTGCAACTACACGGCACCGTTCATCCTGATCAGCAAGCTCCGCCCGGCCATGGCCGACGCGGCCGGGAAGGCGACGAGCGGGCGCGCGTACGTCGTGAACGTCTCCGCGATGGAGGGCGTCTTCGGCCGCGGCTACAAGGGCGCGGGCCACCCGAACACGAACGCCGCCAAGGCCGCGATGAACATGGTCACGCGGACCAGCGCCCAGGAGATGTTCCAGACCGACGGCATCCTCATGACCTCCGTCGACACCGGCTGGATCACCGACGAGCGCCCGCACTACGACAAGCTGCGCCTCGCCGAGGAGGGCTTCCACGCCCCGCTCGACCTGGTCGACGGCGCGGCCCGCGTCTACGACCCGGTCGTGCGCGGCGAGGCCGGCGAGGACGTGTACGGCGTCTTCCTGAAGGACTACGTGCCCGGCAAGTGGTGAGACGGGTCCACGGGCCGGGCAGGCGGTACCAGGGGCCGTAGGAGGCCACCCATCCGGCGCGGGGCGAAGGGTCAGGCGCCCGGCGGGTGGGACGACGCGTGTGAGGGCGACGGCCGGGCCGCCACCAGCTCCAGCACCGTGCGCCAGTCCTCCAGGACCCCGGCGTCCACCCCGGCGGTCCGGCTCGCCTCCTTGGCCTGCCGCAGCGTCAGCACGTCCTCGACGATCCCGGCGTCCGCCCAGCCGCCCGCGTGCAGCCGTACGAGGTCGTCCGGGCCCAGGGCGTGCAGCCGTACGAGGCGGGCGACCCGTTCGCCGAGCAGCGGCCGTACCGCGTCGGCGGCCAGCTCCCCGTGGCCGGTGTCGTCACCCGGACCGAGCAATGCCCCGATGGCGTGTACCAGGCCCGCCACCTGGAGTTCCTTGTCGGCGGGCCGCCCCCGGCGCAGCAGCGCGGCGGTCTGTAGCGCGTGCTCGTGGGGATCCGCGCGTTCACCCGGACGGCCGTCCGGGCCGCCCCGGCAGCCGTGCAGCAGGTCCATCAGCTCTTCGACGCTACGCAGCTCCATGCCGCCGCTCCTCCCGAGTCCGCCCGTGAGAAATGCCGTTGCGGGCCTCACCAGATCATGGTCGGCTTGCGGCTCGGCCAACAGGACCTGAACTGCGTGTCCAAGGCATCCGTCCGACGGCTCGGTCTGCCGACGCGGAGCGAGCGCTGCGCCGAACGGGTGGTAACAAAAGGGTCTCAAAGGGTCAAATCCCCACGCTGCAGAGCGTTGTGGGTGAGGAACGACTCAAGACAGTTACCTCTTGTTTTCAGCCCCATCGAGCGGGCGCCCGCTCATTTGGTTACTCTGTACCGGACGGACAGCCTTAAATGGGTTCCACCCACACCCACGGTCCGTCCCGGGACACGCCGGTCACCCGGCCTGCTCTCATCCGAGAAAACCGGCGCCACCGCGTCCGAACTGACATCGACTCAGACCCGAGCGGACGTCAGGCGCTCAGCGGCAGGCTGGGGTCGTACGTCCCGAGGGTGACCGACACATAAGGAGTGCGCGGTGACACCAGAGAAGACGAATCGCGATCAGGGCCCCGAGGAACGTACGGAGCGCGCGGGCCGTGGGCCCAAGAAGGAGCTCGGCAGCCTGGACGTGTGGGCCAGGTCCGCCCCCATCCGTCTGGCGGGCTACGAGGACGACCTCGCCGAGCCCCACATCCTGCCCAGCGTGGACTGACGGGAGCCGTCGGATCCCACCGGTAACCATCGGCTCCCACCGGGGGCCACCGGCACCGGCCGGGCAGGAAAGTCGTGATCGTCGTCTGCATGGGCGTGCCGGACTCGGCGCCCATGCGGATCAGAGAAGTCACCGCGGGGACTGGCAGCGGATCTGGCCGTTCCGGCACCGCGTCGTCGCCGCCAGAGAGAGCTACGGCTGGGACCGGGACACCTCAGAGGAGGCCGCCCGCGCCCCGCGCCCTGTGAATGGCCCTGGTCGAACGGGTGTACGTCGCGAGGGCGAGACGGGGGCCGACGCCGAGACCAACCCCGCTGTACGCCACCGTCGGCGGCGGGGCCGCCGAGGCGGTCGGCGCTCGCCCGGTTTCGATGCCGAGGCCTAAGAGGGCGATATGTGAGTTGACAGGTGATTTGTCGTCACCTGAACGTGTGGGACTGCGGCATCCCTGCCGGTCGGAGGGCTCGGGCGTGCTGGGCTGAGGACCGTGAGCGAGTGCAAGCCGTGCAAGACCGACCTGTCCGACGTGCAGTGGGCGCTGATCGAGCCGGTGATTGTCGCGTGGAAGGCCGCACACCGTTCGGTCAGCGGCCACCAGGGCCGGTACGAGATGCGGGATCGTCAACGCGCTCCTCTACCAGGGCTGCACCGGCTGCCAGTGGGACCTGCTTCCGCACGACCTGCCGCCGCGCGGCGCGGTGATGTACTACTTCGCCAAGTGGCGCGACGACGGCACCGACCAGACCATCCACGACCTGCTGCGCTGGCAGGTGCGGGAGAAGGCGCGGCGGAAAGCGGACCCGAGCCTGGTGGTGCTCGACACCCAGAGCGTGCACGCGGCGGCCGGGGTGCCCGCGGAGTCGACGGGGTGTGACGCGGCAAAAAAAGTACCGGGCCGCAAGCGCAGCCTGGCCGTTGACGTGTTGGGCCTGGTGATCGCGGTGGTGGTGCTCGCCGCGTCCGTGCACGACAACGCCGCCGGCATCGGGCTGCTGGACAAGGTCGCCGCCGACACCGACACCGTGCAGAAGGCCCTGGTCGACCAGGGCTTCAAGAACGCCGTCGTCGCGCACGGGGTGCAGGTCGGCATCGAGGTGGAGATCGTCGAGCGCAACCCGGCGCAGACCGGGTTCGCGCCGATCCCCAAGCGGTGGATCGTGGAGCGCGCCTAGGGGGGGGCTTGATGCTGCACCGCAGGCTGGTGCGCGACTACGAGCACCTGCCGCGCAGTTCGGACTCGAGGGTGTACTGGGCGATGACCGCAGTGATACTGCGCCGGCTGACCGGGGCCACCGCTGCGGCCTGGCGCAGCACATGACCGGCGGGGAGCTGACCCTCGGGGCGGTGCTGGCCCGGCTGGAGGAGCGGGAACGCGAGATCGCCGCGCAGGCCGAGACGACGGGAGAGCAGATCGAGCAGCTGACCGCACGGCTGGACGAGCTCGGCAGGGCCGCTGAGGAGATCCGGATCACCCGCAAGACACTGCTGGAACTGCCCGATCCGCAGCCACCCGCGCCGCCGGCGCCGAAGCTGCCCGACCATCCGGCCTACCAGCAGATCCTGGCAGTATTCACCGCGGCCGACGCTCCACTGCGGGCGCGGCAGGTGTGCGAGGCGATGGACCTGGAGGTCGCGCCCAACAACATCAACAACACCCGCCTCAAACTCAAACGGCTGACCGAGCGCGGAATCCTGGTCGAGACCGAGCAGGGCTTGTTCACCCAGCCACGGCCATAGCCGCCCGGCAACCCCGCGGTCAGCCCGCTTGCCCCCTCCCGAAAGACAGAAACGGACATCAACCCACGTACCGCCCTGTGACAGAGCGGCCCTGAAGTGAAGGGCCCGAGCGCGGAGTACAGGACGTGCGGGCGGCAGGCTTGCGAGGACGTACCGGCCGATGGCGCCGACGCGAACCCCGTACCGGGCCGAGCGCCGAGAGGCAGGCGCCGTCCGGGCGGCGGGTCAGGACGGGCATTCGGCGGCCGTTCTTGATCCGGACCACGACCTCCGGCCTCCGGAAGCTTCCCGCGCAGAACTTCCGGCAGTCCGTCCCGTTCTTCTTCCTGGTGTCCCCGTCCGCCTCGATGTTCTGCTGTACACCGTCAAGCAGCCGCGTCCACAGAACGGAGCTGATCCGCGACACCGGTCACCGCGGGCCTACTCGACATCTCGCCACTCGTTGTGGCTTTCCGGCTGCGCCCTGGTGCTTCGTCCAAGCAGCACCGCGCACGTACCGCTCCTTCAGCGTGGTCGGGGTCCGGTGATCACAGCCGTAGTGCCGGACCGACCCAAGGCAGCGCACGGGCGCCCGCGCGTGGATTCTCATGCCGGCCTTTGTATACGCGGGAACCACCGCCCGGCCCGCACATGGTCCGGCCACGGCCGAGTGCCCCGCTCCGTCAGCACGTTCGAAGGCATTCATCTATGGGAAGTTCGATGACCAAACGAACCACGGACACGCTTCATGCCACGACGGACAGCGTGCAGAGCCCGCCCCCGGAGCTCCTGCGCCGCCTGGAGCACGGCCTGCGGGCCGACCTGTCCGCCATGCGCATCCATACCGGGCCGGCCGCCGACCGCCTCGCCCGCAGCCTGGGCGCCGAGGCATTCGCCAGCGGATCACACGTGTTCTTCCGGCGAGGCGCCTATCGACCGCACTCCCCGTCCGGGTTCCGGCTGCTGGCCCACGAAGCCGCCCACCTCGTCCAGCAGGCCCGCGGTGAGGTCGGCGGAACCAGACGCGGAAGGTGGACCGTCAGCGTGCCCGGCGACCCCTGGGAGCAGGAGGCCGACGGCTGGGCCGACGCGGTGGTGCAGGGGCGGACGCGCAAGGGAGCCCCGGTGGTCGTGCCGCCGGGCTGCTCCACGGCGGTCCAGCGGCACGTCTCCTTCGAACACCGCATCCTCGGCGACGCCCCGACCGAGAACCTCGTCGCGATCACCACCAATGCGGGCAACCGCGACGACATCCTCGACGCCCAGATCAAGCTGCAGGACCTGTGGCGCAAGGACCCCGAGTCGGTGACGGCGAAGGACATCGGCGACCTGAAACTGGGGATCGAGACACTCCGTATCGGGCCCGGCGCCGGGCTGCTGGTCACGTACGGCGAGCTCAACGCGCTGCCCGACTACCTCGCCGACGCCGGCGCGTTCGGCACCGTGCCCAAGGAGACCCTCCTCGGGATCCTCCAGTGCATCCGCCAGGAAGGGTTCAACCACCTCACCGGCATCAGGAAGGGAAGCGCCCCGCCCAACGACGCGTTCGCGTACGCCGCCTCGGCGCCGTGGAAGCTCGGCCTGGTGAACGACATCGTCGAGACGCGCGCGCTCGACGCATGGACCTCCGGTATGGGCTTTGTCGGGGAGAACCACTACCAGGGGCTGCTGGCCCGCAACGCCTGCCACTTCGCGCCCTACTCCTGGTACCGCTGGCAGTCGTTCCACCTGGTCGCGAGGAACCTGGCCCAACGCTCGTTCCTGAACAACCAGGACCCCGAACTGGCCCGGCAGGCGCGGATGTACAACGGCTACGCCGACCACTTCCTACAGGACTCGTTCGCCGCGGGCCACCTGATCAACAAGACCCTCATCATGCAGTGGTTCATCGAGTGGGCGGCCGGGAAGAACCTGCTGCCGATCGCCGACTGGGACCGGATCAAGGACATGACCGAGAAGCAGCAGCCCGGTCTGGCGGGTCTCGACGACCTCTACGAACCGGCGTACAACGGGCCGTCGAACGACCCGCAGACGTCCCAGGAGGCGGCCACTCTCGTCCGCCGTATCCTGGGCAGCGGCCTCGTCGCGGACAAGAAACTCGGCCTCGGTGGCACGTACCAGAACTATCTGACGTTCCTCACCGGCGCGGCGGCCCAGCTCGGTTCGAGCATGCTGCACGACTACTACAACTCCACGTCGGTCTACGTGAGTTCGACGGACCATCCGGATCCCTATGCCGTCTGGGGCGACGTCACCCTCCTGACCGGCAAGAACGGCTCGGCCGGCGTCGAGGCCACCAGCACGGCGGCCCAGCAGTCGCAGCAGGCCCTGCGCGAGATCCTCTCCAAAGGGGAGACCGGCATCACGGTCCAGTCCATCCGTGACAGGTTCCCGACCCGGGCGGGAGACAAGCCGGAAGCCATGCAGGATCTGAAGTCCTGGAACACGGGCCAGAAGGAATCCTGCTTCGGTCTGTTCAGCAAATCCATTCCCGCCCTCAAGGAACTGCTGGTAGGACTTGCCAGCCCCCGGCTCGGGGTCGTCTCGCGGGACCAGAACTTCGCCAGCGTCTGGAACCGGCGCCTCCCCAATGCCAGCACGTCGTTTCCCGCGGTTCAGATCGTCGTCGCCGGCGGAAAGGCGTTCACCGGCTCGAACGGCTACGTCTACCAGATCGACCCGACCTCCGGAAAGATCCTGCACAGCCTGCTGGTGACCGACAAGATCGGGGTGGGTGACTACACCACCAGACTGGCCACCGACGGCACCAACCTCTACGCCGGCGTGCACGGCTACATCTACGCGATCAGCATCGGCGGCGATTGGAAGCAACCGCTGTGGGGCACCCCTGTCGGCGGACTGCTGGGCACGAACGCGGTCGACGTCATGGTCGCCGGCGGCAAGCTGTTCGCCGGCTCGGACGGCTACGTCGACCAGATCCACCCGACCTCCGGGAAGATCCTGCACAGCCTGCTGGTGAGCGACAAGGTCGGAGTGGGTGACTACACCACCAGACTGGCCACCGACGGCGCCAACCTCTACGCCGGCGTGCACAGCTACGTCTACGCGATCAGCATCGGCGGCAATTGGAAGCAACCGCTGTGGAACTCCAACGTCGGCGGACTGCTGGGCACGAGCGCGGTCGAGGTCATGGTCGCCGACGGCAAGCTGTTCGCCGGCTCGAACGGCTACGTCTACCAGGTCGACCCGACCTCCGGAAAGATCCTGCACAGCCTGCTGGTGAGCGACCAGGTCGGAGTGGGTGACTACACCACCAGACTGGCCACCGACGGCGCCAACCTCTACGCCGGCGTGCACGGATACGTCTACGCGATCAGCATCGGCGGCGATTGGAAGCAACCGCTGTGGAACTCCGGCGTCGGTGGCGTCCAAGCCTTCAAGTCGGTGAGTGTGAGCGTTGACGCAGGAAGGGTGTTCGCGGGCTCCAACGGCTACGCCTACGAATTCGACCCGGGTTCCGGCAAGGTCCTGAACAGTCTGCTCCTGACTCTTCCCGCCAATACGGGCGGCGACTACAGCACCGAGATTGTCGCCGACGGCTCGCTGTACGCGGGTGTCCACGGCTTTGCCTCCAAGCTGCTGGTGAACAACTCGCAACCGGACGGCATCCTGTACCACAACTGGCAGGACATACAGGGGTCCGGGCACGGGTGGGAGGCGAACTTCAACGGAGCTCCGTCCGAGGTGCAGTCGGTCACCGCAGCCGTAGGCCCCAACGCCAACCTCGAGGTCTTCGCCGTGGGGGACGGCGGCACCCTGTACCACAACTATCTGGACCCGCAGGGATCCTGGCACGGGTGGGAGGCGAACTTCAACGGAGCTCCGTCCGGAGTGCAGTCGGTCACCGCAGCCCAAGGCGCCAACGCCAACCTCGAGGTCTTCGCCGTGGGGGACGGCGGCACCCTGTACCACAACTATCTGGACCCGCAGGGATCCTGGCACGGGTGGGAGGCGAACTACGACGGAGCTCCGCCCGGAGTGCAGTCGGTCACCGCAGCCATAGGCCCCAGCTCCCACCTCGAGGTCTTCGCCGTGGGGGACGGCGGCACCCTCTACCACAACTGGCAGGACAGGAACGGCGACTGGCACGGGTGGGAGGCGAACTACGACGGAGCTCCGCCCGGAGTGCAGTCGGTCACCGCAGCCACAGGCCCCAACGGCCACCTCGAGGTCTTCGCCGTGGGGGACGGCGGCACCCTCTACCACAACTGGCAGGACAGGAACGGTGACTGGCACGGGTGGGAGGCGAACTACGACGGAGCTCCGCCCGGAGTGCAGTCGGTCACCGCAGCCATGGGCTTCGCCAACCTCGAGGTCTTCGCCGTGGGGGACGGCGGCACCCTCTACCACAACTGGCAGGACGGGAACGGCGACTGGCACGGGTGGGAGGCGAACTTCAACGGAGCTCCGTCCGGAGTGCAGTTGGTCACCGCAGCCCAAGGCCCCCACGGCAACATCGAGGTCTTCGCCGTCGCAGACGGCGGCACCCTGTACCGCAGCTATCTGGACACGCAGGGATCCTGGCACGGGTGGGAGGCGAACTACGACGGAGCTCCGTCCGGAGTGCAGTCGGTCACCGCGGCCATGGGCGGCAACTCCCACCTCGAGGTCTTCATCACAGCGACGCCATGAGCATCGGTGGCGGCGACAGCCCGCCCTCGCCACCGCCGCCACCGGTGTCCGCAATTCCACGGCTGTGATCCGCTCCATCCTCCAGCCGGTCGGCCGTACCGGATGTCCGCGCAGGCCTGCCGCCGGCGCGGGCGCCGACAACAGAAACCGCCATACAAGGAGACAGACATGAAGAAGCCGGATGACCGGTCCGCACTGAGTCGCAGGCAGATGCTCAGCAGGGCTGCCGCGGTCGGTGGCGCGGCCACGATCGTGTTGAGTACCGGAGTGACCTCCGCGCCCGGTGCTTCAGCGGCCACTGGGAACGACGTCGGCGAAGCCCTGGGAATCACCGCCGCCTACACCCTCCCCAGCAGTGAGCACGGGTACATCAGGGGCGGGGAGGTGCACCACACCGACTGGGCCGCCGGTACCAACCGGAAGATCGCGGTTCAGTTCCCGACCCTTCCGAAGGGTTTCGCGCACGGCGTGGATGCCGCCTACGTCCTGCCCAACGGCGTCCACGGGTTCATCAAGGGCGGGGAGGTGCACCACACCGACTGGGCCGCCGGCGCCATCCGGAAGATCGCGGTTCAGTTCCCGACCCTTCCGAAGGGTTTCGCGCACGGCGTGGATGCCGCCTACGTCCTGCCCAACGGCGTCCACGGGTTCATCAAGGGCGGCGAAGTGCATCACACCGACTGGGCCGCCGGTACCACCCGGAAGCTCGCCGATCGGTTCCCCACCCTCCCCACTCACTTCGCGGGCGGCATCAGCGCTGCCTACGTCCGCCCCGACTGGGCGTACGTGTTCATCAAGGGCGGCGAAGTCCACCGCACCGATCTGGGAAAGAAGGTGATCAGGAAGATCGCGGACGAGCTCCCCGAACTCCCCGAACCCTGGAAGTCGGAAGGCTGAGGTTGTGCGGTCGGCTCGGGATGCGGTGACGACGTTTGCGTCGTTCCGTTTCCCCGAGCCGCCGACCCGAACCGGACGTGCCTGTCTCCACACGTCCGGCGCTCCCCAACCGGCTGCCGGGGATGCCGTGATTCCTGCGGATCCAGATCGCGACACGGTGCCACGTGTGGCGGTCAACCGAGTAAGCCGGCCCCGCCCGGCGGGCCTTGACCGCTTCCCCCCGCAGCGGCTCCAGCTCGCCCCGCACCGCCACCTCCGGTCCCAGCGCCTCACCGATCTGCCCGGTCGAAATGGAGGGCGGCCGGCAGAGGGCGATTGCCGGTGAGTAACATCCGCTGAGCGGTGCAACACCGGAGTCTTTGCCAGGCTGCTTCGGGCAGGACTCCAACGGATCGTCCTCCGAGGCGGGGGCGGTGTGGGGGGAGCGAGTTGGCGACGTTCGGTGAGATGTTGTTGGTCTTCCGCAAGGCCGCGGAGCTGACGCAGGAGGAGCTTGCCGAGGCCTCCGGGTTGGCGGCCCGGTCCATCCGGGATCTGGAGCGGGGCCGGCGGGCGCGTCCGCAGCGCCGCACGGTGCAGATGCTGGTGTCGGCGCTGGGGCTGGGTGACGCTGACGCCGCCGCGTTGCTCGCGGCGGGCCGCTCCGGCCGGCAGGTGAGTCCTCCTGTCGACGACGGTGCGGTGGGGTCCGGCCTGCTCGGTCGTCAGGGCCAGCTGGTGATGCTGGAGCGTGCGGCCGGTGAGGCCCGGGCGGGCCGGGGCGGCGTGGTGCTGGTCCGGGCGGGCGCGGGGATGGGGAAGACCGCGCTGCTGGATACGTGGGTGGCCGTCCAGGATCCGCGGGAGATCCGGGTGGCGTCCGCGAGCGGGGCGGAGCTGGAGCAGGGCTTCGCCTTCGCGGTGCTGCGGCAGCTGGTCGAGCCTTTGCTGGCCCGAGCCGGTGACGCGGGGCGGGCGCGGCTGTTGTCGGGGCCGGCGCAGTTGGCGTCGCACGCTCTGCGTGTGGAGGGGACCGGTGAATTGTCGCCCGAGGCGTCGCTGGGCCTTCTGCACAGTCTGTACTGGCTGATGGTGCATGTCGCCGATGAGGGGCCCGTCGCCTTGGTGGTTGACGACGTGCACTGGGCGGATGTCCCGTCGTTGCGGTGGCTGGAGTACCTGGCGCGGCGTCTGCGGGGTCTGCCCTTGCTGCTGGTGCTGGTGGGGCGGCCGAACGGCGGGGCCGGGGTCGAGCCGATGCTGGAGCGGATCGCCGGACAGCCGTACTGCCGTCTGGTCGGCTTGCCCGGGTTGGACATCGACAGTGTGACCCACCTGGTGCGGGTGAGCCTGGGGCCCTGCGAACCACGGTTCGTCGCCGCGTGTGCCTCGGCCACCGAAAGCAACCCGCTGCTGCTGCACGAGTTGCTGCGGACCCTGGCCGACAACCAGGTCAGGGCCACCGACGATCAGGCCCATCTGGTGGAGGATTTCCGGGGCCGGATCCTGGGCGGAACCGTGGTCAAGCGGCTGGCCGAGGAACCGGAGCCGGTCCTCCGTCTGGCGCGGGCCCTGGTGGTGCTGGGGGACGAGGCCACCTGGAAGGTCGCGGCCGAGCTGGCGGGGCTGGGCGAGTCGACGGCACGGGAGCTTGGCCGTCGGCTGCGGCAGATCGGTGTGCTGGCGTCCGATGAGCCGGTGCGGTTCGGGCATGCGCTGGTCCGCACTGCTGTTGCCGAAGCCGTCCTGGGGCCGGTGGAGCTGGCCACCGGTCACGCGCGGGCAGCCGAACTGCTGCGGAGCGACGGCGCGGCCGATGACCTGGTGGCGGCCCACCTGCTGCTGGCCGAACCGGGCGGTGAGGCCTGGTGGGTGGACACCTTGAGACAGGCGGCGCGGGCGGCTCGTGGCCGAGGGGCTCCGGAGGTCACCGCTGCCTACCTGCGCCGGGCTCTGCGCGAGCCGGTGTCTGTTGAAGAGCGTGGTCCTCTGCTGCTGGAGTTGGGCAAGGACGAGATGCAGGTCGATGTCGGGGCGGCCAGGCATCATCTGACGCAGGCCTCGACGGCGCTGGCCGACCCGTACGCCCTGGCGGACGCGGCCTCCGCGCTCGGCAGCGCGCTGTTCCTCAGCCATGAGCACGAGCGTGCCGTCGACGTCCTCGCCCGTGCGGTGGAGGACCTGCGGCAGACCGACGACGGTACGGGCCTTGCTCGTGAGGTGTCGTGGTTCCTGCAGGCGCAGATGCTGTTGATCGGTTATGACCACCTGTCCACCCTCTCCGTCGCCCGGCAGCACGCGCGACGGCTGTGGGACCACAAGCTGGCCGGTGACACCCCTGGTGAGTGCATGGTCCTGGCCGCGCTGTCCGCCCCGGCCATCACCGGGGAAGCCAGCGCCCAGGTCGCCAACGACCTCCTCGACCGGGCCCTCCGAGGCGGCCTGGCCGCAGTGGACACTTCCCAGATGCTCGTGACCCTCGCCGGGTTGGCCCTTGCGGCCACCGACCGTCTCGACGACGCGGCAGCGCGATTCGACCGCATCGCCGACACGGGCGGCCGATGGGGCTCATTCCTATTGGTCTCGTCCGCGATGACCTGGCAGTTGCTCATCCAGGCCCGCCGTGGCCGACAGCTCCGGCTCACCGCTGACTTCGGACACCCCGCCACCACGGCCGACCAGGGCTTGGAGCCTCGGGTCAGGCTGGCGTTGACGACCCAGGTGGGCGAATCACTGATCGAGCAGTGCGACCTGACCTCGGCGACGGCAGCGCTCACCGCGGACGCCGACTTCAACCGGGTGGGCTGGACCTGGCAGGGCCCAGTGTTACTCGCACGCAGTCGCCTGCTCGCGGCGCGGGGCAATCCGGCCGCAGCCCTCGCCGTCCTGCACGAGTACGGCGCGGAGGAGAACCGCGCACGGGTCACGAATCTGGCCGGGGCGCCCTGGCGGTCGCGGGCGGCCTTGCTGCACCTCACGCTCGGACAGCGGACGGACGCGCTCCAGCTGGCCACCGAGGAACTGGAGCTGGCCCACCAGTGGGGCACCGAGCGAGCGATCGGGGTGGCCTCACGCTGCCTGGGCGTCATCCACGGCGGCCGCAAGGGACAGGCTCTCCTGCGCGAGGCCGTGGCCCTGCTGAAGCGGTCCCCCGCCCGACTGGAACTGGCCCGCGCCCACTACGGGCTGGGAACCGCCCTCATGCGCGGCGGCGAGGCCGACGAGGCCCGCCAGGCCCTCACCCAGGCGCTCCACCTCGCGGACACCTGCGGCAGCGTCCTGCTGGCCGGCCAGGTGCGCGGAGCGCTCGCCGCGGCAGGAGTGCGCCCGAAGCCGGCACCGCCGGTGGCCCCGAGCCTCTCCCTGACCGAACACCGGCTGGTCGAGCTGCTCCGCGCGGGTCACAGCGACCGTCAGATCGCCCAGGCCCTGCTCCTGACCCCGCACGACGTGACCGGACTGATCGAGCAAGCAGGCCGGAAACTGGGGGTGCCCGGCAGGGCGGAGCTGGCGTCCCCGTCCCCAGCCCAGGACCAGCCCGACCAGTAGACCAGCGGCGAGCAGAGCAGACACGCGGGTACAGGTGTGCGCACGCGCACCTGTACCCGCGGACCCGTCGCCGTCACTGCACCGGGGCCTCCCACGGGAGTGGCCGATCAAGGGCGGATCTGCTGATCGACCGGCCCGGAGTGAGGGGCTCCAGCTGACTGGCCAGAGGCTCATGAAGATCTTGGGTTCTGGCCCTGCCGCGTCAGCGGAAGGGCCGGACTCGTCATGTGGCGATGGGTGAATGGGTCGGCGAGATGGTCGGGCCGGACGTGTGGGGGACGTGCCGGGATCTGATCCCGGCCGGGAGTGTGTTCGCGTTTCTGGCCGAGCGTCGTGGCGAGCTGTTCCCGGCCGAGATGTTCGTGGACATGTATCCGTCGGCGAACGGACGGCCGAGCATGCCGCCGCAGATCCTGGCCGCCGCGATCACCTTGCAGGCCCTGCACGGGCTGTCGGACTTCGAGACGGTCCAGGAACTGCGGTGCGATCTGCGGTGGAAGGCAGGATGCGGGCTGGGCCTTCACGACATGGCGTTCGATCCGTCACTGCTGGCCTACTTCCGCCGCCGGCTGGCCCGTTCCGCCCGCCCGAACCGCATCTTCGAGGCCGTGCGCGAGGTCGTGAAGGCCACCGGTGTCCTCAAGGGCAAGCACCGCCGGGCGCTGGACTCCACCGTGCTGGACGACGCGGTCGCCACCCAGGACACCGCCACCCAGGACACCGTCTCCCAGCGCTGCTTGGGCCGACCATGTGGCCGGGCAGTCGGGGGCCCGCCGTGACAATGTCACCAAGGACCTGGTGGCGCTGACCCGGTTGTGGGCCTTCGACGCGGCCAGCCCGACCCCGGCCGGGATGCCGATGCCGCCGTGGAACCGCCTGGGCGTCGACGACTTCCTCCCCGTCCAGGCGACGGCCGGACGGGGTCACAGGGCGGTACGTGGGTTGATGTCCGCTTCTGTCTTTCGGGAGGGGCAAGCGGGCTGAAGGAGTGGCGCGGCCTGGCCGCGCGAACGGACAAGCTCGTGATCGCCTGCCAGGCCGCGCTCCACCTCTAGTCGAGCGGCGCCGTCCGCCGCCACGGGGCCGACCGCTCCAACTGGCCCGCCACCGCCAGGAGTTCCAGCTCCGAACCGGGGCGGCCCACCAGCTGCACGGCGCCCGGAGCGCCCGACGGCAGTGTGCCGAACGGCACCGACAGCGCGGGCCAGCCCGTCAGGTTCCACACCGGGGTCAGCGGCGAGTAGTACGTGTTGACCAGCAGATTAGGCAGCCAGCCCCGTTCGTGCCAGTTCGCGGCGGCGGGGGCTCGCCGCGCGAGCGCGGGAGTGAGCAGCACGTCGTGCTCGGCGAAGAACGGCTCCATCCGCCGCCGCAACTGATCCCTGCGCCCGCTCTTGCGAACGCCGTTCTCGAAACGGCGCCCCACAGCCGCGTGCACCCGGGTCCGCCGGGTCAGCCGCTGCGGATCGAGGCCCTCGGCGTCGACCGCCGTCCCCGCCGTCCAGTGCGCCAGCGACGTCGTGCCCAGCCAGAGCGGGTACGGCGGATCGGCGGGCCGCACCCGGTGCCCCGCCCCGGTCAGTGACTTCGCCGCCGCGCGGGCGGCATCGGCGTACGGGCGGGTGACGGCGACGCCGGCCAGGGGGCTGCGTACGGAGAGCGCGATTCTCAGGGCTGACGCCGCGTACTCGGACGGCGGTGCGATGTCGGAGCCGGCCTTTCCGGCGGCTTCCGCGTCGCCCGCCAGCACCCGGAACATCAGCTGGGCGTCCTCGACGGTCGTCGCGAGAGGGCCGTTCTCCGTCATCCCGAACCAGTCGCCGTGCCCGACATCCGCAGGGACGACGCCGAAGCCCGGCTTCAGGCCCAGCAGACCGCAGTTCGCGGCCGGTATGCGCAGCGAGCCCATTCCGTCGTTGCCGAGCGCGAGAGGCACGAACCCGGCGGCGACCGCGGCCGCGCTGCCGCCAGACGAGCCGCCCGCCGTACGGGTGAGGTCCCACGGGTTGCGGGAGATGCCGTGCACCCCGTCCGTGGTGCCGAAAACCCCCAGCTCGGGGATGTTGGTGAGGCCCACGACCACCGCACCCGCCGCGCGCAGCCGGGCCACGGTCACATGGTCGTGGTCCGCCGGTGTGTCCGGGGTCGCGGCGGAGCCGTGTCGGTTGGACTCGCCGCGCACCGGGAGATTGTCCTTGACGGCCACCGGCACGCCCGCCAGGGGGAGTTCGGCCAGGTCGGCGCGGGCGGCCACCTCGTCCGCCTCGGCCAGGGCGACCGCCGCGCGGACCGTGCGGAACGCGCCCACGCGCCCGTCGAGAGCCTCGATCCGCGCCAGATGCTCTGCCACCACCGCGCGCGGTGTGATCCGCTTCTCCCGAACGGCGGCGGCTATCTCGACGGCGGTCCGGCCGACCCAGCTGGTCACGGGTGCTCCCTGTCGGTGTGGTGTGCGTGGGAGCACTGTGCCCTGTGGGTCGGCACCACGTCGAGAGTCGACTTCACAGACCGGAACCGGTCATCCGATCACCTCTCTCAACTTGCGTATCCGGCAGCCCCATTGACAGGTGATGGAAACACTTCAAGGATGCAGACATCCGATGCCTTCATCTGCCTGTGAGGTGGAGTGGTATGGCCTGGTCCAGAGTGGTCGGTGTCGTGGTGGGACTGGTGCTGGTCGCGGCCCCTGTTCCCGCGGTGGCTGGGACGGCGGCCGGACCGCCTCCCGTCACGGTGCCTTCGCTTTCCAACTGGACGGCGGGACAGGGCAGTTACGCCTTCAGGTCCGGCGCCCGCATCGTGGCAGGGGACGACGCGGCCGTGGCGGTGGCCCGAACGCTCGCCGACGACCTGGGCGCCGCGGGCCACGGTGGAGTCCCCGTCGTACGGGGTGGCGCGCGGGCCGGAGACATCGTTGTCGACGTCGACCCGTCCGCGGCCCGGCTGGGCGCCGAGGGGTACGAACTCCGCGCGGGCTCCCGCCTGTCGATCACCGGCGGGACCGACACCGGTGCCTTCTACGGCACCCGCACCCTGCTCCAGCTCCTGGCCCAGAGCGACCGCGTACCCGCCGGACGGACCGTCGACGTGCCCCGGTACGCCGAGCGGGGCGTCGGCGTCTGCGCCTGCTACATCCACATCTCCACGGAGTGGCTGGAGAACCTGGTGCGCGACATGGCGTACCAGAAGCTCAACCAGCTCCTGCTGGAACTCAAGGTGAAGAGCGACGCCCACCCCGAGGCCAACACCTGGGGCTACTACACCAAGGATGAGATCCGCCGTCTCGTCGCCCTCGGCGAGAAGTACCACGTCGAGATCATCCCGGAGATCAACTCCCCGGGCCATATGGACCCCTGGATCGAGAACCGCCCCGACCTGCAGCTCACCGACGACGACGGCGACAAACAGCCCGCTCGGCTCGACGTCACCCAGCAGGCCGCCTACGACTACTACACAAGCCTGATCGACGAGTACGCCGAGGTCTTCCCGGCGGCCTCCTGGCACATGGGCGCCGACGAGTACATGCTCGGATCCGACTTCGCCAAGTACCCACAGATCCTCCGATACGCGCGGGCCAGGTACGGGGAGAACGCCACTCCGCAGGACGCCTTCATCGACTTCGTCAACCGCGTCCACACGTACGCGGCGAGCAAGGGCAAGAAGCTGCGGATCTGGAACGACGGACTCACCGGCGCCAACACCGTGCCGGTCACGGCGGGCACGACCGTCGAGCACTGGTTGAACGTGGCCGTGAAACCGAGCCGACTCATCGCCGACGGCTACCCGCTGATGAACGCCGCCTACGCCCTCTATCTCGTGCGCGGCGGCTTCCACACGGACACCAAGGGCCTGTACGACCAGCACTGGGACCCACGCAGCTTCGAGGGCGAGAAGCTCGCTTCCCCCAAGGGCATCACCGGCGCGAAGATCAGCCTCTGGCCGGACAACGGGCGCGGTGAGACCGAGAACGAGGTTTCCACCGATCTCGACCCGGCCCTGCGGCACCTTGCCCAGGCCACCTGGGGCACACCGCACCCGGACGCGACGTACACCCAGTTCACCGCCAGGGCGGCAGTGGTCGGACACGCACCGGGGTGGCGCGACCTGACCCGGGTGCCGGTCACCGACGGGACATACACCTTCCGCAGCGGGGCCGTGACCGCCGACTACACGGTGCGCCGCACCCCGGACGGATACGTGACTCTCATATCCGTCGCGAGCGGCAGATGCCTGGAGACGCGGAGCGGAAGGATCGTTCTCAACGTCCCGCTGGAGCCGGGCAGCGCGGTCACCGAGGAGATCTGCGCCGTCGGTAACACCCTGCAGCGCTGGGTGCTGGAGCCCGGGCCGGCCGGCGGTCACATACTCGTCAACGCCATCACCCGGATGGCCGTGCACATCGCGGACGGGGGACGGCTCGTGCAGTACCCACCGGACCAACAGCCCCAGGCCGTATGGCAGTTGACCGCCCGCTGAACCGAACCGAGGAGCTCTGCACGCATGTCCGTCTCCCGACGCCTCTTCGTCACGGCGGCCGTCGCGGTCGCCTCGTCCGGCGGAACCTCCCTCACCCTCGCGGCACCCGCGTCCGCCACGGGCACCCCCTTTGTACCGCCATCCCCGGCCTTCGTTGAACCCTCTTCCCGCATCCCGGTCGGCCCCGACGACACCGAGGCGGAACTCGTCCGCAAGGCCTCCCAGGTCCGGCCCACCGCACGGCAGATCGCCTGGCAGCGGCTGGAACGCACGGCCTTTTTGCATTTCGGCGTGAACACCTTCACCGGCCTCGAATGGGGCACCGGTGACGAGGACCCCGATGTCTTCCAGCCGGTCGGCCTCGACACCGACCAGTGGGCCAGAGCCCTGCGCGACGGCGGCTTCAAACTCGCCATTCTCACCGTCAAGCACCACGACGGCTTCGTCCTCTACCCCTCCCGCTACACCGGCCACACCGTGGCGTCGAGCAGCTGGCAGGGCGGACGGGGCGACGTACTCCGCTCGTTCGCCGACTCGATGCGCCGACACGGCATCAAGGTCGGCGTCTACGTCTCGCCCGCCGACGAGAACCAGTATCTGCACGGCGTCTACGCCAACGGCAGCGCCCGCAGCGAGCGCACCGTCCCCACCCTGGTCGAGGGCGACGACCGCCCGGGCGGAGGCGCGTCCTTCACGCTCCCCGCCACCGACTACGGCGCCCATATGCTCAACCAGCTCTACGAGGTGCTCACCGAGTACGGGCCGGTCGACGAGGTGTGGTTCGACGGCGCCCAGGGCCGCATCCCGCCGGACAAGGTCGAGAAGTACGACTGGGACAGCTGGTACACGCTGATCCGGACCCTCGCCCCGGACGCCACCATCGCCGTCTCCGGCCCCGATGTGCGCTGGGTCGGCAACGAGGGCGGGTTCGCGCGAGAGAACGAGTGGAGCGTCGTACCCGTCCAGGAGAAGGACAACGGGCGCATGGACTTCGCGCTCTCGTACGACGCGCCCGACATGGGAGGGCGGGCCGCCCTGGTCGCCGCGCGGCCCGTGGCCGACTACCTCCAGTGGTGGCCGGCCGAGGCCGACGTGTCCATCCGCGACGGCTGGTTCTACCACGCAGACCAACAGCCGAAGTCCGTTCAGCAGCTGACGGACATCTACTTCGGCTCGGTGGGCCGCAACGCCGTACTGCTGCTGAACATCCCGCCGGACAAGAACGGCCTTCTCCCCGCCGCCGATGTGACCCGGCTCCGGGAGTTCCGCGAGCGCATCGACCGGGAGCTGCCCGAGAACCTGGCTCTCGGCGGCCGGGTCACCACCTCACCGGGGACGATCACGGTCGACCTCGGCACCGTACGGGAGGTGGACCGCATCCGTCTCGCGGAGGACATACGCGAGGGGCAGCAGGTCGAGGGGTGCGTCGTCGAGGCCGACGGCACGGGCGGCTGGAGCACCGTCGCCACCGCGGGCACGATCGGCGCGAGCCGCATCCTGCTGCTGCCGAGGCCCGTCCGAGCCCGCAGGTGGCGACTGAGAGTGACGAGAACGCGACAGTCCGCGCGCATGGCGGAGTTCGGGCTCTACCGGTCGCGATCATGACGGTCGTCGGGCCGGATCGGGTGCGCCGCCGCCTCCCTGAGTAGGCGTGATCCGACGAATTCGACGGAAATCGGGTGGATCTTGGAGGTTTCGGGTGTTGTGGTGCCAGATAGGTCTGATGAATACTTCAGATGAGCCGAGCTCCTCGTGACGACTGAAAGGGGTTCTGTGTCGTCGACCACCGCCCGCGTCACCGCAGTCGACCCCTACGGCCTCCACGCCAAGTTCGCCATCGATACGACCGAGGATTGGGTCATCGAGTACGTCGACCATCTGCACGACCACTTCCTCGACCCGGTGGTGATCCGAGGGGGTCATCACACGGCACCCACCACGGCACCCACCACGCCGGGCTCCTCGGCCGCGAAGCGACCGGAGTCCATCGCGGAGTTCACGTTCCCCGGCGGCGCCTTCCGGGCCGCCGACCTCGCCGACACGGGCATCGACGCGCAGAAGAGGCAGGCCGCATGAGTGACTTCCAGGGGCTCAAGGCTTTGGTGACGGGTGGTGCCTCCGGCATCGGCCGGGCCACAGCGGAACTTCTCGCCGCGCGCGGCGCCCAGATCGCCGTCCTGGACCTGGACCCGTCGTCGGTCGAGAAGCCGATGCTCGCCCACCGCGCCGACGTCACCGACGACGCCTCCGTACGGGAGGCGGTGGCCGCCGCGGTCGCCGAGCTCGGCGGGCTGGACGTCGTCGTCAACAACGCGGGCATCGGCGCCCAGGGCACCGTCGAGGACAACGACGACGCCGAATGGCACCGCGTGCTCGACGTCAACGTGGTCGGCACGGTCCGCGTCACCCGCGCCGCCCTGCCCCATCTGCGCCGGTCGTCCCACGCGGCCGTCGTCAACACCTGCTCCATCGTCGCCACCGCGGGTCTCCCACAG
Source organism: Streptomyces graminofaciens (assembly GCF_030294945.1). Lineage (NCBI taxonomy): Bacteria > Bacillati > Actinomycetota > Actinomycetes > Kitasatosporales > Streptomycetaceae > Streptomyces > Streptomyces graminofaciens. The sequence goes on along the minus strand of NZ_AP018448.1, from coordinate 2,709,788 downwards.
CGTGCCCTCTACAGCGCCACCAAGGGAGCGGTCCTCTCGCTGACCCTCGCCATGGCCGCCGATCATGTCCGCGAGGGCATCCGTGTGAACTGCGTGAACCCCGGCACGGTGGACACCCCCTGGGTCGGCCGCCTCCTGGACGCCGCCGACGACCCGGCCGCAGAGCGCGCCGCCCTGGAGGCCCGCCAGCCCACCGGCCGACTCGTCTCGGCCGCCGAAGTCGCGGGCGCCATCGCCTACTTGGCCAGCCCCCTGTCCGGCGCCACCACCGGTATGGCACTCGCGGTGGACGGCGGGCTGCAAGGGCTGCGTCTGCGCCCGGTGAGCCGATGAGCGGTCCGCGAGCGAGCCCACCGGGCGGCGGCGACCTGGAGGCCGATCGCTCGGTCGGCATCGGTGGGGAGGCCGGCTCGCCGGGCGGCAGCGGCTCGGTGGCCGATCGCTCGGGCGGCGGTGGCTCAGCCGGAACCGGCTCCGTGCTCCGTCTTCCCGGCCGAACGGCCGAGGAGGGGAAACGATCGGAGCCGGTCCCGGGCGGTGCGCGCCGAGGTCGCGAGGTCAGGCCGCCTGGCCGACCTCGGCCTCGTCGAGGCGCTTGCTCCTGGGGATGAGGAGGACGAGCAGCGTGCCCAGGGCGCAGCATCCGACCACCAGCCAGAGGCCGTTCGTGAAGCCGGTGTCGAGGTAGAACTGGGTGCCGTGCATGATCGCCCCGTGCTGTGCCATCACGACGAAGGCCAGCTGGGAGACGACGATCTGTGCGACGCCCTGGCCGAGGGTCTGGGCGCCGTTGCCCAGGGCCTGTTCCTCGGGGGTGACCACCTCGATGATCATGATGGGCACGATGGCCATCACCATGCCGGTGCCGAGTCCCGCGATGAGGCCCATCCCCACGATCTGGGGGGCGCTGTGGTGCAGTTGGGTGCCGATGCCGTAGCCGAGGACGGTGAGCGCGGAGCCGGTGCCCAGGAGGATCCGTGCGTCCGTCCGGCGGGCCAGGACGCCGGTGCCGACGGCCGCAACGATGATCATGGCGCTGATGGGGCTGGTGACGATGGCGTTGTGGGTCCCTGACCAGCCCAGGCCTTCGGAGACGCCGGGGATCTTCGGCATCAGTATCAGCATCTGGATCACGACGCCGACGGCGCTGAGCGAGCCGGCCGCCACGGAGGCGGCCAGCAGGACGGTCCACACCGGGCGACGCCGGGTCATGGCCGGCGGGAACAGCGGTTCGGCGACCCGGCGCTCGACGAGGACGAAGGCGATCAGCGCGATCAGCGCCCCGGCGACATAGGCGGCGAACTCGGCACTGTCCCAGCCCCAGTGCGAGCCCTGGCCGACCGCGTAGACGAGCGCCGTGATCCCGCCCCCGAGGAGAACGCCGCCGACCCAGTCCATCCGGCCGCCCGCCTCTCGGACCGGGCTTTCGGGCACGAAGGCCGCCACCAGCACGAAGCTCACGGCGGTGCTGACGGCCATGAACCACAGCACGCCGCGGAAGCCGTGGTCGTCCAGGAGTCAGCCGGACAGGAACGGCCCGCCGAAGGCGACGAGGCCGACACCGCCGGCGAGGATCCCGCTGGCGAGTCCGACCCAGCGGCGGGGGAACACGTCACGGGTGATGGCGTAGGCGAGCGGGGCGGTGGCCGCGTAGACGCCGGCGATGCCGCGCCCGATGAGGAGGGTGCGGTAGTCCGTGGCGAGGGCGGCGATCAGGTCGCCGACGAAGCCGAGCCCGGTGGCGACGAGCAGGACGCGCTTCTTGCCGAAGAGGGCCGCGGCCTTGACCGCGAAGGGCAGGAAGAAGGTGCCGGTCAGGAGGGTCATCAGGGTGAACCACGCGATTTCCGTGGTCCGGAAGTGGATCGCGACCTCGGCCTGCGAGATGCCGGACAAGGCGGCCATGAGGGCGACCAGTTGGACGGTCCACACGAGCGCGACGACGACGAGGACGTTGCGGCCGGTGGAGGGGGATCTCTCTTCGGCCGGCGGAGCGGCGGTTCGGGTCTGGGACATCGCGGGCCTTCCATGGGTGAGCGGCGAACCGGAGAGCGGCCCCGGTCCGGGGCGTTGCATGCGGGGGAAGGGGCACCGGCACAGCCATGGGTGATGTCCGTGCGGAGCCTCGATGCGGCTGCCGGAAAGATAGACCCAACGGTCGGTACAATCAATGAGAGGTGTGCAGAAAAAGGGTCCCGCACGTTGACGGGACCTGTGTGAGACCTTCCAATACGCCTGTGACCAGGCTCTTCGTCGCAGTCCGCGGGCAAAGGGCCCTGTGCTGCCCGACCGGCCCGTGTCCCGCTCAGCGGAATGCCCACGACCTCAGGCGCTTGCTGCCGGGCAGAAGGAACCGGCCGGGCCCGGCTCGATCGCCGGGGCCCGACCGGTGGTCCTGTCAGGTCCGCCCTTGGAAACGGGGTTCTACTGGACCAGCTCCCAGTCCTGTGATCCGTCCGTGGCCGCGTTCTGCAGAGTCAGCTGCGCCCCGGCGGAGGCGCCGGTCAGGTAGAGGTTCGGGTTCTTGACGGACTGCAGCTTGTAGAACCCGTCGTCGGTCTTGACGAGGTTCCAGCTGCCCGTGGCGCTGTCGTCCACCCACTGGCCGATCTTCTGGCCGACCGTGGCGTTGCCGGTCCAGATCGCCGCCGCGCGTCCGCCCGCCTTGTTCAGCAGGGTCTTGCCACCGTTCGGCTCGGTCACGACGTGCCAGAACTGCGTGTCCGCGTTCGCCGCCGAACCGGGGGCCTCCAGACGGACGTCGGGCACGTCGCCGTTGCCGAGGTTCGCGTCGTTGGTCTTGTTCCCGGTGCCGATCACCTGGTCGGTCTTGCGGTTCACCAACTGGTAGTAGAGGCCGTCCGAGTGGCCGAGATCGATCTCGGCGAACTTGAGCGTCGACGTGCCCTGGTTGTTGAGTATCGAGATACGGCCGGTGCCCTCGACATACTGCAGGTTGCGGCTGTAGCCGGCCTGCGAGGTCGTCTGGTACTCCTTCCACACGCCGTCGGAGCGTCCGCTCTCGTTGACCCAGACGTTGCCGCTGCCCGCGGCGTTGTAGACCAGGCGCCCACCGGGAAGCCGGATGAGCACCGGGCTGCCGCCCGCCGAGAGAGCGTGGGAACCGGTGTCGACCGGCAGAGAGTTGACCCCCGTGCCGGTGGCCGAGCCGGTGAAGAACTTCAGCGGGTCGTCGGCGATCCGGTACCGGGTGTTGGCTCCGCCGCCCCAGTACTCGTAGGTGATCATCCACTTGCCGTCCGTCGTACGGACGACGTTCGTCATGCCGGGCCGTCCGCCACCGATCTCCGACTTGCCGCCACCCATGTCCTGGGTCAGACCGGCGATGTCGACGACCGGAGCGCTCCACTGCGCACTACGGCCGTCCCAGGTCTTGTGGACCAGGATCTGGCCGAGGGAGTCCTTGGAGGTGTCGTTCGCCGGGTCGAGGGTCGGGACGCCGGTGCTCGCGTCGAAGCCGGTGTAGTCGTTCTCGTCGGAGTAGTAGCAGACGAGCTTGCCCTTGTGGACCATCAGGTACGGCTCCCAGAGGGGATCCACCTGCTTGTTCGTGTTGGCGTTCGCGATGTTCTGGCCGAGCGCGCCCGCGCTGCCGCCCTGCCAGCCGCCGGTCGCGACGACGTTCTGGATTTTCCACGTCGCACCTTCGTCGGTGCTGGAGTACAGGGCGATCGCCAGGTCCTTGCGGTCCCCGTCGTTGGACGGCGCCCAGTTCGGGTCGGCCGCCTTGTGCTCCTTGTAGTAGTAGTCGTCGCCCGACACGACGGTCGCCAGGAGCAGCGTGCCCTGCTTCAGGTCACCGACGTCCTGCGGAAGCGTGTAGAGGTACGGGTTGGTCCAGTTGCTCGTGTACTTCGCGTATTTGGCGTCACTGGAGATGTACGCCGGGGCCTTGACCTCGGCCAGCGGCTGCCACGTCGTGCCGTCGTCGTCGCTCTTGTAGACCGGGAGCGTCTGCTTGTCGGCGCTGCCCGTCTCCGTCACGACAGTGGACTTCTCGAACGCCGCGACCAGCCGCCCGCTCGGCAGCTGCGCCGACTTGGGGTAGACCGCACAGTTGCCCCGCCCCTTCAGACACGGTTCGCTGCCGAGCTGATACAGGGTCCCGCCCGTCGGGCTGTACGCCTGCGCACCGGACGCGGGAACGGCCAGCAACACGGACGACGCGGCGAATGTTCCCAGCGCCTTTCCTAGCCTTCTTCTCTGCACAGTTCCTCCTTCTGGGGATGACCACGGTGATGCCCGGGCTCTCCGACTGCGGGTAAAAAGGGGGTCAGACAGTCATTCCGCGACGAGGACGCGTACGTCCCACGGGCCGAGGTCCAGCACGGTGCCGGCCGGTACGGGATGCTCGTTCAGGGCGTCGGACAGGTCCACCGGGGCCTGGACGCTCGTGGGCTCCCAGCTCCAGTTGTGCACGATGTGGACGCGACGTCCGTCGGGGGAGGTGCCGGTCGTCGCGGTCACGGACGCCGGGAGACCCTGCCACCCGCCGCGGGTGGCAGGAGCCAGCCAGGCGGCCAGTTCCCGGGCGAGGTCGCGCCCTGGCACGGTGCCCACGGAGGTGACGCGACCGGCGCCGTGGCGGCGGGTCGTGACGGCCGGCCAGCGACCGAAGTGCGGGTGGTCGTAGGAGGCCAGCACATCGGCGTCGACGACCGTGAGACCTTCGATCCAGTGCGTCGCCGTCGCGTTCGCGGGCACCTGGAGCGGGCCGCCGGGTACACCGTGCACCCGGACGCCATGGGCGAGGTTGCTGAACTCGTCGTAGGTGACGCCCGCGGCCCCGGCGAGACGCCCGGGGGCCGGGTCGAGCCGGGCACGGGCCTCATGGTCGGCGTACGCGGTGCGCGGGCCGAGCACGAGGTGGCCGCCCGCGTGGGCGTAGGCCGCGAGCCAGTCCAGCGTGGCGTCGTCGACGACGTACAGGGCCGGGGCGACGAGGACCGGATGGCGTCGCACGGCCTCCTCCGCCGTCATGCCCGTCCGCAGCTGCCGGGCGTGGACGATCCGCACCTGGCGGCCGGCGTCGAACGCGCCCCGGTAGAAGGGGTCGAAGATGCGGTGGTACGCGGCGGGGTCCGGTTCGCCCTCGGGCGTCGCGAGCGGCGGGTACTTCTGCATCAGCCACTTGCTCGGCATCGAGTAGACCATCGCGATGTCGGCGTCCGGCTCGATACCGGCGACGAGCGGGCCCGCCTTGTCGAACTCGGCTCCCAGCCGGGCCACTTCGGCGTACGTGCGGCCCGGCTTTCCGCTGTGTGGCAGGACACCGCCCCAGTACGTCTCCGCGCCGAAGCGCAGCGTCTGCCACTGCCAGTACTCGATCATGCGGGCGCCCCGAGCCACATGCGCCCACGCGGCCTGCCGCCACTGGCCGTCGTAACCGGGGCGGTTGTCCCAGGGGAAGCCGATGGAGTTCGCGTTGGTCTCGGTGACCAGGAAAGGTGCCTGGCGGGAGGAGAACATCCAGTCGGCGGTCTGGTACATCGACCACACCCCGGTGGTCTTCCACTTCTGCTCGTGCGCGTCGGGTGTCGGGTCGGGCAGCAGCAGGCCGTCCTGCATGTCGTAGTACGGGTTGCCCGACGCGATGTCGAGGCGGTCGGTCATCTCGTCGTCCTCCACCCCCTGACGGGTGTAGGAGATGCAGGTGGTGACGAAATGCTCGGGCTTGGCGTACTCACGGACGAGGTCGGCCTGCCAGCCGATGAACTCGGTGACCTGCCGGGCCTGGAACTCCCGCCAGGCGACGTCGTACTGGGGCTGCTCGTTGCCGTCCGGCGTCCACAGGTCGGCCCAGGTCGACAGCCGGTGGGACCAGTAGACGAGGCCCCATTCGCGGTTGAGGGTCTCGACGTCGCCGTACTTCTCGCGCAGGTGGTCGACGAAGCGCTGGAAGACACCTTGGTTGTGGAAGAGGTGCAGGCCGGGCTCGTTGTCCACCTGCCAGCCGATGAGCGCCGGGTGGTCGGCGTACCGGGCGGCCATCTTGCGGATCACCCGCTCGGCGTGAAAGCGGAAGGCGGGGTGGGTGAAGTCGACCTCCTGGCGGGCGCCCCAGCCGATGCGCTCGCCGGTGCGCCGCTCACCCGTGATCTCCGGGTACTGGCGGGCCAGCCACGGCGGTACGGCGTACGTCGGGGTGCCGAGCACGACGGAGATGCCGCGCTCGTGGGCGCCGTCCAGGACGGGCTGGAGCCAGTCGAGGTCGAACCGCCCGTTCTCCGGCTCCCAGGTGGACCACACCGACTCGCCGACCCGGATCACGGTGAAGTTGGCCTCGACCATCAGATCGAGGTCGGTCTTCAGCTGTTCGTCGGGCCGCAGTTCGGGGTCGTAGGCGGGCGTGTACTCGTGGTAGTACGCGGCGCCGAAGAGGACACGGGCAGGCAGAGCCGCCATGAGGGGAAACCTCCGAGGAGATGGGGAGATGTACGGGTGGTGCGCGCTACTGCTTGACGCCGCCGGAGGCCAGTCCGCTCTGCCAGTACCGCTGCAGCATCAGGAACGCCACGACGAGCGGGACGATCGAGATCAGGGAGCCGGTCACGACCAGCGCGAACATGTCGCTGCTGGCGCCCGCTCCCCCGTTCTGCGCCTGAGCGGCCCAGGAGGAGAGGCCTACGGTGACCGGGTACAGGTCCGGGTCGTTCAGCATGATCAGCGGCAGGAAGTAGTTGTTCCAGGTCGCGACCAGCGTGAACAGAAGGACGGTCACGAGGCCGGGGCTCAGCAGCCTGAGGACGATGCGGAAGAAGATCCGGGCCTCGCCGGCGCCGTCGATGCGGGCTGCCTCCAGGAGGCTGTCCGGGACGGCGTCCTCGGCGTAGACGCGCATCAGGTAGAGGCCGAACGGGTTGACGAGGGAGGGCAGGATGATCGCCCACGGGGTGTTGACCAGGCCCGCCTTCGCGAAAAGCAGGTAGGTCGGGATCGCCAGGGCCGTGGTCGGCACCATGACGGCCCCGAGCACCAGGTTGAAGGCGGCGCGGTCGCCGCGGAAGCGGAACTTGGAGAAGCCGTAACCGCCGGCGGCGGCCAGGAGTGCGGCGCCGACCGCGCTGACGCCCGCGTACATGACCGTGTTGAGCAGCCAGCGTACGAAGACGCCGTCGTCCTGGGTGAAGGTCTCCTTGATGTTCGTCAGCAGTTGAGGAGCGTGCGAGAACCACAGGCCGAAGCTGTTGAACAGGTCCTGCGTGCTCTTGGTCGAGGCGATCAGCAGCCAGAGCAGCGGGAGGAGGAAGTAGGCGAGGGCGGCCAGCATGGCGATGGTCAGCGGGGTGCTGCGGCGGCGGGCCGACGGCCGGTGCCGCTTGCGGAACTTGCCGGCTGTGCGCTCGGCGGCCGGTGCGACGGCGGCCGGGGGAGTGAGGGTGGTCACGGAGTCCTCCTGCGGTTCGCGGTGAGCAGGACGGCGTAGGAGGCGATCACGATGACGAGGCCGAGGAGGAAGGAGACGGTGGCCGCGTAGTTGACCTGTTGGCCGGTGAAGGCGAGCGTGTAGGCGTAGAGGTTGGCGGTGTAGGAGCTCGTGATGACGTCCGGGGCGATGTTCATCAGCAGCTTGGGCTCGTTGAACAGCTGGAAGCTGCCGATCACGGAGAACAGCAGGGTGAGCAGGAGCGCCGGGCGCAGGGCGGGCAGTTTGATCGACCAGGCGATGCGCCAGGCGCCGGCGCCGTCCATGGCCGCCGCCTCGTACAGCTCGGTGGGGATCGTGCGCAGCGCGGCGTACAGGATGATCATGTTGTAGCCGACGAACTCCCAGGTCACGATGTTGGCCAGGCTGCCGAGCATCCAGCCCTCGCTGAGGAAGTCCGGGACGGGAAGACTCAGCTTCTGGGCGATCTGGGCGAACGGGCCGAAGTCCGGGCCGTACAGATAGCCCCACATGAGCGAGGCCACCACGCTCGGCACGGCGTACGGCACGAAGATGCCCAGCCGGATCACCCGGGCGAGCCGCAGCAGTCCGCTGTCGAGGGCGAGCGCGAACAGCAGCGCCAGCAGCAGCATCAGAGGCACCTGGATCACGAAGAACAGTGCCACGCGGCCGACGCCGTGGAGGAACTGCGGATCGGTGAGGGCCTGGGTGTAGTTGTCGAGGCCGACGAACGCCGTGCCGCCGATCAGGCGCTCCTGGAAGAGGCTGAGGTAGGCGGCGTAGCCGAGCGGCGCGAGGAACAGCAGGAGGAACAGCACCATGAACGGTGCGACGAACAGCGGCCCCGCCGACCGGCGCCGGCTCGCGCCGCCGAGCCCGGGGCGTCTCGGCCCGTCTCGGCGCCGGCCCTTGGGAGAGGCCGTGGTTGTTGCGGTCATCGTCGGCCCTTTCTGAGAGGGATGGTGCTGGTGGGGGGACGGGGCGGGTCCCGCGTCGTGGAGCGGGACCCGGCGGGCCGTCAGGAGTGGACGGTGAAACCCTGCTTCTTGGCGTACGTGGTGAGCCTCGACTGCCAGGTCCCGAGAGCGCGGGCGGTGTCGGTGCCGTCGGCCAGTGACTTGCCGACGGTCTCGGTCCAGTCGGTGGCCGCCTGGTCGAGGAAGGGCGGCCACTGGAAGGAGGAGCTGACCGTGGAGCTGATGTCGGCGAAGACCTGGTTGACCTTCTGACCGCCGTAGAAGGTCGGCGCGTCGCCCACGAATGAGGCGTCGGTGAGCAGGGCCTTGGTCGCGGGGAAGAAGAACTGCTCGGTGGCGAACATCTTCGCGCTGGCCGGGTCGCTGTTGAGGAACTGTGCGAACTGGGCGGCCGCGATGGGGTTCTTGGTGGACCGGATGACCGCGGTGGTCGAGCCGCCCCAGTTGCCCGAACTCGGCTTCGACGCGTCCCACTGCGGCAGCGGGGCCGCTCGCCACTTGCCCGCGGTGGCCTTGGCGGAGCCGGAGAGGAACACGGGGCCCCAGGCGGCGGTGATCCAGGTGGCGTACTTGCCCTTGTTGAGCGCGGAGTACCAGGCGTCGGTGAAGTCGGGTTCGACGCCGATGACTCCTTCCTTCGCCAGGCCGCCCCAGTATGTGCCGAGCTTCTGCGAGACGGCGTCGTCGACGCTGATGGTGATGTCGCTCTTGCCGGAGGTGACGTACGGCTTGCCGCCCGCCTGCCACAGCAGGCCGTGCCATGCGGCGACCTGGTTGGCGGCGAGGTTGGTGAGGTAGACGTCGGGGTCGGCCTTGTGGAGCTTGCGGGCCGCCTCGGCGAACTCGTCCCAGGTGGTGGGGACTTCGATGCCGTGCTTGTCGAAGATGTCCTGCCGGTAGAGCATGCCCATCGGGCCGGTGTCCTGCGGGATCGCCCACACCTCGCCGTTCGTGCCGCTGACCTGTCCCCAGGTCCAGTCGACGAACGTGTTCTTCAACGCGGCGGCGCCGTAGGGCCGCAGGTCCAGCAGACTGTTGGTGATCGTGAACGTCGGGATCGCCTGGTACTCGATCTGGACCATGTCGGGGGCGCCGCTGCCGGCCTTCAGCGCCGTACGCAGCTTGGTGTACTGCGGGGTGCCCTGACCGGCGTTGACGACCTTGACCTTGATCGCCGGGTACTTCTTCTCGAAGAGGGCGACCTCCTTGGCGATGTCCGGGACCCACGTCCAGAAGGTCAGCTCGGTCGGCGTCTTCATCGCCTTGTCGATGTCGGCCTGGCTCACCGGCTTCGCGGAGGCGGAGGAGCCGCCGCCGCTGTCGCCGCAGGCGGTGAGGGCGGCGCCCAGCGAGACCGCTCCCGCTGCGGTGAGGAAGAGCCGGCGGCTCATCTGGGAGGGGCTGGGGGTGGAACGGATTCTGAACATGGTGAACTCCCGCCGATGGCTGAGGGAAGGCACGCCGGACGAGGGCATGCGGAACAAGGGGTGACGAGGGAGAGACAGGGAACGGACGTGGCGGCCAGGACACGGGTCCGACAGGGCCGGGGGTACGTCCTCGTGGCCTCACCCGGCGGGCTTACCGCTGCTGCGGCGGGAACCCGGTGGCCGGGGGAGGCAGGGGAGGGAACGGAGAGGTGCTGCGGCGGGACTGCTGCTCAGCGGCCGCGGGGTTGAGGAGAGGAGGCGAGGTGCGTCCCCGGTGCCGCGGGGTTTCCGCGGTCTGCGGGGACACGTCGGGGAAGGGACGGCAGACGCAGGGACCGGTGCGCGGGCTCGGCCTGCGATCCCGTGCCCGGCGGTGGAGGCTGTCGCCCGGGCTGCCGCGCCCAGGTCAGTTCTGGGCGGGGACCATCGTCTCCGCGGGCGGGGCGGGCCCGCACCCGTCCGGACGGGACGCGGTACGGCGACGACCACGACCCAGGGGTGCCCGGGTGGGGGGCGGCGCGGTCGAGGCGCGGAGGACGAGGTCGACCGGTGGCTCGCTCGCCGGCAAGGGGTCCGCCTGCGGGTTCTCGATGGTGTGCACGAGGCGTTTGATCCCATCCTGCGCCACGACGTCGAAAAGCTGCCGGATCGTCGTGAGCGGAGGAGTCACGTAGGCCGCGACGGGGATGTCGTCGAAGCCGACCACGCTGACGTCCTCCGGCACGCGTCGGCCGGCTTCGGTCAGGGCCCGGATGAGGCCGATGGCCATGTCGTCGTTGGCGGTGAACACCGCGGTCACGTCGCCGTCGGAGGCCAGCCGTCGGCCGGCCGCATAACCGGAGGCCGCCGACCAGTCGCCTTCGATGACCGGCGGCACCGCTCTGCCGTGCCCGACCAGCGCGGAGCGCCAGCCCTGCGCACGGTCCCGGGCGGCGAACCACCGCTGCGGCCCCGCGAGGTGATGGACCGTCACATGTCCCAGGTCCAGCAGGTACTCGGTGGCCGTCCGCGCCATGACGTCGGCGCCGACGCCGGCCACCAGCGACCTGGGCGCCGAGAACGGCGGCGCGCCGAGGACGAGGACGGGTACGTCCACGTCGAGGCGGGCTGCGAGATCTCCGTCCCGCCCGTCGTCGATCGGCTCGGAGATGACGATGCCGTCCACGCCCTGGTCGAGGAGCGAGTCCACGGCACCGACGACTCCGGCGGGGTCGCCTTCCACCGTGTTGACCACACGGAGGGCGTATCCCATGTCCCGTACGGCGCGCTCGACCCCCATGATCAATGAGGCGGGCCCGTACAGGGCGGTCCCCAGCGTCACCACGCCGATCGACCGCGTCCGTCCGGAGGCCAGCGCCCGAGCCGCGTTGTTCAGCCGGTAGCCGAGTTCCTCCGCGGCATCGAGAACACGTCGGCGCAACTCGGCGGAGACATAGGGCTCGTCGTTGAAGACGCGGGACACCGTCTTCTGGGAGACGCCGGCAATCCGGGCCACGTCCACGCTGCGCGGAGCGCCGGTACTCCCGCCCCGTCCTGTGCCTCGCGCCATGGTGTCTCCCGACGATGATGATCCGAAGCAGTGGGCCGGTCGATGCCAGTCTGACTGCGCTGCCATGTCTACGCAGTCATAAGGTGGCCGTCAAGTGTTTGGAACACATTCGTAACCGCGTGCGGGTGGGGATGGGGGGGCGTGCGGGACGGTGCGGCCTCGCTGAGCAGCGTGAACCAGAGCCTTGTTCATGGCGCGGTTGAAGGAGTTGTCCGGGGACGGGACGGTGCCCCACAGCGGAGTGACCGCCGTGTAGCTGCCGCCCTTGCCCGGCACGCCGTCGACCGTCCGGGGCCGCTGGGCGGGGTAGGTGAGGAAGCCGGGGTCGGTCGCTATGTCGGTGCCGCCGGCGACCGACGGGATGTCCGGCTTGACGGCGCTGCTGGGCACATAGGCCGGGAGCGCGGCCTTGAGCCCCTTCTTGGTGTTGGTTCCGCCGGTGCTCTGCCCACCGCCGCCGCACGCGGACAGCAACGGCGCCATCGCAGCGGTACCGGCCACGGCCGCGGCCGTGCTCAGAAGGGTTCTGCGGTTGATCTCGTCGGTCATGGTCGGGCTGCTTTCGCCGATGGGCCTGAGGAAGGGTCTTGGGGCCGCGCGGCCGGGTGCCGGCCGCGCGGCGGTGATGCGGTGGAGCAGGAACCGGGACTGTCGAAGCGCTTCGACAACGGGCCCGGGTCGACCCGCAGAGAAGCGGCGCCGACGAGGTCAGGCGGGCGAGCCGGTCACGGCGCTTCCCGACTTGGTGACGTGGTACGTCGTGGTGGCACCGCTCCAGAAGTGGAAGGTGAGCGTCACCCGGGAGCCGTCCCGCAGGGAGTTGAAGAACTCGGCGGTCAGCTTGATGGAGTCGTTGGTGTACGCCGAGAAGGCGGTGTCCCACTGCTGGTACGAAGTCCAGCTCGCCGGACCCGCGTTGCTCCCGTCGTCGTACCTGGCCTCCATGGTCGCGAGCATGTCGCCCCGGAACTGGGTGGGGATGGACAGGCCGCCGGTGCTTCCCGAGGCGTTCGACAGGACCGGTTTGTCGTAGGTGATCACATCGATCCGCCACGGGACACCGCGGGAGAACCTCGCCTCCAGCGTCGCGTTGACGCCGTACGACCGGTCGCCGGCCAACTCGGTGAGCGCGCCGGCCGTCAGGGTGAGGCGGTTGCCGGAGACGGTGTAGTCCCTGCCCCTCAGGAGATTGCGGGAGCCGTGCCGCAGTCCCTGGAAGTCGGTGCCGTTCGGGTTCAGGGTCAGGTCCTGGCCGGCGATGGCGCCCGACTTCGGGAGGAACACCATGTCGCTGGAGGCGGTCCCGGAACGCGTGGTCCAGCTCGACTTGATCTGGGCGAACAGCTCCGAGTCACGCCATTGCAGGGTGTTGCGGTTCAGGAACTGACCGGCGTCCCAGAGCATCGTGGTGAGTTGTCGCCGACGTGCGTAGTCGCCCAGGAACTCGAAGTACTTGCGCTGTTCGCCCTGTTCGATGATGCCGGGGCGGTTGTGGTCGTAGGCCAGCAGGGCGTACTCGCCGATGACGACGGGGATGCCGCGCGCGGTGAAGGTGTTGTACGCGCGGTCGAAGGTGGCGGTGAGGTCCTGCTCCGAGGTGGCGTCGAACCGGGTGTACCCGGCGATGTTCACGCTGAACGGCCACCAGCCGTAGAAGTGGATCGTCGTGGCCACCATGGGGTCGCGCAGGTCCGCCAGCTCGGTGGCCAGCGCGTCCAGGCGGCCCTGGTCGGCGTTGGTGTACAGGGTGGGCAGCACGAGCAGGCGGTCGGCGTTCCGGCCGCCGGAGTCGCGGACGATCCGATGGGTCGCCTTGTTGAGCTCGGCCAGCAGCCGGTAGTTCTCGTCGTCGCCGGACGTGTTGCTGAACGTGGGCTCATTGATGCTCTCGAACGCCAGCTTGGGCGACCTGTCCCGGAACTCCGCCGCTATCTGGGTCCAGGTGGCGCGGTAGCGGGCGAGGACGGCGTCGTGGTCCGAGGAGAGGTTGTTGACCCACATCCAGGAGTCGTGGTGCATGTTGAGCAGCACGTACAGGTCTTCGTCCAGCGCCATGTCGACTACCTGGCGCACCTTGGCCATCCAGGCCGCATCGATCTTGTAGTCGGGCGCGGAGCCCTGGTGGATGCCCCAGGTGACGGGCAGCCGGATGCTCTTGAAGCCCTGTGACTTGACCTTCTGGAAGAGGGCCCTGGTCACGGGCGGGTTGCCCCAGGACGTCTCGTCGGGGATGGCGTCGTAGGTGTTGCCCAGATTCCACCCGGGCTGCATGGCCGCCACCGCGCTGCGGGCGGCCGGGGCACTGGGCGGAGGAACGGGGGGATCGGCGGCCTGCGCGGCGGCGGGCAGCAGCGGGAGCAGGACGAGCGCCAGGACGAGTGCAGTCAGTCTCCGCGGGGGGCGCGACGACCGGCGTCGTCGCGGAAGAAGTCTTGCGAGTCTCCTCGTCATCACGTGCACCTTCTGGTTGGGGGGTGTGCGACACGTGGGGTCGGTCCGAGACCGACAGAGATACAACTCAGAGAAAGAAACTTTCGCGCTTCGCGGCGGAGAAGTTAACATGAAGATGTGCCCGAGGCCACAGATGCGGCGGTAAGAGATGCCAGAATGAACCGGGCACATCCATACGACGCTGTTCAACCGGCATTCGCGCCAGGCCTGCGCCGGGCGAGGGCGGTTCGACGATCGGGAAGACGACCTTGGCGGACAACGCAGCTGACGGGCCGGTGGACAGGAACGACGGACAGGGCGATACGTCCCGGCCGGTCACGATCGCGTTCATCGCCGAGTCTGCGGGGGTCTCGGTCCCCACCGTGTCCAAGGTGATCAACGGCAAGTCGGGCGTCTCCGCGGACACCCGCGCACGGGTCGAGGCCCTGGTCAACGAGTACGGCTACCGCAAGCCGACGGGCGCCAACCGGAACAACGTCGTGGAGCTCGTCTTCCGCGAGCTCCAGCACATGTGGGCGGTCGAGATCATCCGCGGTGTCGAGCGGGTGGCCCGCCAACACCGCGTGGGCGTCATGGTGTCCGAGTTCGGGCTGCACGACACGGACCTGCCCACCTGGGACGACACCGTCTCCCGGCGCCCGAACTGTGTCCTGTCCGTGGCCCAGCTCTCCGAGGCCGAGCGGGAGCAGCTGAAGGCGAAGGGCATCCCGTTCGTCGTCGTCGACCCGGCCACGGAACTGCCGGACGACGTCCCGTTCGTGGGCGCCACCAACTGGTCGGGCGGCCGGGCCGCGACCCGACACCTCACCGAACTCGGGCACCGCCGCATCGCCATGATCAGCGGCCCGCAGGACCAGCTGTACTGCTGCGCCCGCCTGGACGGATACCGCTCCGCGATGCAGGCGGCCGGCCTGGAGATCGATCCGGAACTCGTCGTGCACACGCCGCTCACCAGTGAGGACGGCTTTCAGGCGGCGCGCTCCCTGCTGGCTCTGCCCGAGCGCCCGACGGCGATCTTCACCGCCAACGACCTGCAGGCGCTCGGTGTCTACCAGGCGGCACGCGAGGCCGGTCTGGGCATTCCCGGCGACCTGAGCGTCGTCGGCTTCGACGATCTGCCGGTGGTGGCCTGGGTGGACCCGCCCCTGACCACCGTTCACCAGCCCCTCACCGAGATGGCCGTGGCCGCGACCGAGCTGGCGCTCACGCTCGGCCGCGGCGAGGAGGCACCCCAGGCCGGGCTGGAGATCGCGACGACCCTGACGGTCCGGGCCAGCACGGCTCCCCCCAAGAGCTGACCCGCGAGGCCATTGACCGCCAGGAGGGCCGTCACTAGCCTGCTTTGGAAACTATCCGTCGTTGGACAAGAAACTTTCGTAACAGCGAAAGGACCGATGAGGGTGTCGAGCGTGCCCGAGACGGGCAACACCGTCAGCAACCCCGTGATCCCCGGCTTCTACCCCGATCCGTCCATCTGCCGGGCGGGCGAGGACTACTACATCGCGTGCTCCAGCTTCGAGTACTTCCCCGGTGTGCCCATCTTCCACAGCCGGGACCTGGTGCACTGGACCCAGATCGGCAACGCCCTCGACCGCCCGAGTCAACTGCGTCTGCCACTGGACTCGGCTTCCTCCGGCGGAATCTACGCGCCCACCCTGCGCCACCACGACGGCCGCTTCTGGCTGATCGTCACGAACGTCAGCGGTGACGGCAACCTGCTGTTCACGGCCACCGACCCGGCCGGCCCCTGGTCCGATCCGATCCGGCTGCCCGGCGTGCACGGCATCGACCCGGACATCGCCTGGGACGACGAAGGCAACTGCTGGTGCACCACCGCCGGAGTCGGCCAGATCCGTATCGATCCCCACACCGGGGAGACGTTCGGTCCGCGCCGACAGCTGTGGTCCGGGGCGCCCGGCGCGAAGGCCCCCGAGGCACCGCACCTGTTCCGGATCGGCGACTACTGGTACCTGCTCATCGCCGAGGGCGGCACCGAGCGCGGCCACGGCGTCTCCATCGCCCGCGGCCTCGCACCCACGGGCCCGTTCGAGCCGTGCCCGGCCAATCCGATCCTGACCCACCGGAGCACCGACCACCCCATCCAGAACACCGGCCACGCCGACCTCGTCCAAGGACCCGACGGTTCGTGGTGGATGGTGCTGCTCGGCGTGCGGCCGGGCGGGGGCACCCCCGGCTGGCACGTACTCGGCCGGGAGACCTTCCTGGCGCCGGTCGACTGGGTGGACGGCTGGCCGGTTGTCGGCGAACTGTCGACCGCCCTGCCCGCACCCCCCTGGCCCCTCCAGCCGCACGACGTGGTGCCGGAGCGCCGGGACGACTTCGACACGACCGAGCTGGCCCCCTGCTGGGTCTCGCTGCGCCGGCGAAGCTCCGAGGACTGCACCACCAAGGAACAGCCCGGCTGGCTGACCCTCCGCGCCCGCGGCGGATCGCTCGACGACGCCGACGTGACATTCGTGGGGCGGCGGCAGCAGCATCCGTCGTGCCGGGTGCGTACCCTGGTCGACGCGGCCGAGGGGCAGGGTGGTCTGGCGGTCCGCCTCGACGAGCGCCATCACTACGCCGTCGAGGTCTCGTCCGGCCAGGTGCAAGTGCGGGCCCGCATCGGCCCGTTGCACACCGTCGTGGCCTCCCGGCCGACACCCCCGGGGCCTGTGGTTCTCCGTATCGAGGCTGCCGCCGTGCACACGGTGAACGATGCGCGTACGGGCCCCGACTTCGTCTCGATCGGCTTCGAGGAGGCGGACGGCACCTTCGTCGAACTCGCCTCGCTGGACGGCCGGTACTTGTCCACGGAGGTCGCCGGCGGCTTCACGGGCCGGGTCTTCGGGATGTTCGCTTCCGCCGGCTCCGTTCACTTCGACTGGTTCGACTACGAGCCGTTCGAGCACTGAGAAACAGAGGGTGCTGCCGGGCTGAGGGCAGCCCGGCAGCACCCTCGTCAGTCGGTCAGCCGGTCCGTCGGTCATCGCGTCGCGCACCAGGGCGGTGTCGACGAACTGTTCGAATCTCTGAATGCCTCATGTGAGGAGCGGGGCCACCGGTCCCTCCACCGGTCGGCCGGTGGCCCCGCCCGTCTTCAGGCCCCCGGGTGCAGTCCGAGCCAGCCGGGCGTCGGGTCGCCCTTGACCTCACCGAAGTACAGGGCGAAGGTCTGCTTCCAGCGCTCGACCGCGGCGCGGTCGGCCATGAAGCGGGGGAAGCCGTTCACGTTCGCGTTCGGGTACTCCCAGATCCGCTTCAGACCGGTCGGCGGAGTGACGTCCGTGCGCACGGACCAGCCGTTGAAGGAGCCGTTCTGCATCTCCTTCGACAGCTGCCAGTTGAGGAAGAGCTGGGCGGCGGTGGAGTTCTTGGCCTGCTTGAGAATGGCCGTGCGCTGGCCCCAGGCCATGAACGGGTGTCCGTCCGGGATGGCGAACGTCACGGGGGAAGAGCTGACCGCGGACCCCGCGGTGCCGACGCCGATCGCCTTCTGCCCGCCGAAGACCGCGTCCCCCGGCGAGTTGCTGCCCCGCGCGAACCGGACGTCCTGGGCGGCGAACCTGGCCACCCAGTCCCAGCCGTACGTGCGGGCGTACAGCGAGAAGAGGTAGAGGACCGCGTCGTCGTCGTGCGGGAACGACGAGGCGATCCCGCCCTTCCACTTCGGGTCGACCATGTCGAGCGGGGTGAGCGGCTTCTTCGAACCGACCGTCGCCGTGTTGTACATGAAGCTGAAGGCGATCGCGCCGGTGGCCACCCACGCGCCCTGCGGATCCTTGAACTCGTCGTAGACCTTGGAGAAGCCGGCCGGCTTGTAGTGCAGCAGGCGGCCCTGCTGCTTCCAGCGGTCGAAGTCCTGCAGGGTCTGGAACTGGACGACGTCCGGCACGAGGGTGTCGGTGGCGAACTGGTTGTCGACCCGCACGTCGTGGTACTTGCTGTAGTCGACGATCAGCGTCAGGTCGAGCTTGGGGAAGCGGTCCTTGAAGGCCGCCTTGGTGCCGTCCTGCTGGGTCGGGGTGTCGCCGCCCGCGTAGACGACGAGCTTGCCGCCCTCGGCGAGCGCGGCCTTGTACAGCTGGTCGAGCGTACGGGTCTCCTCGCGCCCCTCCGCACGGCGGGAGCCCGTCGGCGCGGCCGCGGCCGGACCGGTCGAGGCGCCGAACGCGCCGATACCGAGGGCGGCGCCTGCGCCGGTGGCCAGGACATTCCTTCTGCTGAAGCTGGGCACGCTGAGGAGACCTCTCTGAGGGGGGAGTGAGGAAGCCCGGCGCCTGGCTCTGCCACGGCCGTCGGGCACCCTCATCCTTGCCTCAGCGAGAAGCGATGGGCAACGTTTCCCAAAAGTTCGGTCCAACATTCAACCGAAGGGTTGAACGCCCCCCCCGCATTGTTCGGTGTCGGCCCTCACTCCGCCGGTCGTGCCGTGGACCGGCGCGGCACAAGGCTGGGGGAGAGGGTGACCTTGGCCGACGGGCGGCCGTGATCGGAGATGCGTTCCAGGAGGAGTCGTACGGCGTTCCTGCCCATCTCCTGGCCCGCCTGGTCGACGCTGGTGAGCGAGATCGGGTCGAACGCGGCGAACGTGGTGTTGTCGTATCCGGCCACCGACATGTCGCCGGGAACGGACAGGCCGGCCTCGGAGGCCGCCTGGAGCGCGCCGATGGCGACGATGTCCGCTCCGGCGAAGACGGCCGTGGGCCGGGCGGCGGCCGGACGGGACAGCAACTCCCGCACGCCCTGGTAACCGCCTTGCTGGGTGTAGCTGGTGGAGACCACGTCGATCCACTCCTCCAGCCCGTGCACCCGCATGGCCTGCCGGTATCCGTCGGCGCGCCGGGCGTTGGGCATCTCCGCGAGGCGCGTCGGGTCGGTCTCGTGATGCTCGATGTGGGCGATCCGGCGATGGCCGAGACCGGCGAGGTGACTGACGACCAGGGCCGCGCCCTCGAAGTCGTCGTCGGTCACGGTGTCGTACGCGGGAGAGGATCCGTGGCGGCCGACGACGACGGTCGGTATGGCGGTGCCCACGTGCTCCAGGTGCGCGCGCGACGAGACCGGTGCGACCAGGACGAGGCCGTCCATGCCGCGGTCGATCATCGCCTCGGTGACGCGGGCCTCCTCGTTCTCCCCGTTGCAGCCGGGTCCCAGGAGTACCTGGTAGTCGGTTTCCTCCAGTGAGGCGGTGATGCCGTCGAGGATCTCGGGGAAGAACGGGTTGCGGATGTCGGGCAGCATCACGCCGATGGTGTACGTCTGCCCGCGAAGGGCTCTGGCACCCGCGTGCGGCCGGTAGCCCAGCTCCTCGATCGCGCGGCGCACCCTGGTCTGCATCTCGGGACTGGCCCCGTACGCGTTGCGCAGCACCTTCGACACGGAGGTGACGGACACGCGGGCGTGCCGCGCGACGTCGACGATGGTGACCCTGCGGCGTGTTGCTGGCGGCTCCATCCGGTCCTTGCCTTTCGGGGAGTCGTTGGGCGGCCGAGTCTAGGACGGATTCCGCAGCTCAGCGGGTGACTCGGAGCGGGGGAGGCGCCTTCCTCGTAATGCCCCCGCAGTGTGTGCGCAACGTCTTGACGTCACGCGGGACGCTCCCTAGGGTCTGGCCACACCCTTTGGGAAACGTTACCCACAACCATTCCGGGCCGCCCGGCCCGGCGTCGGGCCCCACACCGCCCCGGCACCGAACTCCAGGATGAAGAGACCGGCGACGCTCCCGTCGAGGCGCGGTCGGAGAGTTGATCCAGCAGTTGGCTTGAATCGTTTCAAGAGAGGAGGTTCGTCAGTGACAGCCACCCCGCTCGAGCAATCTCCGCACATCGACCGGCCCCCGGGCGCGGACCCGGCTCCACGGGTGCGGCGCGCGCGAACCACCCCGCCGTGGTGGTTCACCCTGCCCGCGATGCTGCTGTTCGCCTTCGTCGTCCTGGTGCCGAGTGCGCGCGGTGTGTACTACGCGTTCACCGACTGGGACGGACTCGACCCCGACTTCTCCCTGGTCGGCCTGGACGACTACCACGGCACCCGACGTGATGTCGGTCGGGCCCGGCAACGGCAATCCGGCGACGACATACGTGCTGGCGAAGCCGGGCTATCTGCGCGACCTGTCGGACCAGCCGTGGGCCGCCGAGCTGCCGGACGCGATGAAGTCCGTCGCCCAGTACGAGGGGAAGACGTACAGCGCGGTCTTCGGACAGAACGGCATCGGCGCCGTCTACAAGGAGCAGGCCGTGAAGAAGGCGGGCCTCACCCCGCCGGACACCTGGACGGAGCTGCTGGCCTTCTGCAAGGCCGCGAAGGTTAAGGGAACCCCGGCCTTCGCAGTGGGCAACCAGGACAACTGGGTGACGCAGCTCGTGCTGTACGCGCTGGTCGCCACGACCGTCTACGGCGACGACCGGGACTTCGACCAGAAGATGCAGGCCGGCCGGGCCACCTTCGCCAAGTCCCGGTGGACCACCGCCCTGGACAAGTACCTGACGATGGAGAAGACCGGCTGCTTCCAGAAGAACCCACTGGGCACCACCTACGAAGCCGGCCAGCAACTCGCCGCCACCGGCAAGACCCTCGGCATCGTCCAGGGCAACTGGGTGATCGCCCTGCAAGCAGAAGAATCCCGAGGGCACGTTCACGCTCAAGGCGCTGCCCGCCGCCGACGACGCCTCCCGGACCCTCATACCCGCCGCGGCGGGCGGCGGATACGGCGTCAACGCGAAGGCGAAGAACGAGAAACTGGCGCTGAAGTTCGTGAACTTCGTGATGTCGCCCGAGGGCATGAACGTGTTCGTGAAGAAGCAGGGCGGTCTGCCCGCCCTGCCCGACACGGGCTTCACGGCGGACCCGTCACTCGCCGAACTCTCCGAGTTCATCGGGTCCGACCGCACAGTGCCGTTCATGGATCAGCTCTGGCCCAACCCCAAGGTCCAGCAGACCATGCTCAGCGGCCTCCAGGAGATCTTCAGCGGGCAGTCCACGCCCCAGAAGCTCCTGGACGCAATGGACGCCGACTACAGGTCCGGCTCCTGACCCCCCACATGTGAAACTGAAGGGAACACGGTGTGACCCATGCAGAGCACGACTTATTCGACGCTGACCGAGCCGGCGAGGGCGGCGACCGTCCGGGCGGACCCGCGAATGGAATCCGCCGCCGCAGCGTGCTCGCCGCGACGGCGGGCGCGGTGCCGGTAGTGGCCGGCGGCCTCGGCGGCGCGACCACGGCCCACGCGGCACCTCAGCCCCGGCCGGGCGAGAGCGCGGTGTCCGGCCTGACCGTGGAACACCGCACGGACCCCCTGGGCGTCGACGCCGACCGCCCGCGCTTCGGCTGGCGCATGCGGTCGGCGACACGAGGGCGGGCACAGGGGGCGTACCAGATCCTCGTGGCCAGCGCTCCGGAGAAGCTGACCGCCGCACGCGCGGACGTCTGGAACAGCGGACGCGTCCGTACCTCCGACTCGGTCGCCGTCCGCTACGCGGGCGAGCCGCTCGGCGCCTCGACCCGCTACCACTGGACGGTCACCGTCTGGGACACCGAAGGCCGTCCCGTCGGCGTCGCGGCCCCCTCCTCCTTCGAGACCGGCCTGATGAGCACCGACGGTGTGGCCGGATGGGCCGGCGCGCGGTGGATCGGGATGAAGGGGAAGACCCCGAACTCGCCCGGGGCGCCGATGCTCAGGAAGGAGCAGGCACTCAAGGGCGCGGGCTCCGGAAAGCACCGGCCCCGGGTCCGGGAGGCACGGCTGTACGTCTCGGCCCTCGGCGTCTACGAGGCGTACGTCAGCGGACAGCGTGTGACCGTCTCGCAGGACGGCGGCAGGACGACCGAACTGCTGCCGCCGGGCTGGACCAACTACGACGCGCGCGTCAACTACATGACCTACGACGTCACCGACCTCGTGACGCGCGGACCGAAGGTCACGCTCGCCGTCGTTCTGGGCAACGGCTGGTACAACAGCCGTGTCTCCGACGGCAGCACCTACTACGCGAAGGACGGCCATGCCCTCGCGGTCAAGGCGAAGCTGCTGATCAGGTATGCCGACGGTACGTCCCAGACGGTCGTCACCGACACGGACGGCGGCTGGCGGGCCACCGACACCGGCCCCTACCGGGCCGACGACATCTATGACGGCCAGACGTACGACGCCCGCAGGGAGCTGACGGGCTGGACCGCCGACGGATTCGACGACTCGACCTGGTCGGACGTGGAACGAGTCGCCTTCGAGGACAAGTACCCGGACGTGCGGCTGCTCGCCTACCCGGGAGAGACCGCGCGTTTCGTGCACCGCTGGGACCGACGGCCGCAGTCCGTCACCGTCGCCACCGGTGTGACGGGACAGGACGGCAGCCCCAACGGCAGAGGGCGCGTCGTCGTGGACCCGGCCCGCACGGTGACCGACCCCGCGAAGGCGGCCTCCGCCTCGGTCACCATCGGCAGTGGCGAGACCGCCGTCTTCGACCTCGGCCAGAACATGGTCGGGGTGGCCCGCCACAGCCTGCGAGGCCCGGCCGGCGCCAAGGTCGAGTTCAAGTTCGCCGAGATGCTCAACGACGACAGCGCCGGTGCGGACGGCCCCGAGGGTTCCGTCTACCGGGCCAACCTCCGCAGCGCCAAGGCCACCAGCACGTACGTCCTGAAGGGCGACCCGCAGGGGGAGAGCCATCGGGACTCCCTGACCTTCTACGGCTTCCGATACGTGTCCGTCACCTCGTCGGAGACCGTCACGATCACCCGGCTGACGGGCAAGGTCGCCACATCCGCCACCCGTGAGACCGGCACCGTCACGACGAACGACCCCGACATCAACAAGCTGACAAGCAACATCCGTTGGGGCCAGCGCGGCAACTACTTCTGGGTGCCCACCGACTGCCCGCAACGCGACGAACGCCTCGGCTGGACCGGCGACACCCAGGTCTTCGCCACGACCGGCCTGTACAACGCGGACGCGGGCGTCTTCCTCAGCCACTTCCAGGACACGGTCGTCGACTCCCAGACCATCTACGGCGCGGACAAGGCGCAGTACACCGGGCTCGCACCGGGCGGACGCTTCAACTTCCCCGGAGGCGGCAGCGGTTGGGCCGACGCCGGGGTCATCGTGCCGTGGACCGTGTGGCAGATGACCGGTGACCCGACCGTCGTCGAGCGCAACTGGCCGTCCATGGCCCGCTACCTGGACTGGATCCGCCGGCAGACCGGCGACACCTACGCCGGACAGGGATCCCTCACCGGCGACTGGCTCGCCCCGCAGAAGACCAGCGCCCAGCTGATGAGCGACGTCTACTACGGCTACTCCGCCCAGTTGATGGCGCGGATGGCCCGTGCGATCGGCCGGGCCGGTGAGGCCGAGGAGTACGAGCGGCTCTTCGGACGCATCAAGCAGGCGTTCATCACCAAGTACCTGAGCACCGAGGGCGGCCGCGTCACCGTCAGGTCCGGTCTGGGGCCGGCCTCCCCGATCGAGCCCGGCGCCGACCCCGACCAGAAGACGGAGGACAACAGCCAGAGCGCCTTGCTGTGGGTCCTCAAGCTCGGCTTCTACGAGACCGAGGCGCAGCGCCGTACGCTCGTCGGGCTGTTGGCGGACAACATCGGCAACGACGCGGCCCACAAGGAGGCGCACCCGGAGAGCATCCGGGTCAGGTACGCCGAGAACACGCTGTCCGTCGGCTTCCTCGGCGTCAACGTACTCGCCCCCGTCCTCACCGACGAGGGCCGCGCGGACCTGGCGTACAAGCTGCTGCACCAGGACGCGCTGCCGTCCTGGCTGTTCTCGGTGAAGAACGGAGCCACCACGGTGTGGGAGCGGTGGAACTCCTACTCCGAGGACGACGGGTTCGGCCCGGTCGGCATGAACTCCTTCAACCACTATGCCTACGGCGCGATCATGGAGTGGATGTACGCCTACATGGCCGGTATCGCCCGTGATCCGGACAGCCCCGGCTTCAAGCGATTCCTCCTCCAGCCCCACCCCGACCCCACGGGGAAGGTCACTCAGGTCTCGGGCACCTACGAGTCGCCGTACGGTGAGATCCGGAGCGAGTGGGCGGTCGAGGGCGGGGGCCGGACCCTCGCGTACCATGCGGTCGTGCCCGCGAACAGCGAGGCCACCCTGCGTCTGCCGGCCGCCTCCGCCGATTCGGTGCGCGAGGGACGGACTCCGTTGGCACGAGTGGACGGCGTGCGCCACCTCGGTCACTCGGACGGGGTGTCCTCGTACCGCTTGCCCTCCGGCTCGTACCGACTGACCGCCGACCTCCGCTGAGCCAAGGCGGTTGGCGCACGGCCTTCGGCCTCGGACTTCTCGTCCGAGGCCGTTTGCGTCACGGAGACCACAGGGCTCGTGCAGGTGTCGAGCTCACGGTCCACATCGACCGCGCGCTGCCCCCTGGCCGAGGCGGCCGAAGCCCTCCGCCTCAGCCAGTCCGGACGGGTGCGCGGCAAGATCGTGCTCGACGTCGGCTGACCGGGCCTTCGCCGGAGCGGGCCGGGCCCGCCGACTTCTGGTCGGCGGACCCGGCAGTTGGTGCGGTGTCGGTCCGGTGAACCGTCCCTGTGCGGTCAGTTGATGCGGACGATCTTCCAGAGCTGGTCGTCGAGGGCGGAGCTGTTCCACTGGACCACAGCAGCGCCGTCGGCGGTGGAGGACTGGGCGACGCCCGCGACGAGGGTGCTGTTCACGTTCCGGAGTTTGTAGTAGCCGTTGCCGCCGTCGGTGAGGGTCCACTTCTGGGAGTCGGCGCTGGAGGCGGTGTTCTGGACGACGACGGCCCCGGCGGTGGTGGAGCCGCTGCGGATGTCCAGGTTGAGGTTGCTGTTGACGTTCTTGATGGTCCAGGCCCCGCTGCCGGCGGACTGGAAGGTGAACATCTGGCAGGCGCAGGCGGAGTTGCGCCACTGGCCGACCGCGGTGTTGGTGGCGGTGGAGGCGTTGGGGATGTCCAGGTACTTGCCGCTGTTCTTGTTGACGAGGACGTACTGTCCGGTGCCCAGCGGCGGCAGGGCGGTCTGGGTGGGGTTCCAGCGCTGGCAGGCGCAGCTGGTACCGCTCCACTGAGCCGCGGCGGTGCCGACGGTGGTGGAGGCGCTGGGGATCTCCAGGTACTTTCCGGTCACGCGGTTGGTGATCGTGTAGCCGCCGGCGGGGTGCGGGGCGACGGCCCATTCGTGGTCGAGGGTGCCGTTGTCGTCCCACTGCAGGATCTTGGCGCCGTCGGCGGTGGACTGGTTCTGGACGCCGAGGACCTTGCCGCTGGCGACATTGAAGATCTTGAAGTAGCCGGAGGCCTGCTGCTCGAAGCGCCACTGCTGGTCGGTGGCGTTGGTCGTGGTCTGCTGGGTCGCGTTGGTTCCGTTGGTGGTGGAGCCGCCGGCGATGGTGAGCCTCAGGTCGCTGTTCGCGTTGGACAGGGTGTAGGTGGCGCCGTCGGAGATACCGCCGCCCAGGTCGATGGTGCTGTACGTGACCGGGTTGACGCCGGTGCTGCGTGCGCGGCCCCCGCTGAGCACCAGCAGGCTGTGGCCGTCGGCCAGCGGGAGCATGCCCCGGCTGTACCCGCCGGCGACGTTGGCGTTGATACGCGTCCAGGTGTCCGCGGCGCCGTTCTCGGTGTTGAGGAACAGGTCGTCCGCGCTGTTGGCGCTGACGGCGAGGGTGCCGTTCGGACCGCCGGTGGGCAGCCAGGTGATGTAGGGGGTGCCACGAGGAACCGTGCCGTCCGTCGAACGCAGTGGAATGCCCGTGACGGAGTCGAACGCCTCCGGGTCGGAGGAGATCTTGTAGTAGACGGCGAAGTTGCCCGCAGGAGAGCCGCCGTACTCGTACGTCATGACGTACTTGCCGTTGGGCAGCTTCGCGACGGTGGCCATACCCGGACGCTGGCTGTAGGTGGGCATCGCCACGTCGTCCACGACCGGGCCCCAGTTGCGGATGTCCGTGGAGACCTGGTGGACGAGCTTCTGGCCGTGGTCGGGGTCGCGCTGGTCGGAGTAGTAGACGATCAGCTTGCCGTCGGAGACGAGGAAGAACGGCTCCCACACGGGAGTGTTGCCATTGCCGTTCTGGTCGAATGCCGGGCCGCCGGTGGCGATGTTGCTGACGAAGCTCCAGGTCAGTCCGCGGTCGGTGCTGGCGTAGACATCGATCTTGATGGCTGAGCGGTCGGAGGGGACAGAAGCTCCGGCGGCCAGGATGGTGCCCGCCGGCAAACCGCCCATGGCCTGGGGCAGTTCGAACAGCTCGGGCTGCCAGCGCATGCCCCAGCCGTTCTGGGTGTCGGCGACATCGGAGATCTTCGTCCAGGAGTCGCCGTTGTCGGTGGAGCGGTATATCGGGAAGACCGGTGTGCCCGAGGTGTACTGCTCGAAGGTGGCGAGCAGGGTGCCGTTGGCCGAGCCGTTGTGCTGCATGCGCATCGCCCGCGGGTAGAACGACCCGGGCGAGGGCGCGTTGGACGGCGGGGTGTACATCGTCTGGGACGGGCGGGAGAGGGCGTCCGCCCGGCCCGCGGCGGGCAGCACCAGCGTCGCCGCGGCGACGATCAGGGCGAGCAGCAGGAACAGGAGAGTGGTGGGGCGGGGACGCGGAGCGGCGCCGGGTCTGGCGCCTCGCTGCGCAGGGGACATGTTGCGGCTCCAGCGGAGAAAAGGGGAGGGGAAGGGGAGGGGAAGGGGAAAAGGGGGTGGGTCTGGGTGTCCGACGCGGCCGGGGGCAGTTCCGGCGGAGAGCGGCGGAGTTCGGTGGGCACTGGGCCCGGGGTCCTGGGCGGGTCAGGTGGCAGCAGGTCGTGCCAGGCCCGACGGGGGCGGCGGCGGAGGTGCCGTCGAGCCGCGGACGACGAGTTCGACGGGTGGGTCGCTCGCCGGGGGCAGGGCGGTGTCGGGTTCCTCGATGGCGTGCACGAGGAGGCGGATGCCCTCCTCCGCCGCGGCGTCGAAGGGCTGACGGACGGTGGTCAGGGGAGGGGAGACATAGGCGAAGACGGGGTTGCCGTCGAAGCCGACGACGCTGATGTCATCCGGTACGCGACGTCCCGCTTCCCGCAGGGCGTGGATCAGGCCGATGGCCATCTCGTCGCCCGCGGCGAACACCGCCGTCACGGACCGGTCCGCGGCCAGCGCACGGCCCGCGGCGTACCCGGAGGCCGCGGACCAGTCGCCGTTCAGCAGCGGCGGTTCGTAGGCGCCGCGCTCCGTCAGCGCCGCCCGCCAGCCCTCGATGCGGTCCTTGGTGGCGTACCAGTGCCGGGGGCCGGCGAGGTGATGGACGGTCGTGTGTCCCAGGTCCAACAGGTGCTCGGTGGCGGCGCGCGCCAAGGGGTGGGCGCCCACGCCGACGGTCAGTGTCCGGGTGGCGGTGAAGGCGGGGGGTGCGCCGAGGAAGAGGACCGGCACGTCGATCCGGAGTGCGACGTCTCCTTCCACGATGGGCTCGGACACGACCAGGCCGTCCACACCCTGTTCCAGGAGTGACTCCACGGCACCGGCGATGCTCTTCGGGGCGCCGTCCGGTGTGTTGATCACGCGGAGTGCGTAACCGGCGTTCCGTACGGCCTGCTCGATGCCCATGAGCAGGGAAGCGGTGCCGTAGCCCGCGGTTCCCAGGGCGACCACACCGATGGAGCGGGTGCGTCCGGAGGCCAGCGCTCTGGCGGCGTGGTTCAGCCGGTAGCCGAGTTCCTCGGTGGCGGCGAGCACGCGTTCGCGGGCCTCGTCGGAGACATACGGCTCGTTGTTGAGGACCCGTGAGACCGTCTTGCGCGAGACGCCGGCCAGCTTGGCCACGTCCGCACTGCGCGGCGCGGGGGAGCCCGCGACGTGCTCGACTCCTGGTGTCATGAGGTCTCCCAAAGCCGTGTGTATCCATCTGGCGAGGTCAACGATATGACCACGCGGTCTGACCGCGCGGTCATGTCTACGCACCCACCGACCGCACGTCAAGAGTTCCCGCAATGACACTTGCGGCCCGCGTGGCGATCGGCGAGGCCGACGGGCAAGTGGAACGGGTCGTGCCGGGTGCCTGAAGAGGGCGCGTCCGAGATGAATCCATGCTGGTCAGATGGAATATTCTGAGCGAAGGGCGGATCTGGGGGTCGGCCGGCGAGCCTGGTCCGGCCGCTCGCGTCGGCGGCGTGTGGGGGATCCTGCCGCGACGGCTCACTGAACGCGGAGTCTTGACAGCGAGTCCACGGAGCGTTCACTCTTCCTCGCGTCCGCCGATCGCGTTTGTTCGATCGTGTTGGATTCTGGTCTCCTTGATGGCCACCCTCCGCCATACCTTCTTCGGGCTGACGCGCCACGCCTGTGCGCGACAGCCCTGTCAGGAGTCGAAATGCACGAATCATCCCTTGCTCGGCCCATACCTGGCCCCAGCCGCCGCACCATGCTGCGCGGCATAGGCGGCGCCGCCGCGCTCGGCGCCGGCATTCCCCTGCTCAGCGCCTGTGGTGGCAGTGACACGTCTGCCGACCCGAAGACCGTCACTCTCGGCTCCAACGCCTCGGACGCGGTGCCGAAGAAGGCGTTCGCCGAGATCTACGCGGCCTTCAAGAAGCAGTCCGGGATCACGGTCGACGTGAACACCAAGGACCACAACACCTTCCAGGAGCAGATCAACTCCTACCTGCAGGGCACGCCGGACGACGTGTTCCACTGGTTCGCGGGCTACCGCATGCAGTTCTTCGCGAACAAGGGTCTGGCCACCCCGATCGACGACGTGTGGAAGACCATCGGGGGCAACTTCCCGGACGCGATGAAGAAGCTCAGCCAGGGCGAGGACGGCAAGTTCTACTTCGTGCCGCTGTACACGTACCCGTGGGCGCTCTTCTACCGCAAGAGCGTCTTCAAGGAGAAGGGCTACGAGGTCCCGACCACCTGGTCCGACTTCATCGCGCTGTGCAAGCAGATGAAGAAGGACGGCCTGGTGCCGATCGCGTTCGGTGACAAGGACGCCTGGCCCGCGCTGGGCACGTTCGACCAGATCAACTTCCGTACCAACGGCTACGACTTCCATGTGGAGCTGATGGCGGGCAAGGCCTCCTGGACCGACAAGCGGGTCCGTGCGGCCTTCGACAACTGGGCCGAGATCCTTCCCTACCACCAGGACGGCGCGGTCGGCCGTACGTGGCAGGACGCGGCGCAGACCCTGGTGTCGAAGAAGGCGGGCATGTACCTGCTGGGCACGTTCGTGGGCCAGCAGTTCACCGACAAGGCCGACCTGGACGACCTGGACTTCTTCGCCTTCCCGGAGATCGACCCGGCCTACGGCCAGGACACCGTCGAGGCCCCCACGGACGGCTACATGCTGAGCAAGTCCCCGAAGAACAAGTCGGGCGCGGTCAAGCTGCTGGAGTTCCTGGGCACGCCGGAGGCGGAGCAGATCTACCTCAAGGCCGACCCGAACGTGGTGGCCGCCTCGACCAAGGCCGACACCTCCTCGTACTCGCCGCTGCAGAAGAAGGCGTACGAGATGATCAACGGGGCGAAGAGCCTGACGCAGTACATGGACCGTGACAGCCGTCCGGACTTCACCTCCACGGTGATGCAGCCGGCGCTGCAGAAGTTCATCCGCGACCCCAAGGGCGTCGACAGCCTGCTCTCGTCGATCGAGCGCCAGAAGAAGACGATCTTCGCGTCCTCATGAGCAGTGGAATGAGCACCGACATCAACGCGAAGAGCTCGGAGGCGGCCGCCGTGCCGCTTCCGAGCGGCCGGCCGCCGGAGAACAAGCGGGTCCCGCAGGGACATCGACGCCTGCTGACCCGCCGTGACCGCGTCACGCTCGCCTTCATGGCGGGCGTGCCCACGGTCCTGCATGTGGCCCTCGTCTGGTTCACGGCCCTCGCCTCGATCGCGTTGGCCTTCACCACCTGGGACGGCATCGGCTTCGACTCGATCAAGTGGGTCGGCCTGGACAACTTCAAGGAGCTGTTCAGCACCAACCCCCAGTTCTGGCCGGCGGTCGAGCACAACATCGTCTGGTTCGTCGTACTGATCCTGATCCCGACCCCGCTGGGGCTGTTCCTGGCCGTGCAGCTGGACAAGAAGATCCGCTTCAGCCGCGTCTACCAGACGGCGTTCTTCCTGCCCGTCGTGATGTCGCTGGCCGTCATCGGCTTCGTCTGGCAGCTGGTCTACAACCCGGACACGGGTCTGATCAACAGCGTGATCGGCGCCAACAAGCCGGGCCACTACATCGACTGGATCGGCGACCCGGACCTCAACCTCTGGGCCGTCCTCGTCGCCGCGTCCTGGCGCCACGCCGGCTACATGATGATCCTCTACCTGGCCGGTCTGAAGGGCGTCGACCCCTCCCTGCGCGAGGCGTCCTCGCTCGACGGCGCCAACGAGTGGCAGACGTTCAAGAACGTCATCTTCCCGACCCTGCGCCCGACGAACACCATCGTCCTGGTCGTCACGATCATCGAGGCGCTGCGCGCCTTCGACCTGGTATGGGTCTTCAACGGCGGCGCCCAGGGCACCGAACTGCTCTCCATCCTGGTGACGGACAACATCGTCGGCGAGTCCAGCCGCATCGGATACGGCTCCGCGATCGCCGTCGTCCTGCTGCTGATCTCCCTCGTCGTGATCATTCCGTACCTGGTGTCCACCTTCCGGAAGGAGCGGCAAGCGTGAGCACCACCGCCGCCACCGGCGCTCTCAAGGAGCGCACGTCCGTCCGCCCCGCCCGGATCCTGCTGCACGTCTTCCTCGCCGGTACGGCACTGGCGTGGCTGGCGCCCATGCTGTGGGCCCTCTACGCGGCCTTGCGCCCCTACGGCGAGACCAGTACCAAGGGCTATGTCTCCTGGCCCGACAGGCTGAGCCTGGACAACTTCACGAACGCGTTCACGCAGTCGGACATGACGCACTACTTTGTGAACACCCTCGTCATCGCCGTCCCGGCGGTCCTGCTGACGCTGTTCCTGTCCTCGATGGTCGCCTTCTACGTCAGCCGCTTCGACTTCCGGGTCAACCTGGCGCTGCTCCTGGTCTTCACGGCCGGCAACCTGCTCCCCCAGCAGGTCATCATCACCCCGCTGTACCGCATGTACCTGCTCATCGACCTGCCCGGCATCACGATGAGCGGCAAGCTGTACGACTCCGCGCTCGGCCTGGTCCTGATCCACGTGGCGTTCCAGTCCGGCTTCTGCGCCTTCGTGCTCGCCAACTACATGCGCTCCCTGCCGCACGAGCTGACCGAGGCCGCCCTCGTCGACGGCGCGTCGGTGTGGCGCCTGTACTGGCAGATCGTGCTGCCGCTGTGCCGCCCGGCCATGGCAGCCCTGGCCACCCTGCTCTCCATCTGGATCTACAACGACTTCTTCTGGGCCCTCGTGCTGATCTCCACCGGTGAGAACATGCCGATCACCTCGGCGCTCAACAACCTCTCCGGCCAGTACTTCACCGACCCCAACCTGGTCGCCGCCGGCGCCCTGCTCACCGCGATCCCCACCCTGATCGTCTACTTCCTGCTCCAGCGCCAGTTCGTGAGCGGTCTGACCCTGGGCGCCAACAAGGGCTGACGCCCACTCAAGTCACCCGATCCTGCTATCTCCCGGAGCACCACCAGTGAGCACTGAACGCCACCTTCGTCTGCCCGGCATCGCCTACGGTGGCGACTACAACCCCGAGCAGTGGCCCGAGGAGGTCTGGGCCGAGGACATGCGCCTGATGCGCGAGGCCGGGGTGAACATGGTCAGCGTCGGCATCTTCTCCTGGGCACTGCTGGAGCCCGCGGAGGGCGAGTACGACTTCTCCCGCATGGACCGCATCCTGGACCTGCTCCACGAGAACGGCATCGCCGCCGACGTCGCCACCCCGACGGCCGCCCCGCCCGCATGGTTCTTCAAGACCCACCCGGAGGCACTCCCGGTCGACCGGGACGGCCGCACCCTGTCGTACGGCAGCCGCCAGACCTTCTGCCCCAGCAGCCCCGCCTACCGCACGGCCGCGCTGCGTATCTCGACGGCAGTCGCGGAGCGATACGCCGACCACCCGGCGGTCGCCATGTGGCACATCCACAACGAGTACGGCTGCCACAACCCCGAGTGCTACTGCGACACCAGCGCGGCTTCCTTCAGGAAGTGGCTGCGGGCGAAGTACGGCGACGACCTCGACGCCCTCAACCACGCCTGGGGCACCACCTTCTGGAGCCAGTGGTACTACTCCTGGGACGAGATCCTGCCGCCCCGCGCCACCGCGGCCCCGCCGAACCCCACCCACCAGCTCGACTGGCGCCGCTTCTGCTCCGACGAGCTGCTGTCGCTGTGCACCGCCGAACGCGAGGTGCTCCGGCAGGCCGCTCCGCACCTCCCGGCCACGACCAACTTCATGGTGCTGCGCACCTTCGACTCCCTGGACTACTGGCGTTGGGCACCGGAGCTGGACATCCTCTCCAACGATCACTACCTGATGTCCGACGACCCGGAGGCCGAGATCGACATCGCCCTCAACGGCGACCTCATGCGGTCTCTCGCGGGCGCCCCATGGCTGCTGATGGAGCATTCGACCGGCGCCGTCAACTGGCAACCCGTCAACCGTGCCAAGAACCCGGGCGAGATGCGCCGCAACGCCCTCGCCCATGTCGCCCACGGTGCCGACGGCGTCCTCTTCTTCCAGTGGCGCGCGGCCAAGGCGGGTGCCGAGCAGTGGCACTCGGCGATGCTGCCGCACGCGGGCACGGACAGCCAGATCTGGCAGGACGTCGTACGACTCGGTGCCGACCTGCGCGCACTGGGCGAAGTCCGCGGCAGCACGCACGCCGCCCGGGTCGCCATCGTCTGGGACTGGGACGCCCGTTGGGCCCTGGAACTGCCCTCCCAGCCCAGCGGCGAACTCCGCTTCCAGGATCTGGTGAGGGACTGGTACACACCGCTGTGGCGGGCCGGTGTCGCGGTCGACTTCGTGCGCCCCGACGCCCCCGATCTCGACTCCTACCGGCTCGTCCTCGCCCCCAGCCTGTATCTGGTCGACGACACGGGCGCGAACCGTCTCGCCGCCTACGTCGAACGGGGCGGCACCCTGGCCGTGGGCTTCCACAGCGGCGCGGTCGACGAGAACTGCCATGTGCGGCTGGGCGGTTACCCGGGCGCCTTCCGTGAGATCCTCGGCGTGCGCGGCGACGAGCCGTTCCCCCTGCTGCCCCACCAGTCGGTCGGTCTGACCGGCCGGGTCCCGCAGGGCGCGACCGCCGACCTCTGGACGGAACGCCTCCGGCTCACCGGGGCGGAGGCCGTCGCCACATACGCCGACGGACCGCTGGCCGGCGTCCCGGCGATCACCCGCCACGCGTACGGAAGCGGAACCGCCTGGTACGTCGCCACCCACCCGGACCCCGCAACCCTGTCCGCCGTCCTGGAACACCTCCGCCGAGAAGCGGACGTGCGCCCGGAACACGAGGCGCCGGCCGGCATCGAGGTGGTGCGACGGCGTGGCGCCAAAGCCGACTACCTCTTCCTGATCGACCACGCCGGCCAGGGGGCCGAGATCCCCGCCGAAGGGGTCGAACTCCTCACCGGCAAACCGGTTGTCGGCACGGTCACCGTCCCCGAGGGCGGCGTCGCCGTGGTCCGCGAGCCGAGGTCCACCTCCAGCGGAGAGTGAGGCGAACCGGGGAGTCCGCCCTCGGCGTCGCCACGGTACGGACCGCCGGTGTCGATCGACTGTTGCGAACGACCCGGCGCCGTGACACCTCGACACTTCGGAGTCCGGCTCAGCCGGCCGGCGGCGATGCCGAATATCTGCGTCAGGGGCACAAGCCGGGCGCCGTCACCGTGAAGTGCGGGTGCGGGTGCGGGTGCGGCGCCCGGAGGCCCGAGGCCGGGTACGGCGTGGGGGTGAGCCCTCAGAAACGGTGGGTGGCCCTCGTGGTCGTGGCAGTACTAGTCCCATTTGCCGACTCGGAGTCGGACCGGGGTCTCATCCCGGTACCGTCTCACGCCGTTAGCCTGGGCCATCGGTCTCACGCCCCCGCGCATGCTTCCAGGAGAACGATGCCCGACAGCGGCTACACCTACCTCCGCACGTTCGACGTGTCGAATGCTGGCTGCACGGCTCCCGGTTCGACCTGCGCACCGGAGAGCCGCTCGATCCACCGGCTTCACGGCCGGTCCCCGTCTATCCGGTTCGCATCGACGACGGAAGCGTGTACATACGTGTGGCGGGAGAGGGCTGATGGAAGCACCGGGCTGCATCGCCGCCGACGCCGAACGAGCCGATGCCGCCCGCAACCGCGCCCGGCTGCGGGAGGCCGCCCGCAGCCTGGTCGGTGAGCACGGCGCGGAACGCGTGACCATGGAAGCGGTCGCGAGAGAGGCCGGCGTGGGAAAGGGCACCCTCTTCCGCCGGTTCGGTGACCGGGACGGCCTCCTGGTCGCACTCCTCCGGGACGCGGGAGTCGGCGGCGACCACGACATGCTCGCCCACGCCATGCTCGCCCTCACGACCATCGAGACGGCGGACTATCTGGGCGGCGAGTGCGACATCCCCGTGGAAGGCCTCCAGGCCTCCAGGCCTCCAGGCCACCTGGGCGGACCTACGACTGGTGACCCGACCGGACGGGCGGGACCGAGTGCCGACGTGACGCCGGTCGGATGTGGGATGTGGGATCCGGTGGTCGGGTCGACTGTCCAGAGCGCGACAGCAGCCGCCGCCGATCTGTCATGAGGTCGCTTCCACAGCCAGTCGCTGGTCACGGCGGTTGCGCTGGGCGATCGGGTCGGGGACGGGGGCGGCTGCCACCAGCCGCTGGGTGTACGCGTGCTGCGGCCGGTCGCACACGTCGGTGCTGCGTCCCTCTTCCACGATGCGCCCGTGCTGCAGAACCAGGGTGCGCGCGGCGAACTCCTTGACGACGGCGAGGTCGTGGGTGATGAACAGATACGCGCAGCCCAGTGTGTCCTGGAGTTCGGAGAGGAGTTCCAGGGCGGCGGCCTGGGTGGTGACGTCGAGGGCGCTGGTCGGCTCGTCGCAGATGATGAGCTTGGGCTGCCGGGCGACCGCCCGGGCGATGGCGACGCGCTGGCGCTGACCTCCGCTGAACTGGGCCGGATAGCGGTCGGCCGCGTCCTCCGGCAGGCCGACGCGGCGGAGCAACTCGCTGATGTGCTCCCGCACTTCGTGGCGTGACCGGGTCGAACCGGAGAGCAGGGGCTCGGCCAGCGTCCGGCCCACCGGCAGCGCGGGGTTGAGCGACCCGTACGGATTCTGGAAGATCGCCTGGAGGTCGGAGGACAGCAGGCGGCGGGCACGGCCGGTGAGATGGGTGATGTCCCGCCCGTCCAGCACCACGCGTCCGCCGCTGACCGGGGTGAGGCCCAGTACCGCTCTGCCGATGGTGGTCTTGCCCGAGCCGGACTCGCCCACCAGGGCGACCGTCTCGGCGCGGCCGACCTCGAACGACACGTCCTCGATGACGGTGGTCGGGGGCTTGCGGAAGCCACGGGTCGGGTAGCGGACCGCGAGGCCGTCGATCTGGAGTACGGATGTTCCGGTCACGCGATCCTGCCCTCGGTACGAGCGATGCTGGGTGTGCTCTCGATGAGCTTCTTCGTGTACGGGTGCCGGGGCCGGTAGAAGATGTCCTCGACCGAGCCCTCCTCCACGATCCGGCCCTGCTCCATCACGATCGCGCGGTCGCAGCTGTCGGCCACCACCCCCAGGTCGTGCGTGATCAGGATGATCGCCATGCCGTGCTCGTCGCGCAGCGAGCGCAGCAGGTCCAGGATTCCCGCCTGCACGGTCACGTCCAGTGCCGTGGTGGGTTCGTCGGCGATCAGTACCTTCGGTGACCCGGCCAGTGCCATGGCGATGATGACGCGCTGGAGCATGCCGCCGGACAGTTCGTGCGGATGCCGGCGCGCGACGTCGTCCGGGTCGCGCAGGTGGACGCTGGTCAGCAGTTCACGGATCCGCTGCCGGACGGCGTCCTTTCCGCCCGGCACGTCACCGGTGCGCCGGATGACCTCGGCCAGTTGGGAGCCGATGGTGAAGTACGGGTCGAGCGCCACCATGGGTTCCTGGGACACCAGGGCGATGTCGCCGCCTCGGATGTTCTGTAGTTCCCGTTCCGGCAGGCCGGTGATCCGGGTGCCGGCCAGCCATGCCGAGCCGCTCGTCACGGCCCCGTTGGACGGGAGCAGTCCGAGCAGGGACAGGCCCGTCACCGTCTTACCGCTGCCGGATTCGCCGACGAGACCGAAGATCTCACCGGGGCGGACCGTGAAGCCGATGGAGTCGACCACCGTACGCGGCTCCTGCGCGGTGGCGAAGGCGATCGAGTAGTCGCGCACGGCGAGTACCGCTCCGTCCGCGAGTACCGCTCCGTCCGACGGCCCTGCGGATTCCTGGGAGGCCGTTGCGGGAACCGGCCGCCGCAATCGGCCACCCGTGGCCTGCCGCCGGTCCTGTTCGAGGTCACGCAGCCCATCGCCGACCAGCCCGAAGGACAGGGACATGAGGCCGATCACGCCACCGGAGACGAACAGCAGGTAAGGGTCCTGCTGCATGATCTGCGCGGCCTCTCCGACCATGCCGCCCCAGCTCGGGGCGGGCGCGGGCGTGGCCAGTCCGAGGAATCCGAGGCCGGTCTGGATGGCGAGGGCGTTGCCGGAGAAGAGGAAGATCGGGACCAGCAACTGCCCTGTCAGCCGGGGGAGGATGTGTCGTGCCATGATCCGTGCCGGGCCGAGCCCGGACACCCTGGCGGCGTCCACGAACAGTTCCTCGCGCAGCGCGATGCATGAGCTGCGGATGATCCGGGCGAGGCCCGCGGAGGCGAAGAAGCCGAGCGTGAGCATGGCGGCGACGTTGCTCTGGTAGAAGATCGCGAGGACGGCGAGCGTGATGATGACCGCGGGGACCGAGAGCATGATGTCCAGCACGGCGACGATGACCCGGTCGGTCCAGCCGCGCAGGTAGCCGGCCAGCATGCCCAGCGACATGCCGAAAACGGCGTAGACCAGTACGGCCACCCCCACCCCGACCAGGGTCGGCCGTCCGCCGTAGAGCAGCCGGCTCAGCACGTCGCGGCCGAGGACGTCGGTGCCCAGCGGATGGTCCGCCGACGGACCGGACAGAGTGTGGAGCAGGTCCTGCGCCAGCGGCGGGTGCGGTGCCAGGAGCGGGGCGAGGATCACCGCGACGCTGATCCCGGCGACCACGACGAGCGATGCGGCGGCGACGGGACGGCGCCATATCCCGGCGAAGGGGTTGATCCTCGCCCGCGATCGCGCCTTCGGAGGCGCCTCGACAGTGGTCATTCCGTACGTACCTTCGGGTTGAGGAGGCTGTAGAGGACGTCGACGAGAAGGTTCACCACGATGACCATGACCGTGAAGGTGATGGTGAGGCCCTGTACGACCGGCAGATCGTGCTGGTTGGTCGCGTCCACGACCGTGGTGCCCAGACCGGGCAGGGTGAAGACGTTCTCGACGAGGATCGTGCCGGGTATGAACGTGATCATCATGAGGCCGATCGTGGTCACCACCGGCAGTCCGCAGCCACGCAGTGCGTGCTTCCAGACGATCGAGAAGGGCCGGATGCCGGAGGCCCGCAGCGTTCTGATGTGGTCGAGGCTGAGGGTGGACAGCATCGCGTCGCGAGTGACCTTGGAGATGAAGGCGACACCGC
Organism: Streptomyces graminofaciens; assembly: GCF_030294945.1. Taxonomy (NCBI): domain Bacteria; kingdom Bacillati; phylum Actinomycetota; class Actinomycetes; order Kitasatosporales; family Streptomycetaceae; genus Streptomyces; species Streptomyces graminofaciens. The sequence continues at coordinate 2,672,344 of NZ_AP018448.1, read as the reverse complement.
TGATCGAGAGAGAGACCACGGGCAGGACGAGGCCGGCTGCCCATTGCCCCGGTGACTCGGCGAACGGGGTGTACCCGGTGGCGGGGAAGAACGCGAACTTGACCGCGAACACCGCGACCAGCAGCAGCGCGATCCAGAAGTTGGGCACCGCGCTGCCCAGCAGGGACACGATGTCGAACAGTCGGCGGCTGACCCGGCCGCGCGTCGCGCTGTACACGCCGAGTACGACGCCGACCAGGCTCGCGAGCACGGTCCCCCCGATCACCAGCGCCAGGGTGACCGGCAGGCGTTGCCCGATCAGCCCCAGCACGGATTCACCGGTGAACAGCGAGCTGCCGAGGTCACCCCGCAGGATGTCGCGGAGGTACAGCCAGTACTGCACGGCGACCGGCTGGTCGAGGTGCATCGCGGCCTTGAGCGCGTCGTACTGCTCCTGCGTCGCGTTGATCCCGAGCACCGTTCGTGCCGGATCTCCCGGCACGAACGACTCCAGGAGGAAGGTGATCGCCGAGACGATCACAAGGAGCGGGATGGACAGCGCCAGCCTGCGGAGAATGATGGGAAACATCGGCCCTCGTCAGCGGGTGGTCCACAGGGTGTTGGAGGTCAGCTGTGCGCCGCCGTCCGGGAACTTCACCCCGCGCAGCTTGTTGTTGTACATGGCGATCGTGTCGGTACCGGACACCGGCAGGGCGAGCGCCTTCTTCACGATCACGTCGGTGAGATCCTTCGACGCCGCCTCGCTGGACTTCGGGTCCGCCGCGGCGAGCCGGGCGTAGGCGGCGTCGACGTCCGGGTCGGCCACGCCGAAGACGTTCATGATGCCCGTCTTGGTGAATGGCGGCTGTTGTGCGTAGAAGTTGGGCTCGCCACCCGTGCCGGGCGAGAGCACGGTGGCCGCGTACTTCTTCGTCAGCAGGTCGTTGATCCAGGCGCCGAAGTTCGTGGCGGCCCTCAGCTTCAGCTTGACGCCCACCTCGGCGAGCTGGGCCTGCACCGCCTGGACCATCTTGGTCGTTGAGGGGTCGAACGACCCGTAGTTCACCGGGATGGTCAGCCCCTTCCCGTAACCCGCCGCCTTCAGCAGCTTCTTGGCCTTGTCCGGGTCGTAGGGGTACATCTTCGCGGCCTCGGGGCTGTAGCCGTCGTAGCCGGGCATCTGCGGCTGGGAGACCGGCGTTCCGTAGTCCCCGTAGACCGCCTTCGTGATCGCGGAGCGATCGATGGCGAAGTTCAATGCCTGCCGGACACGTTCGTCGCCCAGTCCCTTGACGACGGTGCCTTCACGGTCCAGGAGGAACAGGCCGGCCCAGGTGGTGGGCTTCTGGAGCGTGGTGATCGCCTTGTCGCCCTTGACGGTCGGCGCCACGTCCGGCGTGCCGTACATGAGATCGATCTGCCCGGACTTGAGGGCCTGTACCTGGGAGTTGACGTTCGGCATCACCCGGACGGTGATCTTCTTGAAGTGGATGGCGGACTGGTCGTAGAAGTTCTTGTTCGGGATGTAGACGTAGTGGTCGCCGGAGACCGACTGCTGGGCGCTGTACACGTACGGTCCGGCGCCGAAGGTCGAGGAGGCCAGTTTCTTCGGCACCTTCAGCCCAGCCGGGCTGATGATGGCGCCGCCCGTGTACGGGGGCGTGAACAGGGTGCCCATGTCCGGGTTCGGCGTGGGGCTGGTGATCACCACGGTCGAACTGTCGGGCGTGGAGAACGCCAGGGGTCGGAACCAGGCGGCGGCGGGACCGCTGCCCTTCTGGAAGTACTTGAACGACTTGACGACGTCCGCGGCGGTGATCGGCGTGCCGTCGGCGAACTTCACGCCCTTGCGCAGGTGGAGCTCGAACTTGGTGTTCCCCTTGCCGACATAGCCCCACTTGTCGGCCAGCCCGGCCCCCAGGGTGCCGTCGGCCTTGCGGGTCAGCAGCGTGGCGTAGGCGGGGTCCATGTAGTTGAGGAAGGGACCGACAGCGACCTGGGCGGGGTCGAGGCTGTTGGGCGCGGAGGACAGGGCGATGGTCAGGGTCGTCTGGCCGGAGCCGCTGCCGCTGCCCGTCTGTCCACCGCCGCAGGCGGCGAGCGTGAGCGTCGCGACCACGCCGATCGAGGCCTGGAGTGCGGTTCTTCTCTTCATTGAGGGTCTCCGATGTAGAGGGGGCCGAGGCAAAAAGGAGCGAGCGCGGCTCGCGAAGGGGGGACCGCCGAGGCTGAATGCCCGGCGGGCGGATTTGCAAGTGTTCAGCTGAGGGCTCAACGGAGGAAGCCGCTGAAGTGCCTGGCGGTGCTGGTCCGATGGCCGGGCGGAGCGCGTGAGCGGTCACGCGGCGCCGGGGACGGTGTTCCCCTGCGCCCGACCGGGGCGACCGGTGATGGCGGCAGAGGGATGGCGGAGTCCGCCGTGGTCTAAAGGGCCGGCCCTGTCGACGTACCCGGAGGATCACTCCGTCTCGTGGGTGCCGCAGGCCGTCTGCTTCAATGTCGGCGACTGGATGAGTCGGTAGGGCGTCCCATCGCACAACCTCGCATCATGGCTACTTGGAGTAGCTATAACGTGTCGCTAACACGTTATAGTGGATGTCCGTAAACTAACTGTGTCTCCTGCGTTGCGCAAGAGGTTCGTGGAAGGTGGTCGTCGATGGCACCGCGAAGCGGGAGAGTGACGAGCGCGGATGTGGCCCGTGAAGCCGGGGTGTCACGGGCCACGGTGAGCTTCGTCCTCAACAACACGCAGCATCAGAAAATCACCGAGGCGACGCGTCAGCGCGTGCTGGCGGCGGCCGAGATGCTCGGCTACGCTCCGTCGGCCGCGGCGCGAACGCTCCGGTACGGGCGCTCCGACGTGGTGCTCGGCCTGCTGCCCGACTGGCCGCTCGGCTACGCGGCCGGCCAGCTGGTCCAGGAGCTGACGCTTGCGTTCGCGAAGAGAAATCTCACCTTCGTCGTACATTCCGGTATCAGAGGAGCCCGCTCGCTGGGCGAGATCTGGAAGGCCCTCACACCGGCCGCCGTGCTGGCCTTCGAGCCGTTCTCCGACTCCGACGCGACGGCGATGCGGGCCGCGGGCATCGAGGTGATCGCCGCCCTGTACGACGACGGGGGGCTCGGGTCGGGCGAGAGCGTCACCAGCGCGAACGCGATCGGTGCGGCGCAGGCACGCCATCTGGCGGCCTCCCACCGACGGCTGGGATACGCGTACCCCGACGACGAGCGGGTCGCCGTTTTCGCCAGGCCGCGCCTGGAGGGTGTCCGCCGAGTCTGCGCCGAGCTGGGACTGCCCGACCCCGACGTCCGGACCGTCCCGCTGACACCGAGCGCCGCCGCCGACGCGGTCCGGTCCTGGCTCGGCGCCGATCCCCAGGTGACCGGCATCTGCGCGTTCAACGACGACGTGGCCATGAGCGTGCTGGCCGGTCTGCGGCACCTCGGCCTCGAAGCACCTCGGGACATGGCGGTGATCGGCGTGGACAACAGCCCCGCCGCCGCGGTGTCCTACCCACCCCTGACCACGGTGGTCCAGGACCTCCCCGGGATCGCCGAGCTGTACGCGAACTCGGTGAGTGTCGCGCTCGACGGCGCGCAGGTGCCCGGAAACCCGGTGGAGCCGCAGGTCCGGCTCGAAGTCCGCGACTCGACGTGACGGCCTGAGCTGCCACGGCGGAGGTCCGCCGCAGGGGTGGCCGCAACCGGTGGCGCCGGTTGTCGGCCATCCCGGTTCCGCTGTGCCCCCAGGTACGCCTGCTGCCCCAGGCCCCCGACATCACGAAAGGCGGCCACCATGCCCCTCGACCCCTATCTCGCGGAGAGACTGCATCTCCTCGCCGGCATGGCGTTCCCCGATCTCGCCGACCCGGACGCCCGGTCCCGGTTCGGCGAGTTCATGCGGGATCCGACGCAATGGGCACAACCCGATGTCGTGGTCGAGAACCGTGAGACGGCCGGCCCGCACGGCGCGGTGCCGGTCAGGACGTACACCCCGAGGTGCCCCGCCTCGACCGCCGTCCTGTGGGTGCACGGCGGCGGTTTCCTCGGCGGCGACCTCGACATGCCCGAGGCGCACGTCGTCGCGGCCGAACTGGCGGCGCGGGCCGAGGCCGTGGTGGTCTCCGTCGACTACCGGCTGGCGACGGACGGTGTCCAGTACCCCGTTCCGCTGGACGACGTGTGCGCCGCGTGGCGGTGGCTGAGGACCGAGCTGGCCGGCGACGTCGAGCGCGTGGCTCTCGGCGGGGCGAGCGCGGGCGCCGCACTGGCTCTCGCCGCGGCCCTCCGGGACCGTGACGAGGCACTGCGGCCGGCCGATCTCCTCCTCCTCGCCTACCCGTTCGCGCACTTCCCCGTACCGGCCCTGGACAGCGCCATGGCTGCCGAAATGACGGCCCTCCCGCCGACGATGCGGTTCACCACGGCGGACGTCGAGTTCATGGTGCGGAACTACACCGGCCGGCTCACCGACCTCCCGCGCGACGCCCTCCCCGGCGCGGCCGCGCTGCACGGCCTGCCGCCCGTTCACCTGCTGGTCTCCGAGTACGACGACCTCCGGCCGTCGGCCGAACTGCTGGCGCGGCAGTTGACCGCTTCCGAGACAGAGGTCAGGACCTACCTGGCCGCCGGTATGCCGCACGGCCACCTCAACCGGACCCCGGCACTCGCCGAGGTCGACCGCTCACTCGACTTCTTCGCCGACGCCCTGCGGTGAGGCGGCACGACGCCGCTGCTCGGACACACGGGTGAACGACTTACCTGTCGACGGCCGTCACGGTCGACCACTATCACCGGTTCCGCGACGACGACGCCCTGATGCGCGAACTCGGCGTCGATTCCCACCGGTTCTCGCCGAGCCGGACCGTGCGGGACCGCGAATGGGAGCGGCCCGCTGCGTGTCAGGGAGCAGCGGGCCGCCGTCTGTGAGCCCGGTCTCCGGGACCGGGTGCGAGGGGAACCGAGGTCGGTGGGCTTCGGTTACGCCTCGCTCGTCTTCATCAGCCGATCCAGCGTCTCGGCCGGAATCGGCTTGGGGAGGAACCCGAGGAACTGACGCATCGCCATGGACGACAACAGGCGCAGGGCGCCTTCGTTGCCCTCCAGGACCTCGTCGGACTGTTCCCGGGTGAGCCCGGACGTCATCGCCGCGGTGAGGGCAGGGCCGACCGAGGGATGCCCGAACCACTCGCCGGCGGTGGAGTCGAGGGTGATCGGTCGCGGCACGCTGTCGCCCTTCAGGACGAGCGCGGCGGTGGCGGTGACGTCGTGGGCGTTGTCCGCGAGCTGCACCCGGTACTGCCCGGCGGCGACGGTCCAGTCGTCGCGGGTGATGTCCCAGTAGGCGAAGGCACGGCGGTCGAGGGCGATCTCGACGGTGGTGGACTCGCCCGGCGCCAGAGCCACCTTGGCGAAGCCGCGCAGTTCCCTGGCCGGACTGCTGACCGGGCGCCTGGGCGCGGTGACGTAGACCTGCACCACGTGTTTGCCGAAGCGGTCGCCGGAGTTGGTGACGGTGACGCTCATCGTGGCGGTGTCCGGCCCGGTGGGCGTGACCAGGAAGTCGCTCTGCTCGAAGGAGGTGTAGCTCAGGCCGTGCCCGAAGGGGTAGCGGACGGCGACGTCGGCGGTCTCGTAGTAGCGGTAGCCCACCATGACGCCTTCGCCGTAGCGGACATGGCCCTGCTCGCCGGGGAAGTTGAGGTAGGACGGGTTGTCGCTCAACCGGTACGGGATGGTCTCGGCCAGACGGCCGGAGGGGTTGACCCGCCCGGTGAGCACGTCGGCGATGGCTCCGCCGCCGGCCTGGCCGGGCAGCCAGGCCTCGATCACGGCGTCCACATCGTCGTGCCAGCCCTCCAGGGAGACGACACCGCCGTTGATCAGCACCACCACCGTGCGGTCGGCGGCCCCGGCCACGGCACGGACCAACTCGACCTGCTCGGGCGGCAGCAGGATGTGCTCACGGTCGTAGCCCTCGGACTCGTCGGCCTCGGGCAGGCCGACGACGAGTACGGCGACGTCGGCCCGCGAGGCCGCCGCCACGGCCTCCGCACGCAGTCGCGCGGCGTCGGAAAGGCCGGCGGTGCGGTACCCCTGGGCGAAATCGACCTGGGCGTCGGGCAGTACGGCACGCAGCTCCTCCAGCGGGCTGTCCACCCGGGTGGCGTTGACGTGGGAGCTGCCACCGCCCTGATGGCGCAGGGCCGTGGCGAACTCGCCGATGACGGCGACGCGGCCGGTGGGAGCGAGCGGCAGCGTCCGGTCGCGGTTCCTCAGCAGCACCAGCGAGTCGGCGGCGACCTCGCGAGCCAGCCGGTGGTGCGAGTCGAAGTCCACCGTCACGGGGTCCGCCTGGGCGCGGACTCGCCCGGCGAGGGCGCGCAGCCGGGCGACGGCCGTGTCGACGACGGCCTCGTCCAGCTCACCGGCCCGGACCGCGGCGGCGACCCGCGCATCGGTGTCGCGACGAGTGCCGGGCATCTCCAGGTCGGTTCCGGCGAGCAGTGCGGCGACGCGGTCGCCGACGGCTCCCCAGTCGGAGACGACCAGCCCCTCGAAGCCCCACTGCTCGCGCAGCACCCGGGTGAGCAGCCAACGATTCTGGGCGGCGTAGATGCCGTTGATCTTGTTGTAGGCGCACATGACGGTCGCCGGGCGTGCCTCGGTCACGATCCGCTCGAACGCGGGGAAGTAGATCTCGCGCAGGGTGCGCTCGTCGACGTCGGCGCTCACCCGCATCCGGTCGGTCTCCTGGTTGTTGGCGGCGAAGTGCTTGACGGAGGCGCCCACGCCCTGGCTCTGGACCCCGGCCACATGTGCCGTCCCCAGCACGCCGCTGAGCAGCGGGTCCTCGGAGAAGTATTCGAAGTTCCGGCCGCACAGCGGCGAGCGCTTGATGTTGACGCCCGGGCCCAGCAGTACGTCGACACCCAGGGCCCGGGACTCACGGCCGAGCGCCTCTCCCACCCGCCCGATCAGTTCCGCGTCCCAGCTCGAGGCCAGCGCGACCGCGGGCGGGAAACAGGTCGCCGGGTGACTGTCGTGCAGTTCGAGGTGGTCGGCGTCCGCGCGCTGGAGCCGGACGCCGTGCGGACCGTCGCTGAGGACGAGGGAGGGAATCCCCGCTCGCTCGGCGGGCTTGCTCGACCACATGTCCCGGCCCGAGAGCAGCGCGGTCTTCTCGTCGAGGCCCAGCTCGGCTGCGTCGTGATCGTGGGGGGTCGCCATGGGTGCGGCTCCTTGGGTGGATGACGTCTCAGGAACTGGTGACCGGACGCAGGGACAGGAGATGGCTGCCGGATTCGAGTCGGTCGACGGCCTCCGTGGAGTGCCAGCCCTCAGGGGCGCTGAACCGTCCGGTGGTGCCGGGCGGCAGAACGGCCTCCACCGTGAGGGTGTCGCGGCTGATCGACCAGGCGACGGACGCGGTGCCGTACGGAGTGGTGACCGATGCCTCGGCGGAAGTGAGCGTGCCGCCTGGGCGGGGGGCGAACTCCATCGTGCGATAGCCGGGGGCGACGGGTCGCAGACCGGCCACGGACCGGTGGAGCCAGGAGGCGACCGCGCCGTAGGCGTAGTGGTTGAACGACAGCATCATGCCCGCCTTCTCGACGTCGATGGTGCCGTCGGGACGAATGGCGTCCCACCGCTCCCACATGGTGGTGGCGCCCCGGGCGACCTGGTAGAGCCAGCCCGGGCACTCGGTGTTGAGCAGCAGTCGGTACGCCTCGTCCACATGGCCGGTGCCGGTGAGGGCGGGCAGGACGAACGGAGTGCCGAGGAACCCGGTGGCGATACGGCCGCCGTTGGCGCGCACCAGGCCCGCGAGAGCCTTGCCCACCTCGGCGCGCTCGGTGGCGGGCGCGATACCGAACTCCAGGGCGAGCGCACAGCCGGTCTGGGTGGTGCGGGCGTGGTCGCCCCACTTGCGCCAGGCGGCCTGGGCCGTACGCCGGTGCAGGGCCTCGTACCGTTCGCCGTCGTCGAGGTGGCCCAGTTCCCGGGCCGCGTCGGTGAGCAGCCGGGCGCTGTGCGCGACGAAGGCGGTGGCGACATAGGCGGAGTCGGTGGTGGCGCGCGCCGGGTCCTCCGGTGGCGCGGCGGGGTCGAGCCAGTCACCGAGCTGTGCGTTGCCGCTCCAGGTCCCGTCCTCGTCCAGGTGGTCGACGGTGAACTCGACCCATGCCCGCATCGCCGCGTAGTGGCGGTCCAGCATGCTGCGCCGGCCGTAGGCGTCGAAGAGGGCGGCCGGTACGACGGTGGCGGCGTCGCCCCAGCCCGCGGCGCCGCCCGCGTGCGGAAGCTCGGCCGGCGGCAGCTCGCCGAGCGACACATAGGGGATCACCAGCGGGACCGCGCCGTCCGGTCGCTGTTCGATGCGGAGATCGGTGAGCCAGCTGTCGAGGAAGGATCCGCTGTCGAAGGTGGCGCACGCCGTCGGGGCGAAGGCCATGATGTCCCCGGTCCAGCCGAGCCGTTCGTCGCGCTGCGGGCAGTCCGTCGGCACCGCGAGGAAGTTGCCGCGCTGGGACCGTACGACGTTGGCGTACAGCGTGTTCACGCGCTCGTCGGAGCAGCGGAACTCGCCGATACGGCGCAGGTCGCTGGCCACCACCTCGACCTCCACCGCCTCGACGGTCACGGCCGGTGAGGTGGCGATCTCGGCGTACCGGAAGCCGTGGAAGGTGAACTCCGGCCGCAGTTCGGCCGTGCCACCGGCCAGGGTGTACTGGTCGGTGGCCCGGGCGCCGCGCAGGATGCTCGTCAGCAGACGGCCGTCGCTGTCGAGAACCTCGGCGTGCCGGACGGTCACCGTGCTGCCCGCCGGGCCGCTCGCGCGGAGCCGCAGCCAGCCGGTGACGTTCTCGCCCGCGTCGAGGGCGATGGTGCCGTCGGGCAGGGTCCGCCGCTCGGGCCGGATGACCTGGACGACGCGCACGGGTGGGTGTGCCCGCTGGGTCAGCCCGGCAGGCAGAGGGAGTGTGGCGACCGGTTCCCACTCGCGGTCGTCGAAGCCGGGCAGTTGCCAGCCGTGGGGCTTGCGGCGGAGGTCGCGTTCGCAGCCGTCGTACAGGTCCGCCGCCAGCAGATCGCCGTAACCGCTTCTCCAGCGGCCGTCGGTGGTGATGGTGACGCGGGTCCCGTCGGCCAGGCCGACTTCGAGCTGGGCGAGCAGAGCCGTTGTGTCGCCGTAGACGTCGCGGTTCTTGTGCCAGGTGAGATGGCCGCGGTACCAGCCGTCGCCGACCGTGGCGGAGAGGGCGTTGGTGCCGGGCACGAGCAGGCCGGTGACGTCGTAGGTGGAGTAGAGCAGACGGTTGGGGTAGCTGGTCCAGCCCGGTTCCAGCACGTCGTCGGAGACGGGCTTGCCGTTGATTGCGGTGCGGTGCACGCCCAGCGAGGTCACGTAGAGGCGTGCGGACACCGGCTCCGCCGGGAGGTGGAACTCCCGGCGGAGCAACGGCACGGGGCCGGGGGAGGAACGGCCCCGGTCATCGGGCACATGGACGGGGCGGGCCACCCAGTCCATGTCGTCGAGCAGCGCGGCCTCCACACGGGCCGGGTCGCTCCATCCCGTCCACCCGAGATCGGTGCGGACACGGACACGCCAGTACCGGATCTCGCGGCTGTTCAGCGGCTGCGCCGGCCACGGGTGATCGGTCACCGTGTCGGACTCGACCGCTCCACTGGACGCGCTGTCGGAGAACGACGGGTCGGCCGACACCTCGATCTCGTAGGCGCGCTGCAGGACGCCCGGCCGCTCGCTCGTCAGCGACCACGACAGGCGCGGCTCGGGGTACGGGGTGGCCACCAGACCGGAGTCGTCCGCGGTGCGCAGGCCGGTGACCCGGGTCGTGGTGTCCGTCGCGGGGAGTGCCGCAGTGCTCGACGTCTTCATCGCTGGAGGTGCCTCCGGAAAAATCGCAGCGTGGACCGGTGCAGTGTGGTGCGGTGGGGGACGGTTCCCCAGGCGTGGTCCGCGCCTTCGACGATCTCGAGTTCCGCGTTGCCGTCGTAGTGGTCCAGGTAGCGGCGTACGTACTCCAGGGGAGCGGCCTCGTCCTTGTCGCCGTGCAGGATGTGGACCGGCCCGGTGTACGCGCTGGACCGCCCGTACACGTCGAGACCGGCGATGTCCTCGACGAGAGCGGGGCTCACCCGGTGGCCGTCGGCGTCGAAGTAGCCCTTCGCCGCGATCTGCGGTGCGACGCTGCGGCCCTTGAGGTAGCCCCTGCCGACCTCGAAGGGGGCGACGGCCGCCGGGGACCACAGGCACAGCGCGCCGATCCCGGGCTCCTCCGCGGCCGTGATGCCGGCGACCACGCCGCCCATGCTCATCCCGACCAGGCCGATGCGGTCGGGGTCGACGAAGTCGAGGGCCCGGACCGCCCGCAGGATCGCACGGGTCTCGGCGATCTCCTCGGTGATGGTGACGTCGAAGAAGTCGCCGTCGCTCTCCCCGTGTCCGGAGAGGTCGAACCGGACCGAGGCGATGCCGTCCGCCTGCAACAGCCGGGACATGGCGACGAAGTTCGGCAGTTCGAGCCGGTTGGAGGTGAAGCCGTGGACGAACACGACGGTCGGATGGCGGGTTCCGGCCGGACCTTCGGGGACGTGCAGCGTGGAGCGCAGCGTCAGGCCGTTGTGACGGAAGTCGTGGTGGCGGATCAAGGAGCAGCCTTTTCGGTCGTCTCGGGTACGGGAGCGCCGCTCGGTTCGGCAGGCTCCTCGGGCTGGGCGGCCCTGGGCAGGCGCGGCACCCAGACCAGGCCGATCACCGCCGAGACCGACGTGACGCCGAGGAGCAGGCCGAAGAACAGCCGGGTGTGGCCCAGGGCGAAGGCGGGCGTGCCCAGCGCCGCAAGTCCGGCGAAGGCCCGGGTGAAGGCCATGGTCACGCCGGTCGCGGTGGCCCGCAGCAGGGTGGGGAAGAGTTCCTGGGACCAGATCTTGTAGATGGACTCGCCGGCGAAGGAGTTGCCGAGGCCGGAGATGAGCATGACGGCGACCAGGGTGAACCTGCCGGGCCCGAACAGGGCCGGCAGCGCCCAGGCGATGACGATCAGGGCGGTGCCCGCCGCGAACCAGGCATGCCGGGCCGGCCTATCGATGACCCGCATGAACACCAGTCCGGCGACAAAGCCCACCGGAAGTCCGAGGAGGGTCAGCTGGGAGAACTGCGCGACCTCTCCCTTGGCCAGAGCGGTCCACAGGAAGGTGCCGAACTGACCGAGGGTGTTCGCGCCGAGGTTCCAGGTGGCGTAGTAGAGGCCCGTCGCGAGCAGGGCGTAGCCGGTCGGCGCCCGGAAGAGATCCCGGACGCGGCTGAACTCGATGGTCTCTGCGGTGGTGTTGGGATGTGCGTCGGCGGCCCGGCGGGCGGCTGCCCACTCGGCCGACTCGGTGAGGGTGAGGCGCAGGAGCAGCACGACGACGGCCACGACCAGCAGGTGCGCGAAGAGAATCCGGCCACCGGACATGCCCTGCGCTCCCACGAAGGAGCTGAGCATCAGCACGGCCACGATGCCGGCGAGCCAGAGCATGCTGGAGAACAGCACCATGGTGCCCTTCTTGCCCTCTGGCGCTTCCTCGTTGACGAGGGCCAGCGACACAGGGAGATCCGCGCCGATGGCCAGGCCCGTGGTCACGACACCTGCGAAGAGCAGAGCCGGGCCCGTCGCCACGAGAAGCAGCAGGACACCGACCGCGTACAGCACGAGCGAGAAGGTGAAGATCGCGCGGCGGCCGAATCGGTCGCCCAGCCGGCCACCGAGGAGCGCACCGGCGGCGAACGCCAGGGTCTGCAGTCCCAGCAGGGATCCGATGGTCTCGGGGCCGAGTTGGAGCGGAGCGGCGTAGTAGCCGCCGATGGCGATGCCCGACGTCACCAGGGCGGCGGCGTCCAGGTAGGACGCCATGCCGGCGAGCGTCGCGGTCTTCCACGGGTTGCTCGTGGTGCTTTTCAGGCCAGACATAGGTCCTCTTCGCTGAGTACCGGGGACGGTGGGGGCCCTGAAGCGTGGCGCCTGGGGAGAGTTATCGAATTCCACTACAGAGCGTTACTTAAACGCGCCACTTAAACGTGTAGGTTGACTGAGCGGGTAAGCTAGCCCGCAATCGCGGGGTTTGGCAAGAGGTCTGTCAGAGGGTGGGGTTGCATGGCGGGGACGTCCAGAGGCAGACGGGTGACCAGTGGGGATGTGGCGCGGGAGGCGGGAGTCTCGCGGGCGACGGTGAGCTACGTCCTCAACGACACCCCGCACCAGAAGATCGCCGAGGCGACGCGCCGCCGGGTGTGGGACGCCGCCGCTCGCCTCGGCTACGCGCCCTCGGCCGCGGCGCGCGCACTGCGGACGGGGCGTTCCGACATCGTGCTCGGCGTCCTGCCGGACTGGCCGATCCAGCATGTGCTGGGGCGGCTCATCCAGCTGCTGACCAACGCCTTCGCCGAACACGAGTTGACGTTCCTCGTGCACTCGTCGGCGCAGCCCGCCCGGCCCCTGCGGGAGGTCTGGAGAGCCCTGACACCTGCCGCGGTACTCGCGCTGAACGAGTTTCCCGAGGCCGAGGCCGACGCCATGCGTACGGCGGGCATCGAGGTCGTCATGACGATGCACGGCTCGGCACGGGGAGATGTCCGGTTCCCTCCTGTGTCCGGGGAGCGGGGGGACGTCCGGTCCCCTCTGGTGTCCGAGGAACCGATCGGCGCGACGCAGGCCCGGCATCTCGTCGACTCGCACCGCCGAATCGGCTACGCCTACCCGGACCTGCCCCGGCTCGACGTCCTGGCCCAGCCGCGACTGGACGGGGTCCGCAGGGTCTGCGCCGAACGAGGCCTCCCCGAGCCCGATGTCCGGACGGTCCCGCTGGAGCTGAATGGTGCCGTGGCAGCGGTGAAGTCATGGCTCGCCGCCGACCCGCCGGTGACGGGCATCTGCGCGTTCAACGACGACATCGCCATGGCCGTGCTGATGGCCCTGCAGTCCCTCGGGCTGCGCGCCCCGCACGACCTGGCCGTGATCGGCGTCGACGACATCCCCAGCTCGGCTCTGCTGCGACCGTCACTGACCACGGTCGTCCGCGACACCGAGACCCTCGCCCGGAGTCTTGCCCGCCGAGTCGTCGACGCCCTTGACCAGAAGGAGCTGCCCGCCGACCCCATCGAGGACCCGCTGCGGGTTCAGGTACGCGACTCCGCCTGACCGGTGCCTTCGGCCGTCGACCGGTGGCAGCGCGGGCCGGTACCGGACGCGCTTCCTCGGACGGCCAGGGGCCGCCCCACTGTCGTACCGTCGCCACGCGAAGTGGACGGTGACGCCTGCGGGAGCCCGGGGAAGCCCCGCAGGCCACAGGCCATAGGGCCCCAGCGAGGAGGGGCTGGACGGCGAACGGGGTGTCCGGTTACGGTGCCGCCCGTCTCCTCCGCGAGAGGCGTCCCGGACACTCGAACGAACGCCGAGGCCGCTGCCCGCCGCTCGGCAGGAGACGTACGCACGCGCACGGCCGGGAAGAAGCGAGCGCACTCGGCCGACCCCCGTGTGAGCCCGTACTCCAGGGCCTCGACCCCATCCCCTTCGAGGGGTGCCGCTCGCCCTCGCGGCCCCCCGGCGCTCGACGAACAGCACCATCACCGCATGACTTCGCCGCGCCGCGATGCCTTTCCATCCGGGCCGCGAGCACACCGATGACCGACCCCAGGAGGTCCAGATGACCACGCTCCCTCCGTCCCCTCCGCCCGCTCCGCCCGCTCCGCCCGCTCCGCCCTTCGACCCTGAGCTGGCCGCCGCGCTCGTCGAACTCGGCGATGTGGCTCCGACGTCGGCGACCCCGGAGGACATCCCTGCGGCGCGTGAGCAGATCAACGCCCTGGTCGCGCTCATGACGAACGACGAACTGAGCTGTGGCGGGTTCTTCGAGGTGCAGGAGCGGGCGGTGCCCGGTCCGCCGGGCGCACCGGAGGTCTCGCTGCTGATCTGCCGGCCCACCGCCGCGCCGGGCCCCCGCCCGATCGTCTACTTCACGCATCCAGGGGGCATGGTCGTGGGCACCAACCGGCTGGGCCTGCCCCTCGACTGGGCGAAGGAACTGGGCCTGGTCGTGGTGTCGGTGGAGTACCGCCTCGCCCCCGAGCATCCGCACCCGGCCCCGGTCGAGGACTGCTACGCGGGTCTGCTGTGGACGGCGGACCACGCCAAGGAGATCGGCGGCGACCCGGACCGCATCATCCTGGCAGGGGGCAGCGCGGGCGGCGGACTCGCCGCGGCCCTGGCACTCCTCGCACGTGATCGCCGGGGCCCTCGCCCCATCGGTCAGCTGCTGATGTGCCCGATGCTCGACGACCGCAACGACACCGTGTCCGCCCACCAGATGGCCGGGCTCGGCGTATGGGACCGCACGGCCAACGAGACCGGCTGGAACGCGCTGCTGGGCGAGGCCCGCGGCACCGACGACGTCTCGCCGTACGCCGCGCCGGCCCGCGCGGACGACCTCTCCGACCTCCCTCCCGCCTTCATCGACGTCGGCTCCGCCGAGACCTTCCGCGACGAGGACGTCACCTACGCCTCCCGTATCTGGCAGGCCGGGGGAAGCGCCGAACTCCACGTATGGCCGGGCGGCTTCCACGGGTTCGACGGCCTCGTGCCCCAGGCCGCGCTCTCGGTCGATGCTCAGGCGGCGCGTTTGCGGTGGCTGCGGCGGTTGTTGGGGGAGTGAAGGGTGAGTGAAGGGAGAGCTACGCGCGGATGCGCGTCGACCGTGCGGGCTGCGGGCGGGGCTCCTCGTCAGGATTGTGGGCGTGCGGTCTCGTCCGAGGCCGCTTCCCGGCTGCCGTCGGTGACGGCATCAACGATACGTAGCTCGTCCGGGCCCAGAGAGAGCCAGGCGGCGGAGGCCGAATCGGCTGCCGTCTCCGGGCGTCCGGCGCCGCTGATCGGCAAGAGTGACTCGGAGCGGTGCAGCAGCCGGGCGAGTAGCAATCGGGGGGCGGAGACGCCTCGATGTGCCGCGAGGTCCAGGAGGGGGCGGGCCGAGGCCTCGCCCGCGTCCCATCCTCCCAGCGGTGAGTAGGCCAGAAACGGAATGCCGTGGCGCTCGCATTCGCGCAGGAGTTCATCGTCGCCCCCGTTGTGCACCGAGTACGGGTTCTGAACCGCATCGATCGATGTGACCGTCCGTGCGGCGGCGAGGAGGCCACGGTCGACATTGGAGATGCCGATGGCTCGGATCTTGCCCTCGGCGCGCATCTCGCTCAGAGCACCGACACTCTCGGTGAAAGGTACGTCGGCGTCCGGCCAGTGCAGGAAGTACAGATCGACCGTCTCGCGTTTCAACGCCCGCAGGCTCTGTTCGACGTCTGCCCGCAATGCGGCGGGCCGGGCATCGTTCCTCCATTCCATCGGTCCCGCTCTGAAGTGGCCGCCCTTGGTCGCGACCATCACGGCGCTCCCGTCCTCGCGGGAGGCCAGGACATCGCCGATGAGACGCTCGTTGTGCGCCTCCTCATCGACGGTCGTGTAGGCGCGAGCAGTGTCGAGGAGGTCCACCCCGCTGTCGATCGCCGCGTTGATCGTCGAGGTCGCCGTTTCTCGGCTCAGGTCCGGTCGCAGCGACAACGCCGCTCCTCCGAGGGCGATCGGCCAGACACGGCGTCCAGCCACCGATCTTGTCGCAGGGTCGCCATGACCGTCCGATCGTCCTGCCCGCTTCACCACGCGCGTCCCTTTCCGGCCATTGCGTCGGCGCCTGCCATCGCACTGCGGCAGTACTTCGTGCTTCCGGAGCCTTTCGGATCAACAGGCGACGATACCGAGGCGAGGCCGTGGAACGAGGAGGTGAGGGCCTCCCGGCAGGTCGGAATCGCGAGCGGACCGAGGGCCGGGAGGCCGCGGCGCCACTGTGCATGGTCACAGCCCTGTTCGCGGGGACCGACAGAACCCCGGCCCGTGCGGCAGCGGCCTTGCTCACCTCAGAAACTGGCCGGCCCACCAGCCGTGACGACCACGCCGATGCCGGCGTTGGGGGTCGTCGCCTGCGCGACGTTCACATCGACGACATCCGTGATGCCGACTATGCCTCGACCGGCGGTGATCCGCGGGGTACCCAGTGTGGGGCGGCCGGTCATGAGGATGACCCCATCCAGCGGGATGTCCGTGCGGTCGAATGCTTCCGCGATCCTGCTCATTCGTTCCTCCACTCGAGTGATGTGCCGGATACCTGTCTCTCCGGTCCTCTTCCGTGGGAAACGATGCCCAACCCGGCGGCCTCCCCGCATCGGGGAAAATGCGTAACTCCCGACCGCTCACATGCGCGCGCCCGGGCGGCGCGGACGGTCAGCCGCCGAGCCGGACGTTGATCCGGTCCATCACGGACGCGTCCGTGAGCGTGGTGACGTCGCCGATCTCCCGTCCCTCCGCGATGTCCCGCGACAGCCGACGCATGATCTTGCCGGAACGCGGCGAGTGGCGCTCGTCGGCGATGACCCGCTCAGCCGGCTGCGCCTGCCGGTTGCGGTCATCAACTTCGGTGTGGCCAGGGTCGCTTACAGCCTTGGGAGCGATTGAGTTCGGGGCGTGCTGGCCTGGCGGGTTGGCTGGTGGGTGATCAGCAGGCGGCCTGCCGGGCGAGCACCAGCTCAGTGCTCGCCTTGCGGCGGGTCGCCCGCCGGGCGGAGCGGTCAGAGACCAGGGTGGCGATCGCGAGGTGAGTCTCGGCGTAGGTCTCGCGGCGGCCGGTGAACCGCTGCAGGGGCCGCCACTGCTTGTACTCGGCATTGGTGTGCTCCACACAGATCCGCGCGGAGGACTGGCGGCGTCGCTGCTCGCGCCAGGCGTGGTGCTCGCCCAGCGGCGCGTCGTCCTTCGGCTTCTTCGGCGGGGCACTGACCTGGCCGGGGAACTCGTTGGCCAGGCCCCGGTAGCCCTCGTCGACTACAGCCTTGACCTTGGGGTGCCGGAGGAACTGCTCGGCGATGCCCTCGGTGCGCACGGCGGTCTGGTCGTGCATGCGGCCCGGCCGGACCACGCCGCTGAACAGGGTGCGACCCTGCGGGTCACTGAAGGTGGTGGTCTTGATGGTGTTCTGCTTCTTCTTGCCGGAGACGAACGCCTTGCGGCCGGAGCGGTGGGCGCGGGGGCGGCGGACCTGCACTTCGGTGCCGTCGATGCGCAGGTCAACGCCCTCCGTGCCGGCGTAGGCGAACAGGTCCTCCAGCGTGCGCAGCCGCACCCCCGGCCGGTCCGGGACGGCGAAGCCGCGGGCCGCCAGCAGCGGGCGGACCTCGCGAATCGCTCCGGAGACGGTGGAGCGGTCCACTGCGTACAACTCGGCTAGAGCGGCGTGCGGGATCCCAAGCCGCAGGTGGACCAGCGTGACCAGAAGTCGGTCGACGAAGACCAGGCGCTGCTTGGGCCCGGCGCCGGCCGCCCGTCTCCGGTCTCCGCCACGCCGCTCGTGTAGCGCCGACTCCCGCGCGGCCTGCCATCGGGGCGCGAGTTCTTTGAGCAACTCGCCGAAGTGTGCGCGCGGGACCCCGGACAGGGCAGGATGGGAACAGGCCGCACGGGCCCAAATAAACCTCACAACTTACCCAACCCGTAAGGCCGTTCTCATGTCACGGGCCAGTGCCACAGCACTCTTGATCGTTTACTGAGTGGAGCCTAGGCTCCTGTGCCCATGGAGATGGGGGAACCGGACCGCGGGCGGCGGGCATGGCGCGACGGGCTGGTCAGGCGTCGTGCAGCCGTGGCTCTGCTGGCCGGGGCGGCGGGGCTGGTCGTTCTAGGCACGGTGTTCGTCGTACTGCCGGGTGTGGTGGTCGACCACGATCTCGCCGGGGCGAGCGTCGCCGCACAGGATCGACTGAAGGCGGTGAACGATGTCCGTACGACGCTTCTGCAGGTGGTCGGCGGCCTGGTCGTGCTCTTCGGCGCGTACGCCACCTGGCGGCAACTGCGGGTGAGTCAGGACGGTTTGCGCGCCACCCAGGAGGGCTACGTCACCGACCGATTCAGCCGGGCCGTCGACCAGCTCGGCAGCGACAAGCTGGATGTGCGCATCGGCGGGTTGCACGCGCTGTGGCGGATCGCCGAGCAGTCCGCCCGCGACCGGGAGGCCATCATCTCCATCCAGGCCGCGTATCTGCGTACGCACCTGCCCTGGCCACCCGCCGGGCCGGAATCACCGGCGGCAGACGTGCCCATCAACGACATCGCACCCCTGGAGACTCGCGCCGCCGACGCCCAGGTGGCGCTGACCGCGCTCGGCGTGCTGTGCCAGCACCGGGAGCAGTCCTGGGTCAATCTCAGCATCACCGACTTGCGCCGGGCCGACTGCGACGGACTCTGGTTCCCCGAGGTCAACTTCGACCGCGCTTGCCTGGAGGCCGCGGGCCTGTACCACGCCAATCTGACCCAGGCGTCCCTGGTCTCGGTCAACCTGCGGCACGCCGACCTCACGACTGCGATTCTCCGCCGGGCTCGCTGCATTCTGGCCGACCTACGGGGCGCGAAGCTGGTCGAAACCGACTTGCGTGACGCCGACTTCACTGAGACCGACCTGCGCGAGGCGAACCTGCGCAAGGCCGTCGCCCACGGAGCGGTCTTCCAACGCGCTGATCTCCGCATGGCCGACTTGCGCGGCACCGACTTGAGCACCGCCAACCTTGTCGAAGCACGCCTGACCGGCGCCGTGGCCAGCGAGCACACCCGCTGGCCCGCCGACTTCGACCACACGGCCGCCGGAGTCGTCGACACCGATGACCCTGGCCCCGAGCCCTCGCCCCTACTCCAGCCCCCGGGGATGACGTGGCAGGCGCCACCGCTGCGGTCCACTCCCTGACCAAGACACGCCGGTCAAGACAGCGGCGACCGCGATCCGCCTGACGGCACCACTCCTCCTCAGCGGCGTCCTGATCGCGCAGGGGCCCAGACCGCCAGGCAGATCCGGGGCTGGTATCGCTCCCAAGGTCGTTACTCCCGTCGGGGCGGCCGCCGACTCATGTGAGGATGTGGCCATGGCATGGCTGAGGAATCGCGGTGGGCGGACGGTCGGGCTCGTGGCCGCGGCGAGTGCGGTGCTGGCGCTGACCGCCTGCGGCACAGGTGGCGCCGGGGACGGGGGCTCCGACGACGGGAACTCCGGGGACCGCGAGGCGAAGTACAAGCGCGTCCTGCGAGACCCTCATCCGCGCCCCGCCGACGTCATCGAGATGGCCGGCGCACCCGCCGACGTGGTGCGCGCGGACGACGGCTCGCTGCTCCTGACGTACGACCTCGGCAACGTGGAGGACGACGAGGGGCCGGCCGCCACCGCCTGGCGCATCGTCAGCCGCGACGGCCGTACGGTCGCCCAGCACGCGGAGCATACGGACATGGAGGCGTCGCGGGTCTCGTTCAAGGGGGCGCCGGGGGGCTTCGTGCGGGTGCCGGACGAGGGTGCCAAGGGGGCGTACGTTCTTGATGTGCGCGGCAAGCGGCACAAGTTCGCCGTGGCCGAGAGGCCGTTGGGCACCCGCCGCGGCGACATCCTGCTCTCCGAACAGCCGTCGACCCTCGTCTACCGCCCTGCCACGCGCACGGTGGCGCCGCCGGCCGGTGTGCCGGAGGCCGCCATCGGCTTCGCCGTCGACGAGCGGGGCACGGTCTGGAGCATGGTTCAGCCTCTGACTGAGGAGCCCCACAGTGTCGTGTGGCAGCGTGACGGTCGCACTCTCGGCTCCGAGGCTGTCGCGAAGCCGTACTTGGGGGGTGACCTTGCGGCGCGGGGCGGTACCGCGGCGCTGTCCCTGGCCCAGGTGGTGGGTGAGGACGAGGACGGGCTCGAGGATGTGCGTGTGCGTGGCCTGCTGGTGACGACGGACGGCGGCAGGCACTGGCGGACGCTCCTTGCCGGTGGCATTCCCTGGAAGAAGCTCAATGCGGGGCCGGAGTCGCTGGTCCTGGAGGTGCTGTCGGACGGGCGGCTGCTCGTCGGCGGGACGGGTGGCCGTTACTGGCTGGCCGCCGACCGTGCCAACGGCGTCTTCCGCGAGCTGAGGACGCCGGCGGCGTTCACGTCGTTGACCGTCGAGGGCACGACGCTCTACGGCATCGTGGACGCGGCGACGCCGTCGTACGACCTGGTGAAGGGTGAGGGGCTGTATGTCTCTCGCGACGGCGGACGCGAGTGGCGGCGCCACAAGTAGCTCGGAGCGGTGGAACGGGGCGAGGGATCCACCGGGACCGGGAGCGGTTACGGTCTGCTCCCGGGGTGAACACAGTGGTCGTCGACCGGGCCGTCGCCCACGCACACCGCCCCGGCCTCGGCTGAGACATCTGCCTCCGGCAGTGAGACCCCGGGCGGTGTTCCCGTGGATGTCAGCTCGTCCTGCCGCTCAGCAGGGCGTCGAGCTCGGCGGCGGCGTCGGCGCCGCCGTCTTCGAAGAGGACCTTGTTGAGCAGCGTGGGCAGTCGGCCGGCCGGCAGGTCCAGGAAGGGCCCCAGCCGCCGGGCCAGTTGGGCGGAGTCGTCACCCAGGCCGTGCCGGGTCAGGACGCCGACCGTGCGCCCCCAGAGGCCGGGCTCGTCCATCAGGTCCCGCACGGTGACCACTTCGGGCGGTGCCGGGGCGAGGCAGGGATCGTCGGTGGTCCAGGTGTGCGTGCCGTGGGCCACGGTCACCGGAGGCTGTCCGGAACCGGGCAGGTGGACGGTGGCCCGTGTTCCCACCGGCACGACCGCCTTCAGGTGGAAGCGGCCGTCCTCGCGCCGCCAGCTCACCGATGCCTCGCCGTACGGAGTGAGATGCACGGCCGTGGCGTGGGTCAGTGACCGGTCCGGCAACGGGCGCACGGTGATCTCCCGGTAGCCGGGTGCGGCCGGGGCCAGTCCCGCCACCGTGCGGTGCATCCAGTCGGCGACGGCCCCGAGCGCGTAGTGGTTGAAGGAGGTCATCTGACCGGGGTTGACCGTGCCGTCGGGCAGCAGACTGTCCCAGCGTTCCCAGACAGTGGTGGCGCCCATCGTCACGGGATACAGCCAGGACGGGCAGCATTTCTCCAGCAGCAGCCGGTGGGCGAGGTCCGGGCGGCCGACGGAGGTGAGGGCGTCGGTCATCAGTGGCGTGCCGACGAATCCGGTGGCGATACGGAAGCCGTTCGTGCGGACCAGGTCGGCGAGCCTGCGTCCGGCGGCCTCACGCTGCCGCACCGTGGGCAGCAGGCCCCACTGCAGGGCCATGGCGTAGGCGGTCGGCGAGTCGCCCAGCACCCGGCCCGCCGGCGTGACGAACGCGCGGGCGAACGCCTCGCGGGTCCGGCCGGCGAGCGCGGAGTAGCGTGCGGCCTCCTCGGAGCGGCCCAGTACCTCAGCGGTGCGGGCGACGACGTCGGCGCACCGGGCCAGGCAGGCGGTGGCGACGACGTCCGGCGGCGTGCGGGCGGCGAACGGGTCGCTGGGCGGAGCGGCCGGGTCGAGCCAGTCGCCGAACTGGAACCCGCCCACCCATACTCCGTCGGTGGTGAGTGAGGCGATCTTGTCGACCCAGCCGCGGGCGCTGCTGAACTGCCGCTCAAGGACGCCCAGGTCGCCGTAGCGCTCGTACAGCACCCAGGGCACCACCGGCGCCGCGTCGCCCCAGGCCGCCGCCGTCGGGGCCTCGGTGTCCAGGACGTCGGGGATCACCCAGGGCACCGCGCCGTCCGCGTGCTGGTCGGCGGCGAGGTCGGCGAGCCAGGAGGACAGGAAGCCCGCCGCGTCGAAGAGGAAGGAGGCGGTGGGGGAGAAGACCTGGATGTCGCCGGTCCAGCCGAGCCGCTCGTCGCGCTGCGGGCAGTCCGTCGGTATGTCCAGGAAGTTGCCCCGCGTGCCCCGGACGACATTGTCGTGGAACTGCTCCAGGTCCGGATCGGAGCAGGAGAACCAGCCCGTGCGGCGCAGGTCGCTGCTCACCACCACGGCGTGCAGGTCCTCGGCCGCCAGGTCCGGTACGCCGGTGATCTCGGCGTACCGGAAACCGTGGAAGGTCAGCGAGGGTTCGAGGACGGCTTCCTCGGCGTCGGCCAGGAGGTAGGTGTCGGTGGCGTCGGCCGTCCGCAGCGGCCTGGTGCACAGCTCCTCGTTCTCCAGCACCTCGGAGTGCCGGACGACGACCTCGGCACCGGCCGTGGTGTCACGCACGCGCAGCCGGACCCAGCCGACGACGTTCTGCCCGAAGTCGACGAGCGTACGGCCGGACGGCGACTGCCAGACCTTCGACGCTGGCAGCACCTCGGTGACGCGTACCGGCGGTCCCTCCGGGGCCACGAGCCGGGCCAGGTCGGCCTCCTCGTCGGGCAGCACGTCCACCGGACCGTCGGCTGCGCTCGGCGTGAACCGCAGGTCGGTGCGCTGACCCTGGTAGAGGTCGTCCGCGAGGATTCCGGTGTCCCGGGCCCGCCACTGCTCGTCGGTGCCGAAGATCTCCACCGAACCGTCGGCATAGCGGACCTCCAGCTGCGCGAGCAGGGCCAGTCGGCCGCCGTACAGGGCGCGGGCGCCCCACCAGCCGAGGTGACCGCGGTACCAGCCGTTGCCGAGCACGACCGAGAGGCTGTTCTCACCCTTGTTCAGCAGCGGGGTGACGTCGTGGGTCTGGTACCGCAGCCGGTGGCGGTAGCTGGTCCAGCCGGGGGCGAGTATCTCGTCGCCGACCCGGGTGCCGTTGAGGGACGCGGTGTAGACACCGTGAGCGGTGGCGTAGAAGCGGGCCGAGATCACGTCCTCCCGCAGCGCGACCGTCCGTATGAGCTCTGGGGCGGGCGCGTCCAGGGAGCCGTGCCGGTGGGGGGTGATGAAGCGGGCGGTCCAGTCCTCGGGGCGCAGCAGGCCCGTCTCCATGGTGGCGGGCGCGCTCCAGTCGCTCCAGCGCGTTCCGGAGGCCACCCGGATCCGGACGCTCGCCCGGCCGCGCGAGGCCAGGGGCGCGAAGGGCCACGGCACCAGCACCTGCTCGGCCGACTCGACCCTTGCCGTCGTGCCGCCGTCCAGTTCGACCTCGTACGCCGTCTGCCGCCAGGTGGGGTCGTCGGTGCGGATCTGCCAGGACAGGCGGGGTTCGGGGGTGCCGACGCCTAGTGTGTCCGCGCGGTGCTCGAAGCGGACCGACACCACTTCGGTGCCGGGTTCCGGACGCTCAAGACTCATGCCGGCTCCTTGCTTGTGTGGAACGTTCCACGTTTGAAACGACTCAACCGTGGAGTGAAGGTGCCCGTCGCGTCAAGAGGGGAGAGGGAGTCCGGCGGATCCGAAATCCGTCCGGCACCCGTGTACTCGGTCGGTGTCGGTGTCGGTGTCGGTGTCGCGGTCGTGGCTGTGGCTGTGGCTGTGGCTGTGGCTGTGGTGTGGCCTCGGCCGTGCTCGGGGTGGCCGAAGCGCAGGCGGGTCAGCCGCGTGGTGGTGCGGTACTGCCGCGCGTCACCAGGTGTGGTGTCGAGGCCATGACGACAGCGCGGTCGCGCCGCTTCTCGATCCGCTCCAGCAGCAGCCGGGCGGCGGTTGCGCCCATCATGGCCCCGGCCTGGTCGACGCTGGTCAGGTTCACCGGCGCGAGTGCGGCGACGGAGGTGTTGTTGTATCCGGCGAGCGAGAGGTCGTCGGGGATGCGCAGGCCGAGCTCGGCGGCGGCCCGGAAGACGCCGGTGGCGGCGACGTCCGCGCCGGCGAAGATCGCGGTGGGCGGGCTGGTGGAGGTGAGCAGTTCCATGGCGCCGCGGTAGCCGCCCTCGTCCGAGTACCCGGAGTGCACCACGCGGGTCAGGTCCGCCAGGCCGTGGCGGGTCATCGCCTCACGGTAGGCGGCCCGGACGTGGTGCTCGGGCCGTTGCTCCCACTGGCTGCCGCGCACCGTGGGATGCGATATGTGGGCGATGTCCCGGTGTCCGAGGTCGACCAGGTGGTCGATGACCAGGTCGACGCCGACTCCGTCCTGATTGACCACGCAGTCGTACACCGGGGAGGGGTCGTGGTGGCCGATCACCACCGTCGGCACCTCGGCCGCGACGCGCACCACCTCGGTTCGTGGGACGGCGGGCGCGATCAGGATCAGGCCGTCCATCTGCCGATCCACCATGGCGTGGATCAGCTTGGTCTGGTCCTCCATCTCGGAGGTGCCGCTGGAGCCGAGGAGCAGCGCGTACTCGCCGTCCCGCAGGGTCGCGTTCACACCGTCCAGGAGGTCGGCGTAGAAGGCGTTGCGGATGCTCGCGAGGAGGACGCCGAGCGTGTAGGTGCGGCCCCTCATGCCGCGGGCGGCGGCGTGCGGGCGGTAGCCCAGCTCCGCCATGGCCGACTGCACCCGCTCACGCATCGCCGGGCTCACCCCGTAGGCGTTGTTCATCACCTTCGACACTGCGGAGGTGGACACACCGGCGCTGCGCGCGACATCGGCGATAGTGACTCTCTTCGAACCGCCTGCTGGTTGCACTGGGGGTCCCCACCTCCGTTGGCATGCGCCACTCTGCCCCATTTGGCGTTTCGCGAACGTTACTCGCAGATGGCTTGACGGCTGCTGCCTCTTCGCTTCAACCTTTGGGGCGTCCCTTCGTGGCACGTTACACGAAGGGGTGGAAGCGTCGACTGTGCCGCAGTCAAGGCTGCCCAGAGTCTCAGGGGCGGTCGACTGTGACCGGAGAATCCACAGCTTCCGAGTGCTGTGATCGGCCGACCCGGTCGACTCGGTGACTCCGCTCGTCACGGTGCTCCCAAGCCTGCCCGCGGACATCGACCGCCGGTGTCGCGCCGCCGAATTGAATCGTTTCATCCCCGCTCGAACGAAGGAACGTCATGAGGTCAAGCACTCTCGCCAAGAGAAGGGCGGCTGTCGCCGCAGCCGCCGTTCTGCCGCTGCTGCTCAGCGCGTGCGGCGCGGGCTCTCTCGGCTCGTCCGACGGGGATGGCGACGCCACGACGATCAAGCTGCTGGTCGACAACGCGCCCGACAACCTCCAGGCCGTCAAGCAGCTGGCGAAGGACTTCGAGGCGAAGAACCCGAAGATCAGGGTCAGCGTGGAGACGCGCCCCGGCGGAGCCGACGGCGACAACCTCATCAAGACGCGGCTGCAGACCGGCAGCATGAACGACCTCTTCGTCTACAACGTGGGCTCGCTGTTCCAGCAGATCGACCCGGCGAAAAACCTCACGCCGCTCACCCAGGACCCGTACGTCAAGAACCTCGACCAGTCGTTCGTCAGCCAGGTCACCGCCGGCAGCCAGACGTACGGCGTCCCCCTGGGCTCGGCGCTCGGAGGCGGCGTCCTCTACAACAAGAAGGTCTACGCCAAGCTCGGCCTGACGGTGCCGAAGACCTGGGCGGAGTTCATCGCCAACAGCAAGAAGATCAAGGCCGCCGGCATCGCCCCGGTCATCCAGACCTACCAGGACACCTGGACCTCCCAGCTCCTCGTCCTCGGCGACTTCCACAACGTGGCCGCCGCGGAGCCCACCTTCACCAAGGACTACACGGACAACAAGGTGAAGTTCGCCACCGACGCCAACGCGATCAAGGGCTTCCAGCACCTCCAACAGATCCACGACCTGAAGCTGCAGAACTCCGACTTCGCCTCGGCCACCCTCGTCAAGGGCCTGGAGATGCTGGCCACCGGCAAGGGCGCCCAGTACCCGATGCTCTCCACCGTCATCAGCGGGATCAGGACGAGCAACCCCGACCAGCTGAACGACATCGGGTTCTTCGCCCTGCCCGGCGACGACGCCGCCGCCAACGGCCTGACGGCGTGGTTCCCCAACGCCCTGTACGTCCCGAAGACCACCACGGGCGACAAGCTCGCCGCGGTCAGGAAACTCCTCGCGTTCGCCGCGAGCCCGGCCGGCTGCGCCGCCCAGGCCAAGGCGTCGACTCCCACCGGACCGTACCTGGTCAAGGGCTGCACCCTGCCGACGGACGTCCCGACGATCACCAAGGACGTCGCCGCCTACTTCTCCGACGGCGCCCAGAGCCCGGCGCTGGAGTTCCTGTCCCCGGTGAAGGGCCCGAGCCTCGACCAGATCTCCGTCCAGGTCGGCTCCGGCATCACGAACGCGAAGACGGCCGCCGCCCAGTACGACAAGGACGTCAAGAAGCAGGCCCAGCAGCTCGGCCTGCCGGGCTGGTAGGAACGGAAAGCCAGTGGCTCCCCGCCTCCGCAAGGGGCGCGGGGAGGCACCCGAGAGAGGTCGATCGATGACCACAGTTGTACCGACCGGGCCACCGACGGCCGAGCGGCCGGAGGCGGCGACCGGGAGGCGTCGGTCCGCCAGGACGCACAGCGCCTATCCCACCTGGTTCTACCTGCCGGCGGCGGTGATCTACGGGGTGCTGTTCCTCGTCCCGACGTTCGCGTCGTTCTACTTCAGCCTGACCCGGTGGACCATCTTCAAGTCGACCTTCATCGGGCTGGACAACTTCACCGCGTTCTTCCAGGAACCGGCCCTGGTCAAGGGCTTCGTCAACACCTTCCTCTACGCGCTCGTCACCTCGGGCCTGAAGGTGGTCCTCGGCCTCCTCCTGGGAATCCTGCTGACCAGCCAGATCCGCGCCCGCGGCTATCTGCGCTCGGTGGTGTTCTTCCCCGTCCTGGTCAGCACCGTGGGCGTCGGCATCACCTTCACCGCCTTGATGGACCCCTCCACCGGAGCGATCAACAAGACGCTTTCGGCGGTCGGCATCGACGGTCCGGGCTGGCTGACGGACCCTTCGCTGGCGCTGTTCTCGGTGGCCCTCGTCGACGTCTGGAAAGGCGTCGGCCTGGCCACCGTCATCTACATCGCCGGCATCGTCTCCATCCCGCAGGACTACTACGAGGCGGCGAAGATCGACGGCGCGGGCCCATGGCAGCTGTTCCGCAACGTCGTCCTGCCGCTGAGCTGGCCGGCCACCTCGACCGTCATCATCCTGTCGCTCATCGGCGGCCTGCGGTCCTTCGACCTCATCTGGGCGATGACGCGCGGCGGCCCGGGCTTCAGCTCCGACGTGGTCGCCTCCGTCATCTACAAGCAGTACCAGGCCGGCTTCTACGGCCTGTCGACCGCCGGAAACGTCATCCTCTTCCTCGTCGTCACGGCGGTCATCGTCCCGCTGTCCCGCTTCCTGGCGAGCAAGGAGGTGGAGCGGTGAAGAACCCCGCCCGCACCTGGCTCGCCGTCCTGTCCGTCGCCGCCAGCGTCGTCGTCTTCGTCGTCCCGTTCGCGTTCATCGTGCTCACCGCAGTGAAGGACCCGCAGCAGGCCTCACAGCTCGACTTCTCCTGGCCACACCACTTCCAACTGGTGGACAACCTCGTCCAGGTCGTGGAGGCGCGGGACTACATCCTCGTCATCGCGTTCATCAACAGCGTGATCCTGACCGTCGCCAGCGTGACGGCGATGGTCGTCCTCGGGGCGATGGTCGCGTTCGTACTGCAACGACGGGTCACCCGCTGGACGGGACTGATCAACTTCCTCGTCCTGTCCGGGCTGATCATCCCCCCGGCCGTGGTCCCCACGATCTGGGTCCTGCAGAAGGCCGGCCTGTTCGGCACCCTCCCCGGACTGATCCTCGTGGAGATCGCGTTCGGCCTGTCCTTCTCCATCCTGCTCTTCCGCGCCTTCATCGCGACCATCCCGCGCGAGCTCGACGAGGCCGCCATCATCGACGGGGCGTCACCGCTGCGGCTGTTCTTCCAGGTCATCCTCCCGATCCTGCGGTCGGTGATCGTGACCGTGATCGTCGTGCAGTCGGTCGCCGTCTTCAACGACTTCACCAACCCGCTGTACTTCCTGCCCGGCGAGCAGAACGCCACCGTCCAGCTGACCCTGTTCAACTTCCAGAGCCAGTACAGCACCAGCTACAACCTGCTCTTCATGGACATCCTGCTCATCACGATCCCGCCGCTGATCATGTTCCTTTTCTTCAACCGGCAGATCGTGGCGGGCATGACGGCCGGAGCGGTCAAGGGCTGACCGGAGCCACAGGGCTCTTCGGGGGTCGTGGGGGGACAGCTCGTACCCCGCCTTATCCACAGCGACACAAAGGAGTTTCGCATGCGCGTCCACAACCACCCGGGGCCGCGTCCCGGGATACGCGGGGGACGCGGCCGCCCCGCACTCGCGGCGGCCCTGGTGGCCTTCCTGACCGTCCTCGGCCTGGTCATCGCCTCTCCCGCACAGGCGCTCAGCGGTGACACCCGTATGCATGACCCGAGCGTGATCAAGGTGGGAAGCTGCTACTACGGCTTCTCGACCGGGTTCGAGAACGACTCCCTCAACCCCAGCGGATCCATCACCCTCCGCAAGACGTGCGGCGGCACCGCGGCCTCCGGATGGACGAAGGTGGGGAACGTCTGGGAGTCGACCCCGGCCTGGATCACCGAGAAGCTCGGCGCGACCCCGCCGAACATCTGGGCCCCGGACATCAAGTACTTCAACGGCAAGTACCACCTGTACTACGCCGGTTCCCGCTGGGGCACGAACTACGCCGTGATGGGCCTCGCCACCGCCACGAACATCGAGGGCCCGTGGACCGACCAGGGCATGGTCACGGACGTCAACTACCCCATCGACCCCAACGTCGACTGGGGACCGGACGGCCGGCTGTACATCTCCTGGGGCTCCTGGACCGGCTCCGGCACCTACATGCACGTCCTGGACCAGTCCACCGGCAAGCTGTCCACCACCGACCACAACCTCTGGCGCATCGCCGTCGACATCGAGAACCCGACGATCATCCTCAACGGCGGCTACTACTACCTCTTCGGCTCCAAGGGCCTCTGCTGCAGCGGGACCAACAGCACCTACTACACCGTGGTCGGCCGGTCCACCAGCATCACGGGACCGTACCTCGACCAGAACGGCACCGACATGGCCTCCGGCGGAGGCACGACCGTCCTCACCGGTGCCTACCCGAGGGTGGCCGCCGGTGGCGCCGACGCCTACGACGACGGCACGTCCAAGTACCTCGCCTACCACTACTACGACGGCGACAACGCCGGGCGGGAGACGCTCGACATCCGTCAGGTGACCTTCGCGGGAGGCTGGCCCGTCATCGCCGGTCCGCTCGGGGCCGCGAACAACCATCTGCTGAACCGGAACAGCGCCAAGTGCGCAGACGTCTGGTCCCTGAGCACGGCGGACGGGGCGGCGGTGAACTCCGGCAACTGCAACTCCGGGGCCAACCAGCAGTGGGTGCCCACCGCCGTCGGCTCCAACTACCGGCTGGTCAACGTCAACAGCGGCAAATGCCTGCAGATCTCCGGCGCCTCCACCGCCGACGGCGCGGTGGCCGTCCAGTCCACGTGCACCGGGGCCGCGCACCAGCTGTGGACGAGGACGGCGGTGATCGGCGGCTACGTCACCTTCACCAACGTCAACAGCGGCAAGTGCCTCCAGGTCGCCGGGGCCTCCACCGCCAACGGGGCGGCCCTGGACCAGGCGACCTGCGCCTCCGGCGCGAACCAGCAGTGGATGGTCGTCTGACCCCCGCAGGACACCCCTGGCCGACGGGGGCTCCGGACGGGCCGAAGCGCACCTCGGCCCGCCCGGAGTCGACACCTCCGCACCCCCACGACCACTGACCGCTCCTAGAAGAGACTCCCCGAAAGCAGGAACCCGCGATGCCCCCTGTAACTCGTAGGTCCATCCTGAGCTCGGCCATAGCCGTGGCCCTCGCTCCCACCCTCGGTTCCCTGGCTCTGCCCGGTCTGGCGTCCACGGCGTCAGCCGCGGTGTCCTGGACGGCGAAGTGGATCTGGGCGCCGTCCAGTTCGGCGAATCAGTGGGTGGCATTCCGCAGATCGTTCACCCTTGCTTCGGCACCGTCGAAGGCGGTCACGCAGATCGCGGCCGACTCCAAGTACTGGCTGTGGGTGAACGGCACGCTGGTGGTCTTCGAAGGCGGGCTCAAGCGCGGTCCCAACCGTACGGACACCTACTACGACGAGATCGACATGGCCCCGTACCTGACAAGCGGCAGCAACACCGTCGCGCTGCTGGTGTGGTACTTCGGCAAGCAGGGCTTCTCGCACAACAGCAGCGGCAAGGGAGGGCTGCTGTTCCAGTCGGACATGGAGGTCGGTTCGACGACCACCCGACTGGTCAGCGACACCAGTTGGAAGCACACCGTGCACCCGGGCTACTCGAACAACACCAGCGGTACCCAGGTCAACTTCCGGCTGCCGGAGTCGAACGTCCACTACGACGCCCGGGCCGCCGCCGTCGTGTCGGGCTGGCGGTCGCCCGGCTTCGACGACAGCGGCTGGAGTGCGCCGACCGACTTCGGCGCCGTCGGCTCCGCGCCCTGGAACGCCCTGGTGGAGCGGCCGATCCCGCAGTTCCGCTACTCCGGTCTGAAGTCCTACACCAATGCGTCGTCGTTGCCGAGCACCGGCCAGGGTTCCACGGCGATCTCGGCCAAGCTGCCGTCCAACCTCCAGGTCACCCCGTTCTTGAAGGTGGACGCCCCGGCGGGTGCGGTGATCGGTGTCCAGACCGACCACTACGACGACGGCGCCAACCTGACGGGCATCGAGCCCGGCACCGGCTTCAACATGCGCGCCACCTACGTCTGCGCCGGCGGGGTGCAGGAGTTCGAGTCGTTGGCGTGGATGAGCGGCACGGCCGTGCGGTACACGATTCCGGCCACTGTGACGATCCTGGAGCTGAAGTACCGGGAGTCCGGCTACGACACGGACTTCGCCGGGTCGTTCAGCAGCAGTGACGCCTTCCTGGACACCTTGTGGACCAAGGCCGCCCGCACCATGTACGTCAACATGCGCGACAACTACATGGACTGCCCCACCCGCGAGCGCGCCCAGTGGTGGGGCGATGTGGTCAACCAGCTCAAGGAGGGCTTCTACACCTTCGACACCAAGTCCCACGCCCTCGGCGAGAAGGCCATCGCGCAACTCGCGGCCTGGCAGAAGTCCAGCGGGGCGCTGTACTCCCCGGTTCCCTCGACGATCTGGACCGCCGAACTGCCCACCCAGATGCTCGCCTCGGTGTGGTCGTTCTGGACGTACTACCTCTACACCGGCAACGCCGACGCCGTCACCGTCGCCTACCCGGCGGTGAAGAAGTACCTGAACCTGTGGAGCCTGGACAGCGACGGCCTGGTCAACCACCGTGCGGGGGACTGGGACTGGGAGGACTGGGGCTCCAACATCGACGCCCGTGTCCTGGACAACTGCTGGTACTACCTGGCCCTGGACACCGCCGCCAAGCTCGCCGACCTCAGCGGCAACAGCGGGGACGTGGCCGGGTGGAAGGCCCAGCGGGACAGCGTCAAGGCCAATTTCGACCGCGTCCTGTGGAACTCCTCGAAGAACGAGTACCGCTCGCCCGGCTACAACGGCGACACCGACGACCGCGGCAACGCCCTCGCGGTCGTCGCGGGCCTGGCCCCCGCCTCCCGCCACCGGGCGGTGACGGAGGTGCTGCGTACGCACCTCAACGCCAGCCCGTACATGGAGTTCTACGTCCTGGAGGCGCTGTATCTGATGGGCGCGGCCACCGTCGCCGAGGAGCGGATGCGCAACCGCTTCGCCGCCCAGGTCGCCGACCCCGCCTGCCACACGCTGTGGGAGGTGTGGGACAAGAACGCGGGTACCGACAACCACGCGTGGAACGGCGGCCCGCTGTACGCGCTGTCCGCCTACGCCGCCGGTGTCCGCCCCACCAAGGCGGGCTGGGAGACGTACGAGGTCATCCCGCAGACCGGCACCCTCACGAAGATCAACACGGTGACGCCCACCATCGAGGGTGACATCCGCTTCGGCATTGTCCGTGACGGAACCAAGGTCACGCTGACGCTCACCTCGCCGAGCGGAACGACCGCTCGAGTGGGCGTGCCCACCTACGGCGGATCGCAGCCTGTCATCAAGGCAAACGACACCACCGTCTTCACCGGCGGCTCCTCCACCGGCGGCGTCAGCGGTCTGAGCTATGACGGCAAGGACTCCTCGTACGTCTACTTCAAGGTCCAGCCGGGCACGTGGACGTTCACGGCGACGGGCACCGGCCGCCTCGACAACCTGGCCCTGGGCCGGACGGTCACCAGCAACAACAGCCTGGAGAACAGCAACTGGGGCAGGAACCGGCTGACCGACGGCATCCTCACCAGCGTGAGTGGTGCGAGGGGCTACACCAGCAACGAGTTCTCCTCCGCGGACGTCGGCGCGAACCCGGTGTGGGTGGAGATCGACCTCGGCGCGGACACCGACCTCGACGCCGTACGCCTCTTCCCCCGGACCGACACCCCGGCTGCCGGGGGCGGCACCGCGGGCTTCCCGGTCGACTTCACGATCCAGACCCGCCCCGACGGATCCAGCACCTACACCACCGTCCGCACCCTCACCGGGCAGTCGAATCCCACCGGACTCGTACAGACGTACGGCTTCAGGACGACCACCGCCCGCTACGTCCGCCTGCAGGCGACCAAGCTCGGCACCCCCGCCTCGGACGAGAGCACCAAGTACCGTCTCCAGCTCGCCGAACTGGCAGTCCCGACCGCCGCGACCACCGTCACCGGCAACTACACGCTGGAGAACGGCGACTGGGGCAAGACCCGGGTCCTGGACGGCACCACCACCAGCGTGACCGGGGCGAAGGGCTTCACCAGCATCGACTTCCCCTCCGCCGACGTCAGCGACACACCCGTGTGGATCGAGGTCGACCTCGGCGCCGACCGGGCGATCGGCTCCGTCACCCTGCACCCGCGTACCGACACCGGTGGGGCGGGCGGCGGTTCGGCGGGCTTCCCGGCCGACTTCACGATCCAGACCCGCACGGACGGGTCCAGCACCTACACCACCGCTCGCACCGTCACCGGTGAACCCAACCCGAGCGGAGCCGCCCAGACCTACACCCTCACCTCCACCACCGGCCGCTACCTGCGCCTGACGGCGACCAAACTCGGCAGACCCGCCTCGGACGAGAGCACCAAGTACCGCCTCCAACTCGCCGAGATCCGCATCGGATAACACTCGCCGACGCGACCGACCCGGTGCTTCGCCCGCATGTCACGAAGCACCGGGTCGGGTCCGGCGGCCCAGGATCAGGGGGAAGACGCTGAGGGGCGCGGGCTCTTCGGGGCGCCGTCGGCATGGTGATGGTCGGCGCCCGGAAGACGGTGGCGTTCCGCAGCGGCCGCCTGCGGTGCGGGCCGTTCCAGGTGACGTTCTCTCGCGCGCCGACCGCCGTGAGCAGGGCGAGTTCGGGGTGCGCGGCGTGACAACAGAAGTGGGCAATATCTTCCACTTGGATAGAGTGAGCGCATGACTTCTCCCGCGGTTCCCGGCGACATCCCGGACGAGCAGGCCGGATCGGGACTGCGCGCCGACGCCGAACGCAACCGCTGCCGCATCCTGGCCGCCGCCCGCACCCTCTACGCCAGGGAGGGACTCGGTGTGTCCATGGCCTCGGTCGCCCGCGAGGCCGGAGTCGGTAAGGCCACCCTCTCCCGCCGCTTCCCCAGCAAGGACGACCTGGTCGCCGCGGTCTTCGCCGACCGCATGGACGCCTACGCCACCGCCGTCACCGTCGCCCTCGACGACCCCGACCCCTGGCACGGCTTCACCGGCTACCTCCACGCCATCTGCGCCATGCAGGCCGCCGACCGAGGCTTCGCCGACGTCCTGACCATGACCTTCCCCGCCGCCAAGGCCCTGGAGGCCCGCCGCGCCGAGGCGTACGACCGGCTGCTCGAACTCATCACCCGCGCCAAGGACACCGGGCACCTGCGCGACGACTTCACCCACCAGGACGTCGTCATCCTGCTGATGGCCAACGCCGGCGTCGTCAACGCCGCCGGCGACGCCGCCCCCGACACCTGGCGCCGCCTCCTCGCCCACATGATCCGCTCCTACGCCACCCCCGGCGCACCACTCCCCCCGTTGCCCGAGGCCCCCGCACCCGCCGCCCTCCACCGCGCCATGGTCCGCCTCGCGCAAACCGGCCAAGACCTCTCCTGAAGGTCACTCAGCCCGTGGACCGACCGCCTTCCGGAACGTCTCGTAGACGAACTCGGGCCGGGGTTCGGCGAAGGTGAGCAGGCCCTGTCATCGGCGGACGCCGCCTATGTGATCGGAGCCGGCCTGGTGGTCGACGGAGGACGGAGCGTCATGAAGGAGTCCTCGTGGGCAGCGCGTACCGTGCGGGGACTCCCTGGACAGGACTTGAGCGGAGACGGCGAACGCCTCTACTCCCGCTGGGACTTCCGCGAGGTCATGACCAGCGGCATCGCCGTCGCCCAGCCCGACCTGTCGCACGCCGGCGGAATCTCCGAGGTCCGCCGCATCGCGGCCATGGCCGAGACGTACGACGTCGCCATGGCTCCCCACTGCCCCCTCGGCCCGATCGCCCTGGGGCCAGCGTGCAGATCGCCTTCTCCGTACCGAACTTCCTCATCCAGGAACAGAGCATGGGCATCCACTACCACCAGCGGTGCGACCTGCTGGAGTATGTGATGGACCCCGAGCCCTTCCGTTTCGACGGCGGATACGCCGTCGCCGCGTCCCGCCCAGGGCTCGGCGTCGAGATCGACGAGAAGGCGGTACGCCGTCCGGCCGAGACCGGACACCGCTGGCGCAACCCCGTATGGCGGGGAGCCGACGGGGTGTTCACCGAATGGTGACCGCCGCCCGTGAACCGAACGTGCAAGGAGAGCCCGCTCCCATGAACCTGGTGGAATCGCTCCGCGCCCACCGCCTGTTGGCGATCGTACGCGGCAAGGATCCCGCCGCGGCCCTGCGCACCGTACGCACCCTCGCCGAAGAGGGTGTCGCCGCCATCGAGGTCTCGCTGACCACCGCCGACGCCCTGATCGTGATCCGGCAGGCCCGCGCCGAACTGGGCCCCGAGGCACTGCTTGGCGCCGGAACCGTGCGTTCGTCCGAGCACGCCGCCCGCGCCGTGGACGCCGGTGCCTCGTACCTCGTCACCCCGGCACTCGTCGACGGACTGGAGCCGTACGGCGTACCCGTGCTGATGGGAGCCCTGACGCCGACCGAGATCGAAGCCGCCCTCGCACGGGGTGCCGACGCGATCAAACTCTTCCCGGGTTCGCTCGGCGGACCCGGCTATCTGCGGGCCCTGCGCGACCCGTTCCCCGAGGTGCCCTTCGTGCCCGTCGGGGGAGTGGACGCGCGGGCCGCCCGTGACTACCTGGACGGGGGCGCCCTCGCCGTCGGCGTCGGCTCACCCCTCGTCGGGGACGCGGCCGACGGCGGTGACCTGGGCCGACTCCGGGCCCGCGCGGCCGCTTTCCGCAGAGTGATCGCAGAGGAGACACGGTGACGACACCGGAACACCAGGCCCCGCCCGACGTGGTGACCTTCGGCGAGACGATGGCGGCGCTCCGGGCCCATGGCGCACTGCGGCTGGGCGGCACTCTCGGCCTGTCCGTGGCGGGAGCCGAGTCCAACGTCGCCATCGGCCTCGCCCGCCTCGGGCACCGGGTGCGCTGGGCCGGCCGGGTCGGCGCGGACGAACTCGGCGCGCTGGTACTGCGCACGCTGCGCGCCGAGGGCATCGACACCGGCCACGCGGTCACCGACGACACCGGCCGGCCCACGGGACTGCTGCTGACCGAACCTCGCCTTGGCACGCTGACCCGGGTCAGTTACTACCGCGCCGGATCGGCTGGTTCGGCCGTCTCACCGGTGGACGTACTGGCCGCGCTCGACGCCGGAACCCGCGTCCTGCATCTGACCGGCATCACCCCGGCGCTCAGTACATCAGGGGCCGAGGCCGCCCTGGCCGCCGCCACGACCGCCCGCGACGCCGGCATCACCGTATGCCTCGACGTCAACTACCGCTCCCGGCTGTGGACCGCGGATCGCGCGCGCACGGCCCTGCGCCCGCTGCTGTTGTACACCGACCTGCTCATAGCCTCCGAGGACGAGCTGCCCCTGGTACTGGAACAGCCCGGCGCAGGCGAATCCGAAGCCGTGTCCCGCCTCCTGGCCGCAGGCGTCGACGAGGTGGTCGTCAAGCGTGGCGCACGCGGCGCGACCGCCTTCACCGCCGACGGGGCGACCGACAGCGCCGCGCGACAGGTCGACGCCGTCGACCTGGTCGGCGCGGGCGACGCCTTCGTGGCCGGATACCTGTCCGGACTCCTCGACGGTACGCACATCCCGGCCCGTCTGCACCGAGCGGTCACCACCGCGGCCTTCGCCGTCGCCACCCGCGGCGACTGGGAGGGCCTGCCGACGAAGGACGAACTCGGCCTGCTCGACCAGCCGGACGGCATGACCATTCGCTGAGAACGCAGGAGACGGAACATGACATCAACGACAGGGCTCGCGAGGGTCGTTGTGGACGGAGGGTACGGACTCTGACGCACCTTGAGATCCGCGCGGAATGCGGCATGGCCGTGGCGTGGTCGGTAGAGCCGGCCGGCATCAAATGTTCCGTGGTGGCGCGGTGAATCCTGGCGTTCGCGGAGCGACGGGACGGGACGTGGGTGGCCACTGGACGAGGGAATCGAGCCGTAGACTTCGGCAGTGAACGCCGACGACGTCTGGCCGTTGCGCGCGCTCGCGGGGAGGAAATCGCATGCAGGACCCTTCGGACTCGATGGAGATCGCCGAGCCTGAGGAGAACGGCCGGAGCAATACCGTCGACTCATCTGTTGTGGACGATCCGACGTCCGACTCGGACATGGACTCGTCGACGGCGTCGACGGTCCTGGTGGAGGTGCTCCCAGGGGTGGCACTCGTCGCCGGTGAGGTCCCGCCGGAGCTGAAGCCCGATCTGATCGACTTCGGGATCGTGCCGGCAGCCGACCGCAAGCAGATCTCAGCGATCCTCGCCTCGATCGGGAACGCGGCGACCGTGGTCGGCAATCTCGGAAACGCGTTCGCCGGCGTACAGGGGCTCTACAGGATCGGCGACACGGCACAGGCCCTGCTGAACAGCGGCGCGACGCTCGCCGTCAAGGACGGCGGGAACCTCGCAGCGGTGATGGTTCCTGGCCGCATCCTGCATCAGGCCCGCTTCTACTCCGTGAATGCGGTGAGCAAGGCGCAGACCGCGGCCTCGATCGGGCCGGCGCTGGCCATGGTCGGCCTTCAGATGATGCTGAGTGAGGTCTCGGGCCTCGTCAGGACCAACCTCGCGGTGACAAGTCAGGTCCTCACCACCATCCGCAAGGATCAGTGGGCCGAACTGACGGGGCTCGTCGCCGCCATCGATCGCGCGGTCGACCAGGCGCGAGAGATCGAATCGGTCCCGACATCCTTGTGGGAGGACGTCGCGGGTAGTGGAGCGCTGCTGCAGAAGCAGCTCGAGCTCTACCGAGGGAACGTCCGCGACCACGTCGGGCAGCTCGGTCGGCCCGACGCACGCAGCCACCGTGAGTATCTGCAGACGAACGCCGAGGCGATCGCCTTCGACGCCTACGCCCTCCTGTCCTCCCTCAAGGCATGGACCGGGTATCACGCGCTCCGCGCCGCGAGGGCGAGAGCCGCTGGACGCGAAGACGCCGCCGAGGCGCAGTACGCCGAGGTCATCGCGCGCGACACCCGCGCGGAGTTCGACTCCG
Source organism: Streptomyces graminofaciens (assembly GCF_030294945.1). Lineage (NCBI taxonomy): Bacteria > Bacillati > Actinomycetota > Actinomycetes > Kitasatosporales > Streptomycetaceae > Streptomyces > Streptomyces graminofaciens. The sequence continues at coordinate 2,634,841 of NZ_AP018448.1, read as the reverse complement.
CTCTCGCCGAGACGACGAGCCTCGTCGACGCGCTGACGCGGGAGCTGCGGATCACCGCCGAGCTCCCCGGCCCCGACGCATGGCCGCTGCCGGGGAAGCGGAAGGACGTGAAGGCAGCCCGCGAAACCTCCGCCCGTCTTCTGGAGGCGATCGAGCCTCTTGCCGATGCTCTCCATCCGCCGGCCCCTCCGCTCGAGGCTCCGGGCGTCGTCTGCGCACCCAAATCGCTGGATCTCGAGCCGTACCGTCGCATCCTGCGATGGTTCCTCGAGGACGGTGAGACCCTACGTGTCCTCGGCTTCCCCGACCAGCTCGATGCCCTCGGTCCCATTTCTGCGATCCTCGGCGGAGCGAAGGAGAAGTTGGCGGCAGCGAGGGACAAGGCCACGGTAAAGACACTGGTCGCCGTCACGGATCGCCGCATCATCACGGCCAAGACGAACGCATTCCTTGAGCAAGGCGAAATCGGTCAAGACATCCCGATCGACCGAGTGCGATACGTCCGAGCGGCGACCACACCGGACAGAAGCGCGCGCTTGGCGATCGACCTCATCACGCGCGACGAGAACATCCGGTGGCTCTTCCACGCTGACATCGACAACACTCAAGTGGACGCGCTCGCCGCCGTGCTTGCCGAGTCGATGACGATCCCGGACAGTGAACGCGATGAGCTTCAACGGCGGCGCTACGCCCCCATCGAGGCGGGCAAGAAGGACGAAAGCACTGGCACGAGGTCTACGGAACCGACTGGATCCGAGGCCACGACCTGCGATGCCGAGTAGGCCTCGAACCAATTGACGAGGGGCCGCCGCCCCGACCGCACGCACCGAGCCTGGTCACGGGGTCGACCGCGCCACTCTCGCACGCGCCGCGCCAGCGGTGTACGTCTCCTGTATCCGGGCCGTCCGGCCCGGATACCGGCAGGTCGCACCGCTCGGCCGGTCGAGCCAAGATTCCCGAAGCGAAAACATGAAAGCCGCGGTCCCGCCGCCGAGCGGAACCGCGGCCACATTTCACTGGAACTGCCAGACACTCCCGTAAATGGCCGAACCGACACCCTTGCCGTCGTCGTACACGCGCGCCTCCCAGACCGCGTCCGCAGGCAGGTGGGTGCACACGTCGGTGCCCGGCCACGGGTTGGCCTTGGCCGGCCAGTCCTCACAGCGGATCTTCTTGACCGGCTGGGCGCCGACGCGCCACCGGAACTTGTCCGGGCTGACCGTGACCCTCGGGCACGCACCGTCCTTCTTGTAGTCGACCGCGACGTACGCGTTGTACTGCCGGTTGTCGCGGAGCTCCCTCCAGCCGTCCTCGTTCTCGGTGTACACGCACAGCCGGCGGCCGGACTCGGCGTGCGCTGTCCCGGTCACGGAACCCGAGGCGACGGTGAGCGCCGCGAAGGCGACGGCGAGGATCCCTGCATTTCGGAGGGTGCGATTTACGCGGACTGTCCGCATGGCTCTCCTTGAGTCCGTGGGGGGCGGTATAAGCAGGACCGTAAATACTGGAACATCGCGGAGGCAATGGATTTGAGCTTCAGCTGAGGAAAAACAGAGAATAATTAAGAGGTTATGAAAGCCGCCTTGGAGTGACCTCCGGACTACTTCCGGGTAGCGTCAGAATCAATGCGCAACTCCCTTTTCCCGCATTCCCGCTCGCGGCGGGTGCGTAGTGAGGTCGAACTCGGGCGCGGGCGCAACGAGATCCACCACCCGCATGGGTTGCTGACAGCCCCGTCGCATAACCTCGTGCGTGGAGACGTCAGATGCCATGGGTATCCACTTTGAGGAGGCGATGGTGCTCGGTAGGGGCACGAGTCTGTTCGCGGGCGCCTTGATCGTGGCCTGCATGGTGCTGGTCGGCCCCAGCGCGCCGAGCGGTTCCCTCTTCGCCGGGTCGCTGCCGGTCGAAGCCGTCAGGGATGTCGTTCCGAACCGGGTCATGACGTGGAACATCTGCAACCCCTGCGAGGACAGCAACGTTGACCGGGCGGCGGAGATCGCCACGTATGCGCCTCAGGTCATCGGTCTGCAGGAAGCGTGCGTGCGTGATGTCGAGGGAATCCGGAACTACCTGGAGAGCCGCTACGGGCTGGTCTACCACGTCGAGTACGGGACGGTTCTTCAGAACTGGGGCCGCTGTGGGGGAGTGCCGTGGAGTCCGGGGGCCTTCGGCCAGGCGGTTCTCTCGGCGGCACCGATGACAGACGCGGTCACCGTGGAATACCCCGACGGCGGGTCCGAAGACCGCGGGTACATGGCGGTCACCACCACGGTGGGCGGCCGGTCCGTCCGGGTCTTCAACACACACCTTGCCCAGCGACGTCAGGAGGCGGTCCGAGCGGACCAGACGCGCGTACTCGCCGCAGACGTCGCCCGGCACGACCGCGCGATCGTTCTCGGCGACTTCAACGCTGTGCCGGACGCTCCCGAACTCGCCGGGATATGGGCACTGGCTGCGGATGCGGATCCCCAGTGCCGTCCCTCGCCCGTCGGCGACTGCGAGCCGACCACCGACTGGCAGAGCAAGTTCGACTACGTTTTTCTGCGGGGCATCGTCCCGCTCGAGCAACGTGTGCATCCGACCCCGTACTCGGACCACCACCTGGTGCGCACCGACCTGGACACGGCTTGAGGTGAAGAGCCTCCCGACCGCTGGCACCTCGGAGTCAACGAGAACGGCCACCCGTGATCACCAAGGCTTGTCGGATTGTCGCGGTACGGCGTAACGGCGGCGCTCGACGAGGGTGACGTCGCGCCACCGGACGAGGTCGCCTTGGCGTGTGGATGTCCGCACACGCTCTTGTCGGATGGCGCGTCAGTGGTACGCGTGGACGACGGCGTGACCCTTACCGCGGCCGATCATCCACTTGTTGACCGGGGTGGTGATCAGGAAGGCGATGGCGAAGCCGCCCAGGAGTGCCGACCAGAACAGCCCGTCGGACAGATGGGCGTCCATGGCACCGGGGACCAGGGCGATGATGCCGTTGTCGACGAGCTCCATCACGGCGATGGACACCGTGTCGGCGACGAGGGCGACCTTGATCGCGGTCTTGAAGTCCAGGCCGGCCCGGCGGACCGCGAACAGCGTGAACGAGTAGCCGAACACGAAGGCGAGCACGATCGCCAGGACCATGGTCTCGACGTTGCCCCACAGCAGGGCGGTGCCGATGACCATGCCGAGGATCTCGCCGATGGCGCAGCCGGTCAGGCAGTGCAGCGTCGCCTTCGCCGCCATGGACCAGGACGCCCCCGGCGCGTGCGGGCCGGTGTGCCCGCGGTGATGCTGGTCGGCGGCGTGGTCGTGTGCAGTGCTGGTGTGGCGCGTGTCGTGATCCATGACCGTCATCCCCATTCCGGCTCCGGTCCAGTGTGACCCGCCCTTCCGGGTCTCACAGCCTGGAACGGTATACCCCCCTAGGGTATTCCGGGAGATGGGTGTTGTTTCCGCAGGCAGGATGCGGCGGCATGCAACCGCCCGTGTGGCGTCGGCGTGGGCGGATGTGCAGGTGTGGGCAGGGGCTCGGTGTCGGTGGAGGGGTGCGGGAGGAGATCGGCCTGCTGTGCGACGCGGCCGTCGTCCTCCAGCACCTCCACCGCGGCGGCGACGATCTGCGCTGTGCTTACGGCACCCTGAACTCGATCTGGGTGATGGCCGGTCCGTCGCCTGTGACCTGGCCTTCGCTGATCGACTCCGTCCAGGAGCCGTCCTTTTGGAGCTTCGCCAAAACCGCGGGCGAAAGACTGACCGTGATCTGGATGCCGCCCCCGGAAGACGGGGCACGGTCTATGCGAATGTCGTTGCTCATGCCGACGAAGTTACATCCAACGTGCCGGTCGGAATGGGGCGTTGAGGTTTTATCCAAGGTCGTGGGGTTACTGGCTGATCCGTCCTGTCAACAGGATGGCCGTCGTCGATCATCGCCAAGCTCCAGCACCATTTGGCCAGTTCACGGGATACGGCGGCGACGGCAACGTTGGTGCTCTGCTTCCAGGCCAGGAATTTTCCGGTATGCGCATCCCGGAGAAGAATCGTGATCAACTCGCTGTGATCCATTGATCGTCGGGAGACCGACGTCGATACGGGCCCCAGCCGATTGTCCTGGACCGCGAAGAGACGGTCGGGGCGTGTCGCACCCTTCACCGCATGAATGAGCAGTCCTACGCCCGTCCTCAACTCCCCCCTCCGGTTCCCAGCGGAACGAGTCGATAGTCTCGATGGGTGATGAGGGAACCTGTGGCCGAGCTGCCGGAAGTTGAGTACCGCCGCGTCTGGGACCGCTTCCACACGGAGTTCGGCTTCCGGCCCAGCACGAATCCGTTCGAGTGGCCGGCCATCGCGGAGCCTGTCGCGTCGATCACCTGGAGCCTGGCGACGCTGCCCGACGAGCCTCCTTACGAGTTCCTCGACCGTCTGGTCGGGATGGTCGAGCAGGGGCTGACCTCCTGCGTCGGCCCACACGGCACGCTGTTCGCGCTTGATTGGCAGCACACGTCGTATCAGTTCGCCCCGCAAGAGGTCGGTGGTCCGGGGCAGCAACCTTGGCCCCTGAGCCCGTACCCCGATGGTGACTACTACATCTATTTGTCCGAAGACTTCCGCCTGGGCAGCTTTGGGCACCCCTGGGAAGAGTCCCTCTGCCTGTTCGGGCAGGAACTCCTCGACTCCGTGTCCGCTGAGGTCGACAAGATTCTTGGTCCACCGATCCGCAGATCCGGTCAGGCGGTGCGCTCCGTGTAGCGCACTGTTTTGACTCATGGGCCGGTGAGAATCCGCGCCCGCGGCAGGGCGAAAGCCCCGCGGCCATACATGATTCTCTATCTCGCCGGCGGAGGAAGCCGGCGAAGGAGCGGATCGGCCTCAGATCGCAGCGTTCGGCCTGCCCGGCCGGTGTCGTCTGCCCGGTCCGCGCAGCGGGCGTGTCGAAGTCACGCCCCACGTAACCTCTTTCCCGTGCCAGCCTCCCGCCTGCATCGCGTCGCCGTCCTTGTGCTCGAGGGCGCGAAGCCGCTCGATGTCGGAATTCCCGCGCAGGTTTTCACGACCCGCGCGAGCATGCCGTACGAGGTGCGGGTGTGCGGGGCGACACCCGGTCTCGTGACCGGCGGCGATGGCCTCGCGTACCACGTCGCACACGGCCTCGACGCGCTTGCGTGGGCCGACATCGTCTTCGTCCCCGGCTACCGGTTCCCGGACCGCGAGGACCCGCCGCGGGCCGTCGTCGAGGCACTGATCGCCGCCCACGACCGGGGCGCGCGGCTCGCCGCCATCTCGACGGGCGCCTTCGCGCTCGCCGCCACGGGCCTGCTCGACGGCAGGCGCGCCACGACGCACTGGCACTACACGCGGGCACTCGTGGCCAGGCATCCGCTCGTCCGGGTCGACGAGAACGTGCTGTTCGTAGACGAGGGCAGCGTGCTCACCTCGGCCGGCGCCGCCTCCGGCATCGACCTGTGCCTGCACATCCTGCGCGGCGACCTCGGAGTGGCCGCGTCCAACCACGCGGCCCGGCGTCTGGTCGCGGCCCCCTACCGCAGCGGCGGCCAGGCCCAGTATGTGCCGCGCAGCGTCCCCGAGCCGCTCGGCGAGCGGTTCGCCGCCACCCGCGAGTGGGCGCTGCACCGGCTCGGCGAGCCCCTCACCCTCGACATACTGGCGCGGCAGGCGGGGGTCTCGCCGCGCACGTTCTCCCGGCGCTTCGTCGAGGAGACCGGCTACACGCCGATGCAGTGGGTGATGCGCGCCCGCATCGACCTGGCCCGCGAACTGCTGGAGCGCTCGGAGCGCAGCGTCGAACAGATCGCCGCCGACGTCGGGCTCGGCACTGGCGCGAATCTGCGTCTGCACTTCCAGCGGATTCTGGGCACCACACCGAGCGAGTACCGGCGCACCTTCACCCGGGGCGAGTGACCCCGCCCGGCACCGCGTGGCGGGTGTGGCGGGATCCTTTTGAACCATGGCGATCCCGCCACTGTCAGCGGTGTCGGCCGCGGGCGAGCCTGGTGGGGAAGGGAAGGGACCCCACTCATGACTCGCATCGCCATCAACGGATTCGGCCGCATCGGACGCAATGTGCTGCGCGCACTGCTGGAGCGCGACAGCGCCCTGGAGGTCGTCGCCGTCAACGACCTCACCGAGCCCGCCACCCTCGCCCGGCTGCTCGCCTACGACAGCACGGCCGGCCGGCTCGGGCGCCCGGTGACCGTCGACGGGGACGCCCTCGTCGTCGACGGCCGTCGGATCACGGTGCTGGCCGAGCGCGAACCGGCGCAGCTACCGTGGGCCGAACTCGGCGTCGACATCGTCCTGGAGGCCACCGGCCGCTTCACCTCGGCCAAGGCCGCCCGGGCCCACCTCGACGCGGGCGCGAAGAAGGTACTCGTCAGCGCGCCGTCGGACGGCGCCGACGTCACGCTCGCGTTCGGGGTCAACACCGACGCCTACGACCCGGCCATGCACACGATCGTCTCGAACGCCTCCTGCACCACCAACGCGCTCGCGCCGCTGGCCGCGGTCCTCGACGAACTCGCCGGTATCGAACACGGGTTCATGACGACGGTGCACGCCTACACCCAGGAGCAGAACCTGCAGGACGGTCCGCACCGCGACGCCCGTCGCGCACGGGCCGCCGGCGTCAACATCGTGCCGACCACGACCGGCGCCGCCAAGGCGATCGGCCTGGTGCTGCCGAACCTCGAGGGCAAGCTGTCGGGCGACTCGATCCGCGTACCGGTGCCGGTGGGCTCGATCGTCGAACTCAACACGACCGTCGCCCGCGACGTGACGCGCGACGACGTGCTGGCGGCGTACCGCGCCGCGGCGGAGGGGCCGCTCGCCGGCGTCCTCGAGTACTCGGACGACCCGCTGGTGTCGTCCGACATCGTGGGCAATCCCGCCTCGTCGATCTTCGACTCGGCCCTCACCCGCGTCGACGGCCGCCACGTCAAGGTGGTCGCCTGGTACGACAACGAGTGGGGCTTCTCGAACCGCGTGATCGACACGCTCGAGTTCCTCGCCACCCGCTGACCGGACCCCGGGGCGGTACCCCGCCTCCGGCGACCGCTCCGGCCCGCACCTCCTCTGAGCGCTCTGGTTGACCCGTCGGGTCAACCAGAGCGCTCTTCTGCCTGTGCTGCTCTCTGTGGAGCTTTGGTGACGCGCGCGGTTCACCTTCCGGTCATCTCGAATACTCCTGGAATTACCTCGTAATTCTCAGCGCCTTCTCACATCGCACCGGTTTCGTGTGCTGCGTCGCCCGACTGGGCCGTACGACGAAGGAGGCGCATGGTGGCACTACCGGTGACCACACGGCGGAAGTCCCGGAGCCGGGAGGAAGATCAAGTCCCGGCGGAGGAACAGCCGTTGCATGTGGCCAGCAGGCTGCACGCGTTCAACCGGTTCGAGCTGAAGTACCTCGTACCGGTCGAGCAGGCGGCCGAGATCCGGGACGAGCTGGCCGAGCGGATGGACCGTGATCTGAACAGCCCTGTCGGAGGCTACGGCGTCTGGAGCCTGTACTACGACACCCCGCAGCTGCGGTTCTATTGGGAGAAGATCGAGGGCCTGAAGTTCCGGCGCAAGCTGCGCATCCGCCACTACGGCGACCTGGACGGCGTCACAGACGAGTCCCCGGTCTGCGTGGAGATCAAGCAACGCGTCAACCGGGTCACGCAGAAGCGCCGCATCACTCTCCCTTACGGTGCCGCCCGGCAGTTGTGCGACAGCCGTGAGCTGGTGGAGCACTCGCCCAAGGAACGTGCCTTCATCCACGAGGTGCTCGAACTGGTCGTACGGCTCAACCTGCAGCCCACCGCGATCACCGGCTACCAGCGCGAGGCACTGGTCGGCCGGGAGGCGGACACCGGACTGCGGGTGACCTTCGACCGGCGCATCCGCGGCCGGGACCGGGACTTCCACTTCGGCATCGCCGCACCCGAGAACCGGTTCACCATCCCACCCCACATGTCGGTGATGGAGATCAAGGTCAACGAGCGCACCCCGCACTGGATCACGGACCTTGCCGCACGCCGGAACCTCAACCTCATCCGGGTCTCCAAGTACGTGCAGTCCGTCGAGGCGTTCGGGCTGGCACCCCGATCCGTCTTCCACGTCAACGAGGCGGACTGTCCGCCGCCCACCCCCACCGAACAGTCGCTGCCCCGGCAGCGGTCGGCGCCCGAGGCGCCCTTGAAAGCAGGAGCACAGTGAACTTCGATCTGCAGGAACTCAGCGGTACGTTCAGCGTCGCCGACGTGGTCGCGGCCATGGCGCTGTCGTTCATCCTGAGCACGATGATCGGTTACGTGTACCGGTACACGCACCGCAACGTCTCCTACAGCCAGTCCTACGTCCAGACCCTCGTCATCGTCGGCATGATCGTCGCGCTGATCATGCTGGTCGTCGGGTCCAACCTGGCCCGCGCGTTCTCCCTGGTCGGAGCACTGTCCGTCGTCCGGTTCCGGAACGCGGTCAAGGAGACCAGGGACGTCGGCTTCATCTTCCTGGCCATGGCCGTGGGCATGGCCGCCGGTGCCCGTTTCTACACCCTCGCCGCGGTCGCCGCGGTGGTCATCTGCGCCGTCATCATCGTGATGTTCAAGTTCAACTGGTTCGCGCTCAACGTCCAGCGCCAGGTCGTCAAGGTCCAGGTGCCGGCCGGTGAGGACTACTCGTCCGACATCCGCGATGTCCTCATCCGCTACACCAGTGAGTTCGAGCTGGTGAGCACGGAGACGATCCGTGGCGGGGCACTGACCGAGGTGTTCTACACGGTGCGCATGAAGAAGGGCACCGAGCCCAGTGACCTGGTGACCGCGCTTCAGGAGCGGACGTCGGGCCAGCGGGTGACCGTCCTGACCGGTTACGACACGACCGACCTGTGATGTCCGGCCACAACGACACGACCCCACGGCGACGGCGCCTGCGGGACCGGATCCCCGTACGGCTGCGACACCACTGGAAGCCGGCCGGAGCCCTGTGTGCCGGTCTGGCGGTGATGGTCTATTTCTTCGGCGACGCCCGCGTCTCGCCGTACGTCACCTCCTCCTCCCGCGTGGAGGCCGACACCATCACGGAGAACGTCGAAGGCACGGTCGACCTGTACGACACCTCGGTCTCCCACTCCATCCAACTGGAGTACGACCAGACCGACTTCACCAAGATGATGAAGGAGTTCCGCGAGGACGGAACCAAGGACTACATCGAAGCGGACCTCACCATCGACGGGGTCTACCTCGAAGACGTCGGGATCCGCCTCAAGGGCAACTCCACACTGATGTCCCTGCGCGGAAGCGGCCAGGGCATGCCCGGTGGCGGCCGGACCATGCCCGAAGGAGCCGCGCAGGGCGCCCCGGACCTGCCACAGGACGGCGGGACGGGGAGCCGGGACCGCGGCCAGGGCAATGGCGGCGGTCCCGGCGGGGCCGGTGGTGCCATGGGCGGGATCACGCAGTACAACCTCTCCGACAAGAAGCCCGAGGAACTGCCGTGGCTCATCAAGGTGGACGAGTTCATCGAGGGCCGCGCCTACCAGGGCGAGCGCGAGATCTCGCTGCGCCCCGGCAGCAACGGCCAGGTGCCGGTGAACGAGGCGCTCTCGCTGAGCCTGACGGACACCACCGGTCGGAAGAACGAGAGGTACGCCTTCACGTCGGTGAAGGTGAACAGCCGTCCGGTCGCCACCCGGCTGATGGTCGAGAGCCCGGACACGGAGTACGCCGAGTCCATCGGCGACGGCAACGGAGTCCTCTACAAGGCGAGGGCCGGGGGCGGCTTCGAGTACAAGGGTGACGACCCGAGCGACTACGAGAACTCGTTCGAACAGCTCAACAAGGTCGGCAGCCAGGACCTGGAGCCGGTCATGAAGCTCATCAAGTGGGCGAACCAGGCATCGGACGAGGAGTTCGAGAAGGAACTCGACCAGTACGTGGACGTCGAGTCACTGGCCACGTACCTCGCCGCCCAGAACCTGCTGATGAACTTCGACGACATGGCCGGACCGGGCAAGAACTACCTGCTGTGGTACGACCTCGACACCAAGAAGTTCTCGGTCCTGGGGTGGGACTACAACCTCACCTTCAGCGGCGACGCGACGTCGGGTCCGGACGACGACATGGGCATGGGCGGCGCTTTCGGCGGCGGCGGAGGCGCTGCCGACGGGCAGAGCGGCCGAGGCGGCCAGGCCGCCGGTGGTCAGGGGGCGCAGAACATGCCCTCCGGAGCGCCGTCAGGGATGCCCGAAGGAATGCCCGAAGGCATGCCCTCGGGAATGCCCGAAAATCTGCCGGAGGGAATGCCGTCAGGAATACCTTCGGGCATGCCGGGTGGCGGTCAAGGCGGCCAAGGCGGTCAAGGCGAGGGCGGTGGGTTCGGCGGCCTCATGGGGCACCCCCTCAAGGAGCGCTTCCTGGACTCGGACACCTTCGATCCCGTCTACAAGAAGGCGTACAGGGAGCTGTACGAGAAGTTCTACGGCTCCGGGACCGCTCTGAAGGCGCTGAACGACATCGCCGAACAGGCGGGGAAGGCCGGTGCCGACGGCAAGGAGCTGGACTCCGCCGTCGAGAAGCTGCGCAAGACGGTCACCGAGCGCACCGACGCGCTGGCCAAGAACACGGAGGTGACCGGCTGATCTCCGACGCCCGGACGGCAGTGCCCGTGGGACGCCGTCCGGGCGTTCGGCGCACCGCGAATTTCATGACAACAAAGGAATCTCCATGCCCGTTGCGCCGTCGGCGTCCGCGCCGCCCCGACACAACGTGCTTGTCGTCGAGGACGACCCAAGCATCCGAACCCTGCTCACTTCAGCCCTGCACGCCGCCGGATACTCGGTGAGCACCGCTGACACCGGTCGGACCGCCATGTTCGAGGCGGGCCGCAGCCAGCCCGATCTGATCGTGCTGGACGTGGGCCTCCCGGACATCGACGGCTTCGAGGTGACCCGTCACCTGCGCGCGGAGGGCGTCTACACACCCGTACTGTTCCTGACGGCCCGCACCGACGTCGAGGACCGCATCATCGGCCTCAGTTCCGGCGGCGACGACTACGTCACGAAGCCCTTCCACGTACAGGAGGTGCTGCTGCGCATCCGTGCCATCCTGCGGCGCAGCGACATGCCGCCGGGCGTCGGGGCCAGACGGCCGCCGTTGCGATACGCGGATCTTGTGCTGGACGAGCAGACGCACGAGGTGTGGCGGGCGGGCTTGCCGGTCCAGCTGTCGCCGACCGAGTTCCGGCTGCTGGTCTGTCTGCTGGCCCAGCCGGAACGAGTGGTGGGCAAAAAGGAGATTCTGACCGAGGTCTGGCACTACGACTTCGCGGGTGACGCCCGCATCGTCGACACCTACGTACGTAATCTGCGGCGCAAGATCGACCGGTGCGAACCCCAGCTGATCCAGACGATCCGCGGTGTCGGCTACTGTCTGCGGGCCGCCCGTCCCGGGCCGGGAGCGGCGGCGCTGTGAGGCAGTGGCCGAGGCGACTGAAGCCGCGCTCGCTGCGGGCCCGGCTGGTGCTCGGCGCCACGCTGCTGGCCACCTCGGCGGTCCTGCTCTGCCAGGCGGCGGGGCTCGCCCTGCTCCACGCCTGGCTCACGGACCAGGTCGACGGTCGGCTCACCCGATTCCAGCCAATGGCCCGGCTCTACCAGGACGTGGCCGAAGGACGGATGGCGGCAGGGGTGACCACCAGGAACGACACCCTCCCCTCGGACTACCGCGTGTACTTCTACGACAGTGACGGACACAGGCTGGCCGGATCACTGAGTGGCGACGGGGGCGGTGCAGGGCCACGGCTGCCCCGGTCCGAGTCGGCACTCGGTCTGAAGAACGGCCGGCCGGCCACGCTTGCCGCGACCGACGGCGGCGGCACCTGGCGGGTGATCACGCGATCCGGCGCGGACGGCACCAGGGTCGTGGTGGCGCTGCCCCTGAAAGAGGTGGACGAGGCGACCTCCAGGATGCTGTGGTTCAGCCTCACCGTGGGAGTGGCCGTCGCAGTCGGCGTCGTCCTCTTCGGCAACCTGGTGGTGCGACTGGGACTACGGCCGCTGACCCGAGTCGAGCGCACCGCCCGGCGCATCGCTGACGGCGAGTCGCAGCTGAGTGTTCCGGACGGGTATGCCGTCACGGAGGTCGGCCACCTCAGCCGCGCGTTGAACACCATGCTCGACCGGTTGCGCACCGCGTTGCACCGCACCGAGGCGTCCGAGCAGCAGCTGCGCCACTTTCTTGCGGACGCCGGGCATGAACTGCGCACGCCGCTCACCTCCCTGCAGGGCTTCGCCGAACTCCTCGTACAGGAACCGGAGATGAGTCCGCAGCGACGCCAGGAGGCGCAGCAGCTGATCGTGTGGAACGCCGAGCGCATGAGCCGTCTCGTCGACAGCCTGTCCCAGCTGGCCAAGCTGGGTGATGTGCCCGCCATGCGGTGGCAGGCGGTCGACCTGCTCTCTCTGGCCGCCGACAGCATCGCTGCCGTCGCCCTGCAGCACCCCGACCGCGGCATCGGCCTCGGCGCCCTGTCGGACCCGCAGGACGATCCTCACGAAGCCGAGCTGGACGTCGTCGATGTCATCGGCGATCCTCATCAACTGGCGCAGATCCTGTCGAACCTGCTCACCAACGCCTGCGTCCACACCCCGCCCGGGACGCACGTTCAGGTGCGCTTCGGCACCCTCCGCATCCGCCCGCACGGTCGAGGCACGGATGTGCCGGACCGTACCAGCGCCAATCCGCCCCTGGCCCCTGGGACTCTCGCCTGCGCCGTCGAGGTGGCCGATGACGGGACCGGCCTCGCGCCGCCGGACGCGCGGCGGGTGTTCGAGCGCTTCTACCGCGCCGATTCCTCCGAGCGAGCAGCTGCGGGCTCCGGCCTGGGACTGGCGATCGCCTCCAGCGCCGCGGAGGCCAACGGCGGGCGTCTGGAGCTCGACACCCGGCCGGGCGAGGGCTGCATCTTCCGCCTGCTCCTGCCGTTTCGACCCGCCGCCGCGTCCACGCCCGTCCCGGTTTCCAGTACGTGCGGATGACGCCGCTCACGACATCGACGACATCAATGAAGACATCAATACCGAAGGAGTGTCACCGGTGAAGCTCAGTACCGTACGACTGGGACGAGACCGCACATCCGCCGCGCGTCTGCAGAAGAAGCACTGCGTGCTGCTGCCGTACCCGGATGTCGGGGCGTTGATCGCGTCGGGCGACGGCTGGCGGGAACGGGCCGGTGCCGAGACCGGTGAGCGCCACCGGCTGGAGGACGTCTCCTATGCGCCACTGATCGTCCGGCCGGGCAGGATTGTTCGCCTTGATCTCAACTATGCCTCCCGTGCACGGGAGTTGGGGTGGCCCCTTCCCGAGGCTCCGGAATTCTCGGTGTCGTACGGCGGCCATGTCGTCGTGGGTGCCGACGACGACATCTGCCTGCCGGCCGAGGGGCAGGACGTGGACTGGGGCGTGGAGCTCGGCCTGGTGATGGGGCGCCGGGCCCGTGAAGTGACGGCTGAAACGGCCCTGGGTCACGTCGCGGGATACACCGTGACCAGCAACATCACCGCGTGGAGCCGCCCGGACGGCATCCCCGCGCCCAGGGCGTCCGCCACCGTCACCACCCCGACGGGGCCGACCCTGGTCACCACCGACGACGTACCGATGGGCGGTCGCGGCCTGACGATGAACTGCCTCGTCGACGGGCGCGTGACGCAGAAGGCGAACACGTCGGAACTGCTCTTCGACGTCGCGACCGTCATCGCGCACGTCAGCACCGTCGTCACCCTGCGGCCCGGCGACCTGATCACGACGGGAACACCGGCCGGGGCGGGCACCGGCCGTGAGCCCGACGTAGCTCTGCGGATGCGCACCGAAGTGGTCAGTTCGATCAAGGGCGTCGGCGAACTACGCAACACCCTGGTGCGGTAGTGCTCCCGGTGGACCGCGGCAGCACTTTCGGCCATTGATCTGACTCTCCGTCAGTTCTCGGTATTCTCCCCCCACCCCCACAGGCGAGACGGCAACAGTGAGGCCGCGGCCCTCGACCAGGGCCTGTGAGCCGCAGTCTGCCGTCCCCTCATGCCTGAGGAAGCCATGACTCCCACCCCCCACCTCACCGAAATCGCCGCCCGCGTGGAGCGTCCCGCCCCCTTCCAGCCCGTAGAACGGTCGCTTCTCCCACACGCCGGTACCGCGACGGTGGACATCGTCGTTCCGGTCTACAACGAGGAGCGAGCCCTGCCCGGGTGCCTGCGCACGCTCCACGCCCGTCTGTCCCAGGGCTTCCCGTTCCCCTGGCGGATCACCGTCGCCGACAACGCCAGCACCGACGAAACCCTCGCCACCGCCCGTCGTCTCGCGGACGAGCTGCCCGGCGTCGGCGTCGTCCACCTGGACCGCAAGGGCCGCGGACTGGCGCTGCGCACCGTCTGGGGCGCCAGCGACGCGGACATCGTGGCGTACATGGACGTGGACCTCTCCACCGGCCTCGACGGACTGCTCCCGCTGGTCGCGCCCCTGGCCAGCGGCCACTCGGACGTCGCGATCGGCTCCCGGCTGGCTTCCGGAGCACGCACGGTGCGCGGGCCGCGCCGCGAGTTCATCTCCCGCTGCTACAACGGCATCATCCGGCTCACCCACGGAGTCCGCTTCACCGACGCCCAGTGCGGATTCAAGGCGGCCCGCACGGAGGTACTCCGGCCACTGCTGGAAGTGACCCGCGACGACGCGTGGTTCTTCGACACCGAGCTGCTCCTGCTCGCCGAGCACAACGGACTGCGTATCCACGAGGTCCCGGTCGACTGGGTCGAGGACATCGACACCCGGGTGGACGTGGTGAGCACCGCCACGGACGACCTGCGGGGCCTGTGGCGCATGGCGCGGCTCAAGGCGTCCGGTGACGCCCGGGTCGAGGTGCGGCCACGCCCCGAGCCGGCCGCCGAACACCCCGACGCCGTCCTCGCCCCCTCCACGCGACGCGGTGTGCTGTCGTGGGAGGTCGGCTGTTTCCTCGCGATCGGTGTCGTCTCCACGGTCGGACAGGCCTTGCTGTATTGGCTGTTGCGCGGTTGGTGGTCTCCGGCCGTCGCCAACCTGATCTCGCTGTTCGCCCTCACCGTCCTCAACACCGAGGCGAACCGACGCCTCACCTTCCGGCACTCCACCACCCCGCCCGCACGTGCGCACCTCGGTGCCGGAGGTCTGTTCGTCCTCGGCTATCTGGTCACGTCCACGGCGGTGCTGTGGTTCAAGTGGCTCGAACCCGGTGCCTCACCGGCCGCGGAGACCGCCGTCCTCGCCACGGCGTCCGTCGCGGTCACCTGCGTGCGCTTCGCCGCGCTGCGGCTGGCTGTCTTCGCCGCCCCCCGTAGCCGTACCCGTTGACGAGAGCGAATCCTGACATGACCAACTACGCGCACATCAGGCCCGCACCGGCGGCATCGGCACACGACGGGAGGCGCACGAGTACGTCCGTCCGCTCGCTCCCCGCCTGGGCGGCACCCGCGGCGCTCGGAGCCGTCCTCGTGCTCGCTGCCGTCCTGTACGGATGGGCACTGGGCTCCCTGGGGTGGGGCAACAGCTACTACTCGGCGGCAGTGAAGTCGATGGGGAAGAGCTGGACCAACTTCCTCTTCGGAGCCTTCGACCCGGCGGGCGTGATCACGGTCGACAAGCCCCCGGCCGCGCTGTGGCCGCAGGTGATCAGCAGCAAGATCTTCGGGATGCACGGCTGGGCGCTGATCCTGCCGCAGGTCCTCGAAGGTGTGGCCGGGGTGGTGGTGCTGCACCGCACCGTGCGCCGCTGGGCGGGGGAGGGGGCGGCACTGATCGCGGCTCTGGTGCTCACCCTGACGCCCATCACCGTGGCCATCAACCGGGACAACAACCCGGACACGCTGCTGGTCCTGCTGCTGGTGTCGGCGGCGTACGCGCTCACCCGTGCGCTGCAGGCCGAGGGCCGGGCCGAGACCTGGTGGCTGTGCGCGAGCGGCTTCCTCATCGGGTGCGGATTCCTCACCAAAATGCTCGCCGCCTGGATGGTCATTCCCGCGTTCGCCGTCGCCTGGCTCGTGGGAGGAAGCGGCGCCTGGATACCGCGAGTGCGGCGTCTGCTGGGCGCGGGAGCCATCCTGGCGGCGTCCTCCCTGTGGTGGGTCGCCATGGTGGCCCTGTGGCCGGGCGACCGCCCCTACATCGGAGGCAGCAAGGACGGCTCGGCCTGGGACCTCGTGATCGGCTACAACGGGCTGGGGAGGGTCTTCGGCTCCAGCGGCGGAGCATCCCAGACGCCGGGCGGATTCACCGGGGGATTCGGCGGGCAGGCCGGCCTGGGCCGGCTGTTCGGCGAACAGGTGGGCGGTCAGATCAGCTGGCTGCTGCCGGTCTGCGCGCTGGCCCTGGCCGTCGCCGTCGTCGGCCTGGTGCTGCGCCGACGCGGCGGACTGCCCGACTCCGCCGTACTGCCGGCATCCGGCTGGCTGCTGTGGGGAACCTGGCTGGTGGTCTGCGGCATCGTGTTCTCGACCCAGAAGGGCATTTTCCATCCCTACTACACCACTCAGCTCGCCCCGGCGATCGCCGCCCTGTGCGGCGGACTGATGGCTGCCCTCGTCCGCGTCCACCGCGCCGGCCCGCGCTGGGCGCCTCTGGTGGGCGCCGCCGCGGTCGTGGTGAGCGTGTCCTGGGCCGTGACGCTGGTCCGCCGCGCGCCCGACTGGAACGGCTGGCTGGTGTGGCCCGTGCTGTTGGTCGGCTCCGCCGCGGTCGTCCTGCTGGTGCTGTCACGACGCAGTGGCCGACTGCTGACGGTTGCCTGTTGCGCCGCGGTCGCATCGGGTCTGCTGGCGCCGGGAGCCTGGGCGGTGACCGTACCCGGCTCGACCGACATGGGGGGCTCCAACCCGACGGCCGGTCCCCTGTCCGCCGGATTCGGCGGTGGCGGTGGCATGCCCGGGCAACGCCCGAACGGTGGAGGCCTTCCCTCGGGCATGCCGTCCGGGATGCCGTCGAACATGCCGGGCCTTCCCGGCGGTGACGTCTCTTCGGGGCGGTCCGGCCAACCCTCGTCCGGCGGATTGCCGTCCGGGATGCCGTCCGGGATGCCTTCCGGCATGCCCACGCAGGGAGCGGACGGCATGCCCGGTGCGCCCGGAGGTTCGAGCTCGAACGACCGCGGCACACCGTCGTTCCCGGGTGCCGGCTCTGGAAGGGCACCTGGTGGGCGCGGCGGCTTCGGCAGTGGGGAACTCACCGCTGACCAGCGCAAGATCGTTCAGTACGCCGTCGAGCACGCACCCGACGCACGCATCAAGCTCGCCGTCGAGGGCGGCGCCCTCAACGCCAGCGCCTTCATCCTGGGCACCGAGGAGACCGTGATCGGCATGGGAGGCTTCACCAACAGCGACAACGCGCCGTCGGTGGCCCAGTTGGAGAAGTGGACCAAGAACGGCGAACTACGCTATGTCCTGGGCTCCGGCACGAACGGCGGCGGCCTGCCGGGCCTGTCCGGCGGATACACCGAGCAGCGCTCCGACTGGATCGCCGACCACTGCACCATGGTTCCGGCGTCGGCCTACGGCGGCACCTCCGGCACGTCGTCACAGAACAACGGCGGCGGTGCGATGGGATTCGGAGGAAGCAACGTGCTCTACGACTGCGCCGCCAAGTGACCGACGCCCGAGCGACGGTCGCGACACGGCAGAACGGACCAGCAGACGCATGACCGAGCAGCCCGCAGCCGCGCGGCCGCGACATCGGCTCCTCGTGGTCGAGGACGAGCCCAGCATTCGCACCCTGCTGGAGGCGACGCTTCGCCTGACCGGATACGAGGTGAGCAGCACCGACACCGGACAGGCGGCCCTCCTGGAGGTCGAGCGCCTGGAACCGCATCTGGTGCTGCTGGACGTGATGCTGCCCGACCTGGACGGCTTCGAGGTGACCCGCAGGCTGCGGGCGGCAGGCAACGACTGTCCGATCCTGTTCCTGACCGCCCGCACCGGCACCGACGATCGCATCACCGGCCTCAGTGCCGGCGGGGACGACTACGTCGCCAAACCCTTCAGCATCGAGGAGGTGCTGCTGCGCATCGAGGCCATTCTGCGTCGCACGGCGCCGGCCGCCGAACGGCAGGTGGCGCCGAGTGTTCTGCGCTACGCCGACCTCGAACTCGACGAGGGCGCCCACGAGGTGCACCGCGCAGGGCAGTACATCGCCCTGTCGCCAACAGAGTTCAAGCTCCTGGCCTACCTCCTGTCGAACGCGGGCCAGGTGGTGACCAAGGTCCAGATCCTCGACCACGTCTGGAGCTACGACTTCGCCGGTGACTCCCGGATCATCGAAACGTACGTCAGGTACCTGCGCAGGAAGATCGATTGCTTCGAGCCGCCACTGATCCATACTGTGCGGGGCGTCGGCTACTGCCTGCGGCTTCCCCGCGACCACGCAGGGCCGTCGGACCATTGACCCGGTTCCTCCCCCGGCCGCCCAAATCGCTGCGGCGCCGCCTCATCCTCGGCGCCGCTCTGCTCGCCACCGTGGCAGTCCTGACCTCCCAGGCGATCGGCTATGTGGTGCTTCGGTCCTGGCTGCTGGACCGCGTCGACGAGCAGCTGGTCGAGTTCCATCCACCGGCTCCCGCCTTTTACGACGCGCTCCAAGGCAGGCTCCCGCACCCGGGAGAACGGCCGGACGTGCTTCCCTCGGACTTCCACATCTACTTCTACGACTCCTCCGGGCACCGTCTGCACGACTCCCTGGGCTCCGAGACCAAGCCAGGGCCTCGGTTGGCCGATCACGCGGAGGACCTCGGGCTGCAGGACGGGCACCCCGAAACCGTGCCCGCCATCAGTGGTGACGGCCGCTGGCGGGTGCTGCTGAACCCCGGTCCGGACGGCATGAGCGCGGTGGTCACCCTTCCGCTCGACACCGTCGACGGCGCCACATCGAAGCTCCTGTGGCTGAACGCCGTGCTGCTCGCCGTCACGATCGTCGCCCTGATCGCCCTGGGCCGGTGGGTGGTTCGTCTGGGGCTGCTGCCCCTGACCAGAATGGAACGGACGGCTCAGGACATCACCGCAGGCCGGCTCGATCTGCGGTTGGCCGACACCGATGCGCGTACCGAGATCGGACGACTCGGCCGGGTCCTGAACTCCATGCTCGACCGCCTGCAGAAGGCGCTGTTGGCCCGAGAGGCATCGGAGGCCCGCCTTCGCCGGTTCGTCGCCGACGCCGGGCACGAACTGCGCACGCCGCTCACCGCCATCCAGGGCTACGCCCAACTTGCCCTCCGCCCGGAACAGCGCTCGGCCCTCGAACGAAACGAGGCCAACCGGTTCATCGCACAGAACGCGGAACGCATGAGTCTGCTCGTCGACGACCTCCAGTTGCTCGCGACCCTGGACAAGGAACCTTCCTACCGCAGGGAGCGGGTCGACCTGCTGTCCCTCGCGGCGGACGCCGTCAGCGCCGCCGCCGTCCACAGCGAGTCCCACCGCGTCGACCTCGGCCCGCTGCGCACCCCGGCCGATCCCACCGGGGCCGAGGAACTCGACATCGCGGAGACCGTCGGCGACCCGCACCGATTGCGTCAGATCGTGGAGAACCTGCTCTCCAACGCCCGCACCCACACCCCGCCGGGCACCCGCGTCCACGTTCGTGTCGGCACGACCGAGGCGGGTCCCGGAACCGGAGGCACGGACCGACCCGGACGCACCACCGCTTCACCGCCCTTGCCGGAGGGCCTGCCGATCAGCGTGATCGAGGTGGCGGACGAAGGGCCGGGCCTCGAACCCGTCCACGCCGAGCTCGTTTTCGAGCGCTTCTACCGCGCCGACCCCGCCCGCTCCCGCATCCACGGCGGCAGCGGCCTCGGCCTGGCCATCGCCGCGACCATCGCCGAGGGCCACGGCGGCCGCCTCGAACTCGACACGACCCCCGGCCGCGGCTGCACCTTCCGCCTGGTCCTGCCCGCAGCCGCCTCGGGCCAGGAACCCAGCTGATCACGGTTTCCGGCGAGACCTCCCGCAAGACGCGTGATGCGGTAGACAGGTCAGTTCGCGTCGCTGCGGGCAGCCACAGCCTGATCGAGCATGGTCCGGTCGGCCCAGTTGCCGTGGAAGCCGAAGGGCACGCGGCTGGGCAGTCTCACCCGGGCCAGAGGGGTGCGTCGCAGGTCGGCAGCGTCGTGGATGAGGAGTTCGCTCAGGCCGGTCTCGCGGTTCCACCACAGGGTGAGCAGATAGCCGTCGTCCTCGGCGACGGCGTTCTCGCGGGCGACGAAGACCGGCTCGCCGGGGTTGGTGAGGTGGTCCGGTCCCTCGACGACCGTGGTGGAGTCGCGCAGGGCGTCGTGCTTGGCGAGACCGTCGCTCATGGTGTCGTCGGCCAGGTAGCGGGTCGTGACGAAATAGCCGTAGCGATGACGCCGGCCGGTGTAGGCGTCGTTGATCCTCGGGAACTCTCCGGCGACGCCGCCGACCATCTCCTCCGTCGCCCGGCCGGTCGCCAGGTCCACGCGCCAGCGGTGGGGCAGCGACGGCGGGAACCAGGAGTGGGACGTCACCGGCGTCTCCAGCCGGTCGGCCGGTGTGCCGAGGCGGGTGATGCGGTGTCCGTCGATGACGACCTGTCCGTCGTCCTCGTAGGCGTTGTAGAAGTGGGTGTTGGCCCAGTGGCCGCCCACCTCGTGCCGACTGACGGCGTGTGTCTGCCGGTTCATGAGCACGATCTGCACGCCGTGCGGCAGCGACGCCTCGTCCCAGACCACGCCCGGCTCGCCCCGCATGATGTGGTCCAGGCGGAACTGCGCCGGGGTGACGAAGAAGATCGCGTAGTTGTCGCTGACGGCGAAGTCGTGCATCAGCACCGGCACCTTGATGTCGAAGCTGTGGCTGTCGACGACCTGCCCGGTCTTCACGTCCGCCCGGTACCAGGTGATGATCGGCCCGGTCGCGGCGAAGAACAGCATGTCCCCGGTGTCGGGGTCGATCTTGTAGTGGGCGGTGCAGAGGACGTCGATGCCGCCGTGGAAGTCGTAACTGCCGTACGTCTCCAGCGTTTCGGGGTGCATCGAGTACGGCAGGCCGCCCTCGAAGTAGACCAGCAGGTGGTCGTCGAAGATGCCCACGTTGGTGTTGGCGACATTCTTCGCGGGCGGGGCCGCCGCGGGGAGTGGAGCGGTCGTACCGCCGTTGGCGAAGCCGCTGTAGACCGCCTCGCCCTGCTCGACCTCGAACTTCATGGAGTCGGTCATCACCCAGCGGGTGCGGTAGGCGGCGCGCCCGTCACGCAGGTAGAGGCCGCAGACCATGCCGTCGCCCTCCCACCAGTGGTAGCGGTCGGGATCGCGCGGCTGGAAGCGGGGGTTGGAGGAGATGCGAAACAGGGCTCCGGCGAGGTCTTCGGGGATCTGGCCGTCGACCTCCAGGTCGTACGCGCCGCTCTCCTCCGTCCAGGGGGTGAACGGGCCTTCCAGGAACTTGTTTCCGGGCGCCCAGCCGGCGGCGTCCTGGGCGAGCCGTGGGGTCGGCGGGTGCCCGGTGGCACGCGGCGCGATCGTCATGGGATCGGGCAGGGACGGGCCCTGCCGCGAAGGAGGTGTCATCTGGAGCGCTCCAAGTGCGGGTGAAACGTGGGTGAGAGGCCAGGACGGAGATCGGAGCGGGTTCAGAAGGGGTAGTCGGGGATCTCGCCGCGAACGGTGACCCACTGCTGTTCGGTGAAGGCCTCGAGGTTGGCGACGCTCCCTCCGTGACGGGAGCCGTTGCCGGACTCGCCGACGCCGCCGAACGGGATGGTCGCCTCGTCGTTCACGGTCTGGTCGTTGATGTGGACCAGTCCGGTGGGGATACGGTCGGCCAGTGCCAGGCCCTTGGCCACGTCCCGGGTCAGGATGCCCAGCGACAGTCCGTACTCGGTGTCGGTGGCCAGCCGGACGGCCTCGTCGAGGTCACGGAAGGGCACGACCGGGGCGACCGGACCGAAGATCTCCTCCGTGTAGGCGCGGGCGGCGAGCGGCACGTCGGCCAGCACCGTCGGCCGGTAGAACAGCCCCTCGTAGGTGCCGCCGGCAGCCAGACGCGCACCGGCCGCCACGCTGTCGGTGACGATGGCGTGGGCGGCCTGCAGCTGCCGTTCGTCGATCATCGGGCCCAGAGCGACCTTCCCGGTGGCCGGATCCCCGACCGGGGCGGCGTTCGCATGCTGTGCCAGCAGATCGGCGTACTCCTCGGCGACCGAGGCGTGCACCAGGTGGCGGCTGGTGGCCATGCAGACCTGTCCGGCGTGGTGGAACGAGCCGAACGCGCCGGCGGAGACGGCCTTCTCCAGGTCCGCGTCGTCGAGGACGATCAGCGCAGAGTTGCCGCCGAGCTCCAGGTGCACGCGCTTCAACCGTTGCGCCGCCGCAGTGGCGATCTCCTTTCCGGCCCGGGTGGAGCCGGTGAACGCGATGACGGGCACGCGCTGGTCGTCCACCAGCGCGGCGCCGACGTCGGCGCCGCCGGGCAGCATGTGCAGCACGCCTGCGGGGAGTCCCGCCTCCTCGAAGACGCGGGCGATGGTGACACCGCCGCAAATGGCGGTGCGCGGGTCGGGCTTGAGCACGACGGCGTTGCCCAGCGCCAGGGCGGGGGCGACGGCGCGCATGGCCAGCACCATCGGCGCGTTGAACGGGGAGATCACTCCGACCACGCCCACCGGGCGCCGCCGCGCGAACGACAGCCGGTCCTCGACGGACCGCAGGACCTCTCCGTACGGAGCCGCCGCCAGCGCCGCGGCCTCGTAGCACTCCTCGGCCGCCCCGTTCGAGGTCTGGAAGTCGGCGAACGGCCGCAGGGCACCGGACTCCCGCACGATCCACTCCGCGATCTCGGCCTGGTGCTCCTCGAACAGGCGCGCCGCCCGCCGCAGCACCTGGGCCCGCTCGACGTACGGCCGCGCCGCCCAGTCGCGCTGAGCCTGCGCCGCACGCTCCACGGCCCGCTCCAGGTCGGCGGGGGTGGCGGAGCCGACTCGGCCCAACGTCTTGGCGGTGGCCGGCTCGGTGGAGTCGTACGACTCGCCGGCCGCCTTGATCCATTCTCCCGAGAAGATCCGCTCCTGCCAGTCGCTGGCATCCAGAAAAGTCATGATGTCCCCTTCTCTGCAGGACAAGGTATTTGAGTGTCCTGCTTTTCCGGACAAGTGATCTACTATCTAGGACACTCCCGCTTTTGAGGAGATGTCAAGCGCCACATTGACGTGCACTGTACGGTACAGTTTAGTTAGCCGCATGGCTACATCAACCGAGCAAGAGCCACGCATCAACAAGCGTCTCGTCGACCGGTTCCACACCGATGTCTTCGGCGCGAGAAACGCCGACGCGGTCGCCGAGTACGTCGCCCGGGACCTGGTCCAGCACGGTGCCGACGCCCCGGACGGCGCGCAGGCGTTCGCCGATCTCCTGCGCCGTGAGTTCGACCGTGGACCGACGGGGGACCAGGGCGCGGCCGATGCCCCCGGGCGGCGGGACCCGGTGTTCGTCATCGGGGAGAAGGACCTGGTCTGTGTCTGCCACTACGTGCCGCAACCGGACCCGGAGGCCCCCGGCTCCACCTTCGACTACTACGCGTTCACCACCTACCGGATCCGCGACGGACGGATCGCCGAGCGGTGGCCGTCCCTCAACAAGATCGCCCCACCGCGGCCCCCCGCACCGGGTACGCCGACGCGGGCGACCACCGTCTCGTCATCCCCCTCGATCGACATCGAGGCGAACAAGCGCCTGGTGGTGGACTTCTACCGCTGCGTCTTCGACGCGCAGAACCCGGATGCGGTCAAGGACTTCGTCGCCGAGGACTACCTCCAGCACGTCTCCCACTACCCGCCCGGCAGGGCGGGGCTGGAGGAGTTCGTGCGCAGCCGATGGCCGGACGGCCCCGTTCCCCCGCCCGCCGAACCCCTCAACCCGCCCGCGCTGATCGTCGCCGAGGGCGACATCGTCGTCGTCGCCGGACTGCTTCCCCAGGCCGAACCCGACGGAAGCGGCGCGCTCTACCCGTACTACGTCTACGACGCCTACCGCGTGCGCGGGCAAAGGCTCGTGGAGCACTGGAGCGGCATCACCAAGTCCGCTCCGCCCAAGCCCCCCGGCCCTCCGGCCGACGCCCGGACCTGATCGGTCGTCGGCTCCCCGGCCCGGTCGTACTGGAACCCACACATACCCGGAAAGGCTCACCCATGCCGAAATTGCACGTTGTCATCGGAAGTACCCGTCCCGGCCGACTGGGACTTCCCATCGGCCAGTGGGCGGCCCAGGCCGCGAAGGAGCACGGTGGCTTCGACGTCGAACTCGTCGACCTCGCCGAGTTCGGCCTCCCGCTCCTGGACGAGCCCGGTCATCCGCGTGCGGGGCAGTACACCCACGAGCACACGCTCAGGTGGAGCGCCACGGTCGACGAGGCCGACGCCTTCGTCTTCGTCACGCCCGAATACAACTCCGGTCCTCCTGCCGCGCTGCTGAACGCCCTTTCCTTCCTGTACCGGGAGTGGCTCTACAAGCCGGTCGGATTCGTCAGCTACGGCGGCGTCGCAGCCGGCCTGCGCTCCGCGCAGGTGCTCAAGGAGGTCGCGACGGCTCTCAAGATGATGCCGATTCCCGAGGCCGTGGCCATACCGTTCGTCTTCAAGTTCATGGGGGAGGGCGGTTTCCGGGCCGACCAGCCGCTGGAGGCCGCAGCCACGATGATGCTCGACGAACTGCTGCGCTGGACCGAGGCGTTGCAGCCCCTGCGCCTGAACCCGCCGCAGGCCCCCGCCGGGCCGCCGGCGCCGGGAGCGCCCGTGTCGCGGGTCTAGTTCTAGGGCGTGTTTCGAAAGTAGCGTCGTCCGCCCGGAGGGCGGGGCAGACGGGACTTTCGAAAACGTCCTAGCGCCGGCTGGGCCCTGTTGACGCCCGGGAGGGCACGCGCAGCGCGTGCCCTCCCGGGATCTTTTGTGCAGCCGGCGGTTACAGGTTGCTCATGCGGTCGTCGACGCGGCGGGGTTCCGGCTCGCCGGCGTCCGGGCTCGGGGCGGGGCTCGGATAGCGCGGCAGGATGAGCGACAGGGCAAGGACGATCAGGCTCGCGGCGGTGAGCGCGATGAGCGTCGCGGTGTATCCACCGGTGCTCTCCGCGGCTCCCTGCGCCAGCACCGGGAAGACTCCGATGCCGACGAGGCTGACGACGCCCAGCGTGATGCCCTGGATCTGGGCGAAGGCCCGCATGCCGAAGTAGCACCCCACGAGGTACGGCCCGGTGGTGGACTCCGCGCCGGTCACGACACCCAGCAGGCCCATGGTGAGGAACAGGGCCCACATGTCTCCGGTGGCGGCGAAGACCATGATCATGCCGAGCACCAGGCACACCATGAACGGCACGAAGGCGCGTGGGGTGCGCGACCGGTCGAGGACCATGCCGGCGAGGATCTGCCCGGCGACGGATGCCACCAGCATGACCGACACGGACAGAGACACCTCGGTGGCGGAATAGCCCTGCTCGCCGAAGAGTGACACGGCGTTCAGACGCACGCTCATCGCCACACCTGCCGCCACGGTCAGCACCAGCACCGTGTACCACCAGGCCCGGGTCTTCAGAGCCCGGCCCAGGGGGAGGCCGGGCAGTTCCTGGTGCGCCGGCCGGCCCTTTCCCTTCGACGGAACGGCGTTCCCAGGGGCGAGCGGTGCCGACGCGGGCTCGTACATCAGGAAGTACTGGGCAGGGAAGACGATCAGCAGGATGCATCCGCCGATCAGCAGGTAGGTCGTCCGCCAGCCGAAGTGGTCGATGGACAGCTGGCTCAGGGGTGACAGGGCGGCACCGGCAAGGCTGGAGGTCGCGCCGATGAGCAGGGAGTAGCCCAGCCCGCGGTGGTGGGGGAACCACTCCGAGACGACCTTGTAGACCACGCCGAGAATGGAGGTGTATCCCAGAGCCGTGCTCACCAGCAGGACCGAGGTCAGTACGAGTCCGTTCGCGCCTACGAGCGCCACCGCGGCCGTCGAGAGCGCGTAGAGGGCGGTGCCCGGAACGGCGACCGCCCGGGCGCCCCAGCGGTCGACCAAACGGCCGGCCAGGGGGAGTACGAAGGGGGCGGCCACGGTGGGGATGTTGAAGATGGTCAGCGTTTCCGAGTGGGACCAGCCGAAGTCCTTGGCGACCGGGTCGACGAGGAAGGTGACGGCTGTGACGAGAGCCGGGGGACTGAGGACCATGGCGAGCACGCAGGCGATCGCCGCTTTCCAGGCCGGTGTGGGATAGCCGCGCAACGCGGACAAGGACTCCCGCAGGGAGGCGGGGGCAGGGGCATCCGGCTGACCGGGCGGAGCGAATTCCGTGTGGGGCTGGGGCGGGGACATCGTCGTCCTTCCTCACGCAAGGAGGTGGTGGCCGTCGGCTGAGCGGGCGGGGCGGTCTCGCGCGGCCGGTGGCTCGCCGAGGGCGCCGAGCGCCGAGCGGCACTCCGATCGATGAACTGTACGGTCCAGTGCATTCCATAGGTCAAGAGGCCTGCATGAATCGAATTGCCATCGCCGCCCCGAAAGGGGAGCTCGGGAGAGGTCAGAGCGTGCGGGGTCCGGGCATCCCGCAGGAGTGCTCGGGAACGCCGTGGCGCGGAAGGTCCCGTCTTCCGCGCCCGGCGCGTGTCAGGAGCTCGCCCGCGACAGCCAGGGGAAGACCTGGTGGATCGCGGAATCGGGTACATCCGGCCGGTCGTCGGCGCTCAGGCCCCGCAGGAAGATGGCCGTCGTCCATCTGGCGTACGCCGCCAGGTGCTCCGGGTCGCGGTCGGCCTCCAGATCCAGCAGCGCGTCCATCTGCGGTCCGGCCGCCGTCATGCGCACGAACAGTCCGGCGTAGGCCTCCGCGTCGGAAAGGGCATAGCCGCGCTGCCGCGCATCCTCGCGGAGCGCCACGGCCACCAGATCGACGACATGGGGTACGCCGAGGGACCGAATCGTCTCGGTCAGCTCGGGGCGGCGGGCCGCCTCGACCGTCAGGACGCGAATGAAGGCCAGATAGTTCGGGGCGGTCGTGGCCTGGAGGAGCTTCAGGGCGATGCGCGCCAGCCTCTCCTGGGGATCGTCGACGGAGGCCAGCATCGTCTGGTCCAGATCGAAGTCGAGGGAGGCTCCTCCGCGGGCGATCACCGCACGGAACAGCTCCAGCTTGTCACCGAAGTGGGCGTAGACAGTCGTCTTCGAGACACCGGCTTGCGCCGCCACGGCATCCATCGAGGTTTGATCGAAGCCGAGTTCGAGGAACAGCTCGACGGCGGCGTCGAGAATGGATTCCCGCTTGCTCCGCCCACCTGCGCCCGCGCGTTGAGGACGCCCCTGCTCAGCCATTTCACTCCTCGTCGAGTCCCGGCCCCGGTCTGAGCCGGTACGCATCTCATCTCTTGACCTTTCAGTGAACCCTACCGTACGGTTCAACTGGACTGAACGGTGCAGTTCAGTTGAAGCGTTTAGGAGCCCTCATGAGCAAGCCCCCCTCTCCGACCCCTCCCGGTGCCGAGTCGGTCGCCTCGGCGGCCGATCGGCGCCCCTCTCCGCACCTCAGCGACCGCGGCCGGCGGATCCGGGACGAGACACGCGCCCTCATCCCCCTGCTGCGGGAGGAAGCACAGGAAGGGGAAGAGCTCGGAGCCCTGCCTCCCGAGACGCTGAGGGCGATACACGAAGCGGGTGTCTTCAAGACCGCCCTGCCCGTCGAACTGGGTGGCCACGCTCTCGGGGCGCGAGACACCGTGGAGATCATCACGGCGCTCGGCGAAGGCGACGGATCCGCCGCCTGGACGGTCTTCGTGGCCGGCGGCATCCGCAATGTCCTCGGCTTCCCCCAGCAGACCGTCGACGAGATCTTCAAGGAGATCGACACCTGGATCGGTCCTCTGGTCGTCGGTGCCTCCGTGTTCTCCACCAGCGTCGGATCGGCACGCCGGGCGGACGGCGGGTGGCAGGTCTCCGGGAAGTGGGCGTTCGGCAGCGGCTGCAAGCACGCGGCCTGGGCGGCCGTGGGCGTGACCTACGAGGGCTCGGACGGCCGACCGGGCCGGGCGATGGCACTGCTGAGCCGCGAGCAGTACACGATCCTGGACGACTGGAAGGTCATGGGCCTGAAGGCCACCTCCAGCAACAGCATCACCGCCGAGGAGGAGGCGTTCGTCCCCGACCACCGCTTCGTCGACCTGGCCGACTTCCCCGCGGTCATGGACAGCGTGCGGGATCGCTACGCCGGCATCGGGTTCCGCAACGACACACGCGCGCTCATGCTGATCACCTGTCTCAGCAACGTGGCCGTCGCACTCGGCATGGCCCGCGGCACCCTGGACTGCTTCGTCGAGCAGGCGAAGGCCCGCAAGCCGTTCAACCTGCCCTACCCGACCGTGGCGGACATGCCGTCGACCCAGGTGGCCGCCGGTACGGCCCGCGCGATGATCAACGCCGCGGAGGCGACCATCCTCGGCCACGCCGACGAGGTGGACCGCCGCGCCCTGGCCGGGACCGAGTTCACGGGCGCCGAGGAGTCCGAGATCACGATGGACCTCGTCTACGCGGTGCGGCTGTGCGCGGACGCCATCGACAAACTCCAACTCGCCATCGGCTCCTCCACGGTGAGCCTCAAGAACCCGATCCAGCGCTTCGCGCGGGATGTGCGCGTGCTGGCCACCCATGGCGCGATCCGCTTCGACCCGTTGGCCGAGCTGAGCGGCCGTCAGCTCCTCGGACTCGAACCGTTTCCCATGTTCGCCGGAGGCGTGCCCCAGGTGGGCTGAGCCGACCGCCGCACAGGAAGAAGGAACGTGATGACCATGTCGATCAATGAGCACGGGCCCCATGGGCCCCAGGGGCTCATGGATTCGGGCTCCGGCCTCGAGCCGCAGCCCACACCAGTGGCACCGACGGACGCGCAGGCCCTGCGGGAAGCGTTCGGCCGTTTCCCGAGCGGGGTGATCGCGGTGTGCGGAATGGTGGACGATCGCCCCGTCGGAATGGCGGTGAGCTCCTTCACGTCCGTCTCGCTGGCTCCGCCCCTCGTCTCGGTGTGCCTTCAGACCTCGTCCCGCACCTGGCCGAAGCTCAGGCAGCTGCCACGGCTGGGCCTGAGTGTCCTGGGCGAGCAGCAGGGTGAGGTGTGCCGCGGGCTGGCAGGTGCAGAGGAGACCCGGTTCGCCGAGGTGCACTGGGAGGCGACAGGAGAAGGAGCGGTGGTCCTTCCCGGGGCGGTCACCTGGTACACCTGCACGCTCCGCGCCGAACTCCCGGCGGGCGACCACACCATCGCCCTGCTGGAGATAGATCGCCTGTGGACGCTGCCGTCGGCCGAGCCCCTGGTCTTCCACGGAAGCCGCTTCCGGCGGCTCGACGACGGCGACAGGTCGGCTGTCCCCGCCTGAGAGGGGCTGCCGCCAACTCGCCCACCCCTACGGATCAGTTCGTTGTTTTCGCCCCATCTCAATGAGGAGAGCCGATGATGCCCGAGCACACCGCCCCGGAGGTCGGGGCAGTCGAATCGCCGTGGCTGACCGACGCCGGACGTGAGCTGCGCGACCGGATCCGCGACCTCGTCCCGCTCATCCGGTCGCGGGCGCGCGAGGGGGAGCGGATCGGGGCGTTGACTCCCGACGTGCTTCAGGCACTGGACGAGGCGGGCGTCTACCGCATGACGATGCCGGTCGAGTGGGGTGGCAGCGCGCTGGGCGCACGGGACCTCGTCGAGGTCGTCGCGGCCCTGGGTGAGGCCGACGGGTCGGCGGCCTGGAGTGCCTTCGTCGGCGTCGGACTGCGCAACTTCCTCGGGCTCCAGCCGAAGCTGATCGAGGAGATCCGCAAGGACGTCGAGGGCTGGGTGGGTCCGGCTCTCGTCGGCGCCTCCGTGTTCGCGACCACGGTCGGGAACGCCCGCAAGGTCGACGGCGGCTGGATGGTCGACGGCCGGTGGGCCTTCGGCAGCGGCTGCAAGCACGCCCGCTGGGCGATGGTGGGGGTCGCCTTCGACCCCGCGGAGGCCGGAGGCACCGGCCGCGGCGTGGTGGTGCTGGAGCGGGAGCAGTTCGAGATCCTCGACGACTGGCACGTCATGGGGCTCTCCGGAACGTCCAGCAACAGCCTGCGGGTCACCGAGGAGATCTTCGTCCCGGACCACCGCTTCCTCGACCTCGTCGAGTTTCCGCCGAGGCTCGACCGGATCCGACACCACTACAGCGGCGCCGCCTTCCGGCAGAGCGGCCGGGCGCTGTTGATGACCGTGGCGCTCAGCAACACCTCGATCGCGCTGGGCATGGCGCGCGGTGCGCTGTCGTGCTTCGCCGAACAGGCGATCAGGCGCAAGCCGTTCACCCTGCCCTACCCGAGCGTCGCCGAGATGGCGTCGGCCCAGGTGGCGGCCGGGCGCGCCCAGGCGATGATCCTTCTCGCCGGCTCGACGATCGAACGCTACGCGGACCAGGTGGACGCACGCACCGATGCCGGTCTCGAGTTCAGCGACGACGAGGAGTCGGAGATCAGCCTCGCCGTCGCATACGCGGCGAACCTCTGCGAGGACGCGATCAACCTGCTCCAGAAGACGCTCGGCTCATCGACCATCTCGCTGTCCAACCCGATCCAGCGCTTCGTCCGCGACGCGCGCGTGGTCACCTCGCACGGCGCGATCCGCGTGGATCCGCTCGCCGAGCAGAACGGCCGACGCCTCCTCGGACTTGAGCCCTTCCCCATGGTCGGCGCCGCAGTGCCGCAGCGCGGCGTCAACGCCCCCCGCCCTCCACTGGGTTGAGGCCGACGCCTCTGGGTGACCTCGCGCTCTATTTTTCCGACCTGTTCATCTTCATGTCCACAATATGCACTGAACTGTGCAGTACGTATAGAGAAGAGATCGGCTCGTCCACCGTGAGCCTGTCCAACCCCATCCAGCGGTTCGTCCGAGACGTCCGCGTACTCACGTCGCACGGCGCGATCCGCGTCGAACCCGTCGGCGGAGCACAACGGGCGCCGGCTCCTGGGCCTGCCCCGCTTTCATGATCGGCGGCGCGTCCCCGAACGCCGTGCCTCAACAGATTTCTCCCGAGACAAGGAGCCCATCCGCGCATGAACGACTTCAGCATCGTCGACGGCATCGCGCACATCAACGATCCCGCGCTGTACGAGACCTGGCTCGACCACGAGGACTACAAGGCCGCTGTCGCGCAGGCCGACACGCCCGAACGGACCGCCGTCAAGCGTCTGCTGGTCGACTTCGAGGCGGACCTCGCGCGCATGGTGCGCGACGGCACCGTGCAGGAGAACGTCGTCGACGTGATGAAGCGTTACGTCGTCGAGGACTACGTCCAGCACGACCCGAACGCGCCCGGCAACGGCCTGGACAACCTCATCGAGCACTTCCGACACGTTCCGACCGGCAACGGCACTCCGCCGCCGGTGGTGAGCGTGGTCCTGGAGGGCGATCTGGCGTGCGTCATGATGAAGGCGCCGACGCCGGATCCGTCGAGCCCCGGCGAGACCTACGACTGGTACATCCTGACGGTGTTCCGCGTGCGCGACGGCAAGCTCGCCGAGCACTGGAGTGCCTTCCGCAAGATGGCCGCGCCGCTGCCGGGGAACTGAGAGGCGAGCCCGGCCCCGTCGCAGATCATCGCCGCAGCACCCGCTCCGGCCGCGCCGCCCGCTCCCCTCGCAGTGGACGTACAACCGCGCGGCCCGTAGTCGACGCCGCCGGGCCGAGGCGCTCCCTTCCCTGCATCGCGCTCCGCCGCCGCCCGTGCGCCGTGATGAACGCGTCCGGCGATGCCCAAGGATGAAGAAAGAGAAATGAGATGACCATGACGTTGCCCAAAGCGAGCAGGTTCCCCGAGTCGCCCTATCTGAGCGAGGAGGGACGGCGCATGCGCGACGCGGTGCGCGCGGCGGCGCCCGGCCTTGCCGAACGTGCCCGCGAGGGGGAGTTGCGGGGCGCACTCGCACCCGAGACGGTCTCGGTGTTGCACGAGATCGGGGTGTTCCGCATCACCGTCCCGGTGGAGCTGGGCGGGTTCGCATCCGGCGCCCGCGACACCGTGGAGGTCGTACGTGAGCTCGGACGCGTCGACGCGTCGGCCGGCTGGACGGTGATCGTCTCCAGCGCGACCCGAAGCGCGCTCACCTTCAACGACCGTGTGAAGGACGAGGTCTTCGCCGACGTCAAGACCTGGCAGGGGCCACTCCTGTTCGGCGCCACCGTCTTCGCGCCGAAGGTCGGCGACGGCCGCAAGGTCGAAGGCGGATACATGGTGAAGGGGAAATGGTCCTTCGGGAGTGGCTGCAAGATCGCGAAGTGGGCCTCGGTCGGATTCGAGTACGAGGACCCGAACACCGGAGAACGGCGTCGTGCGATGGGACTCCTCACCCCGGACCAGTACACGATCGTCGACGACTGGCACGTCATGGGATTGAGCGCCACGTCGAGCAACAGTGTGCGGGCCGACGAGGAGGTGTTCGTCCCCGAGTACCGGATCATCCACACCATGGACATGCTCGCGCGCATGGAGGCCCTGCGGGGCAAGTACCAGGGACTCGGATTCATGCACTCCTCGATCGGAACCATGGTCGCCACCACGGCGGGGTTCGCGGCGCTCGCCCTGGGCATGGCCGAAGGTGCTTTCAAGGCCTTCGTCGAGCAGGCCGCCAAGCGGCCGCCGTTCAACCTGCCGTATCCGACCATGGCCGACATGGCCTCGACTCAGGTCGTGGCGGGCAAGGCGAGGGCCGTCATCAACACGGCCGCGGCGCTCATCGAGCGGCAGGTCGACGAGATCGACCGGCGCGCACTGGCGGGCGAGGACTTCCACCCGTCGGAGGAACCTGAGATCACGATGGACCTCGTCCATCAGATCCACGCCTGTCTCCAGGTGATCGACGGGCTCCAACTGGCACTCGGTTCCTCGACCGTCGGCCTGTCCAACCCGATCCAGCGCTTCGTCCGGGACGTGCATGTGCTGGCGACCCACGGTGCGTTCCGCATCGATCCGATGGCCGAGATCAACGGTCGGGACATCTTCGGGTT
Organism: Streptomyces graminofaciens; assembly: GCF_030294945.1. Classification (NCBI taxonomy): domain Bacteria; kingdom Bacillati; phylum Actinomycetota; class Actinomycetes; order Kitasatosporales; family Streptomycetaceae; genus Streptomyces; species Streptomyces graminofaciens. The sequence goes on along the minus strand of NZ_AP018448.1, from coordinate 2,601,804 downwards.
GGAGCCGCTACCGGTGATAGCCGCCCTCGCGTCGCCCCCTCCCGGGAAGATGCCCTCGCACGCGGCCAACGGCAACTTCCCAGGCCCGGTGCCGCGCCCCGCGTGAACCGATTCCACATGAGGGCTGCGGCGATACCGGCGAATGCGAGCACGTGCTCAGCCACACGCTCGTAGTGACGCCGGAGCGGGGTCACCCGGGGGCCCGGTGAGCCGAGCGGCGGTGCCCCGCCGGCCCGACAGCGGCGCGCCACCCGGCCCGAGGTCGGCGCCGGACCGGTCGCGGTGACCGGCTAGTGCATGGGCGGCCTCCTGGCGATGCGCACCGCCGCGGCCCACCCTGCCAGGTGGCCGCCGTCGCCGGATTCCACGGCCCCGTGGGCGCCGACGGGCCGGACAGCCTCGCCACCGCAACCGCGCCCTGCTACTGACGGCGGCCGCCCGACTGGTGGCGGAGCGGGGGGCCGAGCACGTGACGATGCAAGCCGTCGCCGAGGCCGCCGGCGTGGGAAAGGGCACGCTGTTCCTCCGGTCCGGTGACCGTGACGGTCTCCTGCTCGCCCTCCTGGGCGATGCCGAGGCCGAGTTCCACGAGGCGTACACCTCAGGGCCCCCGCCGCTGGGCCCTGGAGCACCCGCGACGGAGCGGCTGACGGCGTTCGGCAGTGCCCTTGTCGAACGCGCCGCCTCCGATGCCGACCTTGGGGCGGTGTTGGGCCGCCAGGTGATCTGCGAACGCCGCCACGCCTCGGACCCGGCCGGCAGCTTCACTGTCACGTCTCCACTCTCGTGCAGGAGGCCGGAGTTGAGGGCGATCACGACATGCTCGCCCATGCCTTGCTCGCCTTCCCGAGCTTCGAAGTGACGGACTACCTGCACAAGGAGCGCGAGGTACCCGTCACACGCTTGCAGGCCACCTGGGTGGACATGGTGCGGCGGATGACCCGACCCGGCGGAGGGTGACCCGAGAGCTCCCCCGGAAGTGTTCGCTGTCTGAGCGGACCCGCACGGTACAGGCGCGGTCGGCCGTGATCGGCAGGTCACGGACGCATCGGCCGATCCCCTCCGACGCGCGGGCTGCCACCGGACAGGGTGCCGTCGACGGGACGGCCCACGTAGCCGGCAGCAGGTTCCTCCGGCGTGGGACGTGATGAACTCGTGGAGAATTGACGAGAGTTGTAAAAGGTGACAAGAATTCAGCTCGCTTCGCTGTGCATGAAGTGAGCGAAGTGACGCGCGTGCTCCGGTCGCGCACGCCTTCGATCGTTTTCCGTTCGTGCGCCTCCCTCTCCTCGCGCTCTGCCACCCCCACATATTCACTTCCGTAGAGGTCATCTTGTCGCGTTCGCAACAATTCAGAAGTCTGTCCGCTCTCGCCGCCACCGCCTTCGTCGCCGCCACCGCTACGGCTCTGCCGCTGCTCGGTGTCGGGACGGCAAGCGCCACGACGTCCGGCGCGTGCGAGTCCGCCACGGTGCAGTACCGCATCGTCGGTGCCGACGGGAACATCGTCGGCGCGGACTGGACCTCCCAGGGCGGGCTCTACCTCTGGAAGACCGCTCCCGGAACCGTCGAGGTCCGGCTCGCTCCCGGCCAGACGGTCCGGGACGGCTGCAAGTACCCCGTCTCCCTCGCCGAATACACCACCGAAGGGCCCGACTGGAACACCTCGGGCCGCCAGACGCTGGTCGACAAGGCCACCGTCTACCTCACCGCCGCGGACGTCGCCGGTGCGGAAGACGCCAAGCGGACCTGGCAGAAGTTGAACGTGAAGACGCCCGACTGCTACGGCCAGATCGACCTGTATGGCGATGACGTCACCTACGACGGCGGGACAGGCGAAGGGCACGGCCCCGCTCCCTATGAGCCCGACGGCGTCGTGACCCCCTACCACCTCATAGCGGCGTGGAACGGGGGCGAAAAGCCGTGCACCCCCAGCAGGCCGGAAAAGCCCACCCCGACCCCGTCGCAGCCGACCCCGAGTTCTCCCGCCACTCCCACCACCCCTGCCGGAGACGAGCCCCCCGCGGAGACGACGACCCCGCCGACCACGCCCAGAACCTCCACGACACCTCCCACGACCCCGGACGTTCCTCCGCTGTCGTCGACGCCGCCCACCACGCCGAAGCCGACGCCCAGTGACAGCACCCCGCCACTGGCGGAGACCGGCTCCAGCGCCCCGGTCGGTCTGATCGCGGGCGGTGCCGCCCTGGTGGTCGCCGTCGGAGCCGGCGCGATGTTCGCGGCCGGCCGCGCGCGCCGCTCATGACGAGGGCACAGCAGGGCACCTTCCTGCCCTAGGGCCTGACGGCTCTGCTCCGGCACTCGTCATGAGCAGAGCCGTCTTCGCCGCCGGCTTCCGCCCACGACCGGCCGATTCCGCGGGGACCATGACAACCGAAGGATGAAATGGCGCATCGGCTCCTGATGGGCTGCCATATCCCGGGTATGGCGCATCGGCTCCGCATCGGCTCAAGCGGTATGACGGGAAGCGCGACCGTGTGATTCGACCAGAAGTAAACGCGACTAGACAAATTCGATCGGGTGGACGCGTCGAAGAGTGAATGTTCCGGCGCCCCGCTGTCAAGACCTCGCTGATGACGTGCCGTGCGGGGCGATCCCTGCGAAGACGCTCGGTCCGACAGTCGCGGCGGGCGCTCAGGGGTGTCGGCCGACGCTGCTCTGTTCGGGTATCCATCGCCTCGCCAGCGGTGATGCGTGACCGGGTGTCGCATCGCGAGTCGGTTGCGACGGCCCTCGGCGCGCGTGCGCCGACCTCCGGAAATGTCGCGTGGACGGAATCGGCGCTGTGCTTTCTCTTGACGGGTGACCATCCGGCTGTCTAGATATGACCGCGCGGTCAGTGACCGCGCGGTCATACTGCTGACCTTGCCTGATGCAGGCATGCGGCCGACAGGAGCTCTCATGGCCCGGGTGGTGGGGCGGCGCGCGGGTGTGTCCGTGCCGCGCGGCGAGGACGTTGCCCGGGTGGCCGCTGTCTCGCGCAAGACGGTGTCGCGGCTCCTCGACAACGAGCCGTATGTCTCCGACGAGGTCCGCCGACGCGTCTTCGACGCCGCTGAGGAACTCGGTTACCGGCTGGATCCGGGGCACACGACCGTTCACCACGTCGCCGGTCCCGGTCGCTGGTACGCGTCCAAGGACCGTACGGAGGGCTGGCGGGCGCCACTGGCGGCGCGGGAGGCGTACGAACCCCCCGTGATCGAGGGGGACTGGTCACTCGACTCCGGCTACGAGGCAGGCCGCCGGCTGGCTGCGGACACCTCCGTGACCGCGGTGTTCGCGGCGGGCGACGAGATGGCCGTCGGCCTGATCCACGCCCTGCGGGAGGCCGGACGCCGTGTGCCGGAGGACATCAGCGTGGTCGGTTTCGACGGCGACCCCGTCTTCGCCCACGTCACTCCACCGCTGACCACCGTGCGTCAGCCCTTCGACGCCGCGGCACGGGAAGGGATCAAGTTACTCGTGCACGCCATCGAGGGGCCGCAGACCGAGCAGCCCGCGGCGAGCGAGCCACTTGTCGAACTCGTCGTCCGCGGCTCGACCGCACCCCCGCCGACCCCGCACGGCCGGACGGTACCTCCGGCCGTCTGAGCAGCACCACCCCCGTCTTCGGCAGGGCACCCGGCCACACGCCCGATCCGCCCTGTGCCGTCCCGACGGCCGCCTCACCGCGCGGCCGTCGGGCGGCATCAACACCGCGACGCCGTCCGCACCCCCGCGTCGCACCGGCTGACGCCGCTCATCGACTCCGCCTCCCCGCCTGGATCACCGCGGGCTACGGCGGGCACCGAAAACACCCCGTCCCTTCCCCTGGGAGCCGCACATGTCCCCTGCGCAGACAGGCGCCAGACCCGGCGCCGCTCCGCGTTCCCGTCCTCTCTCCCTCCTCACATTGATGTTGTCCCTGATCGTCGCGGTAGGGACGCTGGCCCTGCCCGCCGCGGGCCGGGCGAAGGCAGAGGTCCGTCCGTCGCAGACGCTGTACACGCCGCCGTCGGACGCGCCCTCGCCCGGTTCGCTCTATCCGCGGGCGCTGCGTCTGCAGCACAACGGCTCGGCCAACGGCACGATTCTGTCGACGTTCGAGCAGTACACCAACGGCACACCGGTCTTCCCGATCTACCGCAGCACCGACAACGGCAACTCCTGGACGAAGATCTCCGAGGTCGCCGACACCCAGAACGGCTGGGGCATGCGCTGGGAGCCCGAGCTGTTCGAACTGCCCACGGCCATGGGTGGCTTCCCGGCGGGTACCATCCTCGCCGCCGGCGACTCCGTGCCCGGCGACCGGGCGGCAACCAAGATCGACCTCTACGCCAGCACCGACCGCGGGCAGACCTGGAGCTTCGTCACCAATATCGCCACTGGTGGACGGGCGATATCCAGCAACGGCTACACGCCGGTCTGGGAGCCGTTCTTCCTGATCTCCGGCGGCAAGCTGATCGTCTACTACTCCGACCAGCGCGACCCCGACCACGGCCAGAAGATCGTCCACCAGGTCTCCACGGACATCCGCAACTGGGGCCCGGTCGTGGACGACGTGGCGATGCCCACCTACGCCGCCCGCCCCGGCATGCCCGTGGTCACCCGGCTGCCCAACGGCAACTACGTCATGACCCACGAGTACTGCGGCGCGCCCGAGGGCGGCTGCTCCGTGTACTACCACATCTCCGCCGACCCCGAGAACTTCATCTCCGCCCCCGGCCAGGTGCTGCGGTCGACCGACGGCACCATCCCCAGCGGCGCGCCCTTCGTCACCTGGCTGCCCGCCGGCGGCCCGAACGGCACCCTCGTCGTCAGCGGCGACACCCAGGACGATCTGTTCGTCAACACGCAGAACGGCGCGGCGAACGCCTGGACCCGTATGCGTTCCAACGTAGCCAGGGGCTACAGCCGAGGCCTGCTCCCGCTGGCCGACGGCCACAGCCTGATGGTGCTCAGCGGGGGCCGCGGGCGAAGCACCGGCCTCAACCCGGTCACCTACAGCGTCGTCGACCTGGGCGGCGGCATCTCCAGCGGCGCCACCTACACCGTGTCCAACGCGAACAGCGACCTGAAGCTCACCATCGCCGGCGGTTCCACCGCCAACGGCACCGGCGCGACCCAGCAGCCCACCACCAACGGCACCGACCAGCAGTGGCGCTTCGTCCAGCAGGCCTCCGGCTACTTCAAGATCTTCAACGTGGCCAGTGGCAAGGTACTGGGCGTCCAGAGCCAGTCCACCGCCGACGGCGCCAAGATCCTGCAGTGGGACGACAACGGCACCCTCGACCACGAATGGGCCGTCGCCCCGCACCCCGCCGGCGGCTACACGATCACCAACCGCGTGACCGGAAAGTACCTGGAGATCCCGGGTGCCTCCACGGCCGTGGGAACGCAGGCCGTCCAGTGGAGCGGCACCAGCTGTGACTGCCAGCGCTGGGACTTCACCCAGACCGCCCTGCCCCCGCTGGGCACCGGTCAGTACGTCCTGGCCAACAAGAACAGCGGCAGGTACCTCGACATCCCGCAGGCCTCCACCGCCACCGGCACGGCCGTCCAGCAGTGGAACAACTCCGCCTGCTTCTGCCAGCTGTTCACCTTCCAGTCCACGGGCAGCGGAGCCTGGAACATCAAGAACGTCAACAGCAACCTCAACCTGGACATCGGGAGCGGCTCCACCACCGCGGGAGCCGCCGTCGTCCAGAACACGCCCTCCACCGCCGACTCACAGAAATGGACCCTCACCGACGCGGGCGACGGCTACTACAAGCTCAAGAACGTCAACAGCGGCTTCAACGCCGGTGTCGCCGGGTCCTCCACCAGCAACGGCGCTCCGGTCGTCCAGTGGAACGACCTGAGCAACGACGACCAGCTCTGGAAGATCGTCCGCATCAACTGAGCGGCCGCGTCAACCGAGTGGCCGCGTCAATACGTCGCCCGACCGGCCCGATGGGCCTCCTGTCAGCTCGGGATCGCCATGCGAACCGAATGCCAGGAGGCCCTGGCGCCGTCGTCATTCATGGCACCGACGGGACTGCGCAGAGCGGGCGTGAAAGTACGCCCGCTCTCCGCGTCCGGGCCCCTTCTGGGCTCGTTGAAACAGCCCGAACGACGGGGCCGCTGTCGCTCGACTGGTCGAGCCGACATGATCGGTACGGTGGTACCGGGACGACGAGAGGGGCGGCGCGGCCGTGGGCGAGGAAGCGGAGATCAGGACGGCGAAGGAGGCCGCCGACCACGAGCTCGTCCTGGCGTTCGGACGGCTGCAAGGGGCGGCGAACCGGCTGGAGTACATCCTCGGCCGAGCGCTGGAGGTGGAGTGCGGCATCAGCCATCTGGTGTTCGAGGTGCTACTGATCCTCGGCCGGGCGGGGGAGCCGGGGCTGTCGATGCGGGCCATCGCCCAGGAGCAGGTCCTGACCACCGGCGGCGCCACCCGGCTTGTGGATCGTATGGAGGCGGCGGGTCTCGTGACACGCGCGGAATCTCCCGACGACCGGCGCGGGAAGCTCGTGCGGCTCACCCCGCTGGGAGAGGAGACGGCCGTGCGCGCGTCCCTGCTGCACCTGGAGAACATCAAGCGGTACTTCGTGGAGCCGCTCCCCGCAGCGGACCGCGAGAGGTTTGCGGAGGATCTTCGGATCCTCAGTCATACGGCTCGTGACGTCCTGCCCCGGCTGCCTTGACCCTGCGGACCGGCGGCACCGCTGGTGTAATGACCTCAGCCACACCCGTGTGTCCCACTTCACACGAGTCCAAAAGTAACTGACGCATCAGGTACTGTCTTGTCAGATGATCGCTCGCAACCGGCGGGCACGTATTTCTGCCGAGGTCCTCGATGAAGCTCGTCTACGTCTTCGACGCCTACTGCGGCTGGTCCCACGGCTTCTCCGCCACCCTCCGCGAGGTAGTCTCCCGCCACCCCGGGCTGCCGGTGGAGGTGGTATCCGGTGGTCTGTTCACGGGATCGCGCCGGGTGCCGATCCGCGAGTTCGGCTACGTCCAGGGCGCGAACGCCCAGATCGCGGAGGTGACCGGTGCCGAGTTCGGTGAGGCGTACGAGCGGCTGATCGCCGACGGTTCGTTCGTGATGGACTCCGAGGCCGCTGCCCGCGGTGTCGCGGCCCTGCGTCAGGCTGCCCCCGAACGCGCGCCAGAACTCGCCACGGCTCTCCAGCGCGCCTTCTATGTCGACGGCCTCAGCCTGTCGGAGGCGGCCACCTACCGCGCGGTCGCCCAGGCGGCAGGGCTGGACGCCGACGCCGTGGTCTCCGCCTTCGAGGGCCGCGGTGCGCCGAATGCGGCAGCAGGCGACTTCCACCGCACGGCCGAACTGGGCGTCACAGGCTTCCCCACCCTGCTTGCGATGGTCGGCGATGCCGTCACCCCTCTGGCTCATGGCCACGCCACCGCCGACAAGGTCGATCAGCGACTCGCTGTCCTGGCTACCGCCTGACTTCCTTCTTCTGTTCCATCCCCCTCAAGGAGGCTCCGCATGAGCACGCTCGACTTCAAGGTCCTCGACCTGGACTTCCCGGCCGGCAGCAAGAACAAGACCGCCACCCTCGTCACCGGCGAGAACGAAGCCCTGCTGGTCGACGCCGCCTTCACCCGCGCCGACGGCCACCGCCTCGCCGCCGAGATCCTCGACTCCGGCAAGCAGCTGACCACCGTCTTCGTCAGCCACGCCGACCCCGACTTCTACTTCGGCGCCGAAGTCATCGCCGACGCCTTCCCCGACGCCGTCTTCGTCGCCACCCCGATCGTCATCGACCACATCCAGCACTCCTACGAAGGCAAGCTCAAGGCCTGGGCCGCGCTCGGCCCCAACCTTCCCACCCGCCTGGTCGACCTGACCCCGCTGACCGGCGACCTCACCCTCGAAGGCCACCGCTTCGAACTCAAGGGCGGCCCCGCCGCCCTGCCCGACCGCCACTACCTGTGGCAGGCCGAGCACCGCGCCCTCCTCGGCGGCGTCCTGCTCTTCCAGCAGGAACACGTCTGGGTCGCCGACACCCCCACCCCCGGCGACCGCGCCGCCTGGACCGACCTGCTCGACGAAATGGCCGCCCTCGACCCACAGCTCGTCGTCCCCGGCCACCGGCTGCCCGGCACCCCGGCCGACGCCTCCGCCATCACCGCCACCCGCGCCTACCTCCTCGCCTTCGAGGAAGAGCTCGACAAGGCCGCCGACGGCGCCTCCCTCACCGACGCCCTCGTCAAGCGCTACCCCGACCACGGCATGCTCATCGCCGCCCAGATCGGTGCGAAGGTCGCCAAGGGCGAGATGAAGTGGGGCTGAACATGAGCGAGTTCGCCACCTCCACCGCACCCGCCGACGTCGTACGCCGCCAGTACCTCGCCTCCGCAGCCGGCGACCTGGAAGCCCTGCGGGCCACCCTCGCCCCCGACGTGGAGTGGACGGAGATGGCCGGCTTCCCCCTCGCCGGCACCTACCGCACCCCCGACGGCGTCACCGCCAACGTCATGGAGAAACTCGGCCAGGACTGGGACGGCTGGATCGCCCACGACGACACCTACGTCGTCGACGGCGAGAACGTCGTCGTCCTCGCCCGCTACACCGCCCTCAACAAGGCCACCGGCAAACCGATCGACGTCCGCGTCGCTCACCACTTCGTCGTACGCGGCGCACTCATCGTCCGCTTCGAACAATTCGTCGACACCGCCCTCGTGCGCGACGCGATGAGCGCCTAGACATACCACCCGAACCACCGCAAGGCGGGAGATCTCCGTGTCCGCTGCTGACAACAAGGCGCTCGTGATCGCCTTCTACGAGCAGGCGTTCAACGACCACCAGCCGGAGCTGGCCGTTGCCGCGCACCTCGGCGAGACCTATACCCAGCACAACCCCGAAGCGCAGGACGGCCCGCAGGCGTTCGTCGGCTACGTTCACTGGCTGCGCGGGCAGTTCCCCGAGCTGCGCCTGGACATCAAGCGCGCGATCGCCGAAGGGGACCTCGTGGTCACCCACAGCAATCTGCACCTCAAGCCCGGCGACCGTGGCATGGCCGTCGCCGACTTCTGGCGCATCGCCGACGGGAAGATCGTCGAGCACTGGGACGTGATCCAGGAGGTGCCTGAGAAGAGCGCCAACGACAACACCATGTTCTGAGGTCCGTGGAGGCATCCGCGCCGGCACCGGGTGCGGATGCCACCTCCTGCGCCTGCGACGGCCCGCCGTTCAACCGATGTGCACCATGTGGTGTGCATGGGGGCTCATCTCGCGGTGCAAACGACCATGCGCACTCATTGAATCTTCGACCCACTGCGGGAGCGGCTCACCGCCCGCGGCATGGCGTCCCGTGGTGTGCAGTTGCCCAGCAGTGACCCGGACAGTGCCGAGACCCAGGGGCTGACCGAGGCGTCGCGACCGTACGCGCCGAGATGGCTCCGTCGACGGTCCAGTAGTTCTGGCTGCCCACTCCTCGACAGCCGATTTTCGGCGTCGACCCCGACAGGGCCGACGAAGCTGTCGAACGACTGAACCGGCAGGGTGCAGGCGCCTTCACGCGGATGCTCGGCGCCGCCCCCACTCGCCTTCCGCTCCGTCACATCGTGGCCACCGCGGGGCCGGTGCTGCCGTCGGCCGTCCAGGAGGAGTGGGCCGTCCCCGCCGCGCACCGCATCCCTGGGCCCCTCCGGCCACTCACCGAATCTGTCTTCCTGACCTGGTCGCGGCCGTCCCGGCCGAGGCCGCCCTTCGTGCTGCCGGCGCCGCGCAGTACTCCAGCTCTCCGCCGGACCAGCGCTTCTTTCCCCCATCAGAAAGGTTTCCCCCCATGACCAGCCTTCCCAGCCGACGCCGTCTGCTCGTCACCGGCGCGGGTGCCGCGCTCGGCTTAGGCGCGGCCGCCGCCACAGCCTCCCCCGCCGCGGCGTCCACCACCGCCCGGACAGCAGGAGGCGTCGAGGAGACCCGCACGCTCGACGAGCTGTACCAGGCCGCCCTCGCGGAGGGCGGAAAGCTCGTGATCTACGCGGGCGGCGATGTCTCGACGCAGGCGGACGGCCTCCGCAGCGGCTTCAAGAGCCGCTTTCCCGGGATCGATCTGACGGTGGTCGTCGACTACAGCAAGTACCACGACGTCCGCGTGGACAACCAGCTCGCCACCGGCACCCTCGTGCCCGACGTCGTACAACTGCAGACTGTCCAGGACTTCGTGCGCTGGAACGACCAGGGGCGTCTGCTCACCTACAAGCCGGCCGGATTCTCCAAGGTCTACGCCCCCTTCAAGGACCCGCACGGTGCCTGGGTCGCCGTCCAGGTGGCAGCCTTCAGCTACATGTACGGCCCGGCGGCGGTCGGTTCGGACGTGCCCACCAGCCCCCTCGATCTCGTCGACGCCAAGTGGAAGGGGAGGATAGCCTCCTCCTACCCCCACGACGACGACGCGTCCCTCTACCTCTACACGCTCTACGTGCAGAAGTACGGCTGGGACTGGCTGGCCCGACTGGCCGCGCAGGACGTGCAGTTCGCCCGCGGCAGCTTCACTCCCCGAGACGCCGTCACCAGTGGGCAGAAGGCGATCGGCGTCGGCGGCTCCGGCGCGGCCCTGGCCACCGGGCCCGTCAAGTGGGTGCTCCCCGACGAGAAGACGCCGTTCATGTCCTGGGGGCAGCGGGCCGCGATCCTGAAGCAGGCCAAGAACCCCACCGCCGCCAAGCTCTACCTCAACTGGCGGCTGTCCACCGGGGAGCAGCAGGCCGCCACCAACGGCTGGTCGGTCCGCACGGATGTCACCCCGCCGACGGGCCTGAAGCCCGTCTGGCAGTACCCCAACGGAAACCTCGACGGGTTCCCGAAGTTCATGGCCGACCGCGCCGCGATCGAGCGCTGGAAGCAGACCTTCGCTCTCTACCTCGGAGAGGTCAAGGGAGACCCGTCGCCGGGCTCGCTCGGGCTGCACCCGGGAGCCTGACCGAACTCCGGCAGAACCTGGGCAGGCCGTTCCCTCCGGTAGGGGACTGCCTGCCCAGGCAGGTCCGAGTTGCCTCGGCCGCAGCCCGTTCCGTTGCGGACAGCCCCGAAGCCCGGCTGGGGACTGGCCTGGCCCTCGACAAAGCCCTCGCCGCATCGCGCACGGAGCACCCTCGGCAGGACTCCGGCAGGACTCCGGCAGGACTTCGACCTACCGCGCCGCTCGGAGCGGAGAGACAGGGCCCCCGGGCACTCGGATCGTTTCGCGAACCGAGCTGCCCGGAGCCCCTGCCTTCATACGCGGTCCCTCAAGAGATCACGCACCCGGAGCCCCTGTTCTGAGTGCCCCCGTGGGCGCTCACGTCTGCTCCGCGAGGGGTCTCACGGCTCCGCCCTCACCCGCATGCCCCGCCCGAGCCTCCGCTTCAGGTGTGCGGGGAACCAGGCCGATCAGCAGAGCGCCGATGATGCCGGGCACGGCCAGCGCGTAGAAGTTCCACTGGAACGCCAGCCCGGCACCGATGATGAGTCCGAGCAGCGGCGGAGCGAGCATGGAGCCGAGGCGGCCGAAGCCCAGCGTCCAGCCCAACGCCGTGGCGCCCATCCGTACCGGATAGTGCTTGGAGACGTAGGCGAGGACGAACGTCTGCGTTCCCATGGCCCCGACCCCGCCCAGTGCGACGGCCGCGTACAGGACTGTTGTGGGCAACCGCAGGCTGAGCAGGATGACGGCCACGCTGGACACGAGGAAGGTCGTGGTGATGATCGGCTTGGAGCCGAGCCGGTCGGCCGCCAGGGAGATGACGAGCGTGCCCACGACGGCTCCGAGGTTGAACACGAGGAGGAAGCCGAGCGAGGAGCCCGCGGAGTAGCCGGCACGCCGCATGATCTCCGGGAGCCAGGTGTTGAAGCCGTAGATCATGAACAGGCACAGGCACGTCATCAGCAGGAAGCACAGAGTTGCTACGACGTAGCTGCGCGAGAAGAGGGCCCGCACCGGCGACATGCTGTCCGACTCGGTTCCGGACTGGCCTGGCTCGGACGCCGGGACGGCCTTCCGCTCGTCGTCCAAGGTGATGTTCCAGCGGTCGGCGGTCCTCGCCGCCTCGGCGTGCCGCCCTTGCGCCTGGAGGAAGGAGATCGACTCGGGCAGGAGCTTGAAGGCCAGCGGCACGACCAGGAGAAGGGGCAGGAGGCCGAGCAGGAACATCGCCTGCCAGCCGAACCGCGGAATCACGAAGATCCCGGTGAGAGCCGCGATGATGCCGCCGACGGGAAAACCACTGAAGAGGATCGCGAAGACCAGGTTGCGCGACTTGGGGTGCGAGTACTCACCGCTGAGTGCGCTGGCGGTCGGGAGCACGCCGCCGAGGCCGAGGCCGGCGAGGAACCGGAAGAGACCGAACACCTCCGGAGAGGTGGCCGTCGCGCACAGGCCCGTCATCACCGAGAACCAGGCCAGACAGCAGATGAGCATCTTGCGGCGGCCCAGTCTGTCGGTGAGCGTGCCGACCGTCGTAGCTCCGATGAGCATCCCGACCAGGGCGAAGGAACCGATCAGACCCGCCCCGGCGGGAGACAGTCCCCACCCGGGTTCGTGGAGAAGGGACGGAATCACCGCACCGTAGATGACCACGTCATAGCCATCGGAGATGACGGTGATGCCACAGATCGCAAGGACGAGCAGTGTCACGGGAGGCCAGGTGGCGTTGGAGCGACTTCCTCTGTGACTGTTTTCGTGCATGACGGTTCCTCTCACATGGCTTCGCTTTTCGGTGAGGGTTCTTTCGCTTCGGGTGTGCCGGGTGTGCCGGGTGTGCCGTGTGGACGTCTTCGTGAGGGCGTCCGCCGGGGCCACCCGCACGTGCGGGGGTGAAGACATGCCCGCTCGGATCAGCGGGTTCGAATCTTGGATAGGGGCCGCCGGGGCGGCTGGGCGCCTCGGCTCATGCGAGGACGACGGCTCTCCTCGCTCATGTCGCGTCCCGTCCGGAGGGCTCCGGGCCGCGACCGCTGGTTCCTGGCTGCATCGTCCGCGACTCACCTCGCACCGCTAAGTGTGCACAGTATGACGGGCCTGTAAAGGGCTGGGTGCAGGAATCCTGCGTGCAGGTGGTCGAAAACCGCGTGATCATCTCTTGTTGTCGCCGGGTGTGGCCGACCCTTCGGGGTGGTCTCGACTACTGCCTGGGAGGTGGCGCCCATTCAAGGCGTCACATATCGCGATGGCTGCATGAGCGGCGGTAACGCGGCTCGCGCTGCCTGGGAGGTGTGGACAGCGGCGCCGCCTCGGAATTGAGCGCAGGCCTGTGGTCACGCGTTGGCTGCGGAACTCTTCGCGAGGGGGCGGAGTTGGACTGTTCGACTCTGACGGGTCGGTTGCACTCCGGAAGTAATCAAAAGTGTATGCATTTCCGGGCCGGCGTGGCCGTGTGGACCCCGTTGAGCGTTCTCACGTCCCGTCGCCGGACCCCAGGCCCCGGGAGATGCCCCGGCCGGCCAGTACGACCGCAGGCGCGAGCAGATGGGTACGGGCGTCGGCGCCCACCACGGACAGAGCCGCGACCACGCGGCCTTTCGAGTCGGTGACCGGCACCGCCACCGAGATGCGAATCAAAGGCATTCGCAGTTCTCATGCAACGGCCTGGATGAGCTGCCTGCGCAGCCACGCCCGCCCGGGGTCGCCGGCGGTGCGCGGATGCCACACCAGATCCACTCCGAGCTTGGGCAGGGGCACCGGCGACTCCATCACCCGCAGCCCGTTCGGAGCCGCCACCCGCTCCGCGAGCCGGCGCTGCAGCAGCGCGACCATCAGGGTGCCGCTCACCACCGAGGGGATCATCAGAAACTCGAAGACGACGACCCGCACCACGAGATCGGGGATCAGCTGGGCGAGTACCTGCTGGGCGCCGACTCGCACCCCTTCCGACTCGAACACCACGTGCGGCAGTCGGGCGAGGTCGTCGGCGGTCAGTGTCGCGCCGATGCGGTCGTTGTTCGCGTCGGCGACCACGACCCAGTCCTCCTGGTAGAGCCGCTCCCTCGGCAGCGTGGTCGGCACGGCGTCGGGCAACAGCACCACGTCCGCGGTCGACTCGCTCAGGGTGAGGACCGTCGAGGGCTCGAACGCCGTCACATCGAGGCGGACACCTGGTGCGGACGCGGCGAGCGTGGCGCTCAGGGCCGGAAGGACGGTCAGGGCGGCGGCACTGGCCGTCCCGATGCGGAAGGTGCGCTCCGAGGTCGCCGGATCGAACACCGGAGAACTGAGCACCTGGTTGGTCGCGGTCTCCAGGATCAGGTTGACCGGGCCGATCAGCGCGCCGGCGCGCGCGGTGAGTACGTACTCCCGGCCGACCCGCACGAGGAGTTCATCACCCAGCGTGTGCCGCAGGCGCCTCAGGGCGTTGCTCATGGCCGGTTGCGTCAGCCCGACCGCCTGGGCGGCGCGCGTGACGCTTCGGTGCTCGAGGAGGGCGGCAAGCAACGGGAGCAGATTGAGGTCCACGCGGTGCAGGCCGGACATCGTGCTCGTGAACCGCGAAGAAGTATTCACTGCATCTATATATCGCATGGACAACAGTCATTCGACTGATCGATCGGTTGGTGACTACGGTCGATACCGGTCAATGAGGAGTCGAGGAGTCGAGGAGTCTCTACGAAGGCCTCCTCCTCATCGCCGTGCCGGCCTCGACGGGCCTGAGCGGCTGAGGCATCGAGACCCAGCCCCCCGCCGAGTCAGGGCCGAAGCCGCCATCTCACGCAGAACGGGAGTCCTCGGTGTCGAAGATCGAGACGGACAGGCACGAGCTCCGTGCACTCGTGGAGAACTGGGCACTCTGGCGCGACGCCGGCGACTGGGAGCGGTTCGCCGCCGTCTGGCATCCCGTCGACGGCTGGATGACGGCCACGTGGTTCCAGGGGTCGGCGACGGACTTCATCGCCGTCAGCCGGGAGGGCTTCGACCACGGCGTCAGCATCCTGCACTTCCTAGGCGGACACACAGCCGACGTCGTCGGCGACCGCGCCGTCGCCCAGACCAAGATGACCATCAACCAGAGGGCCCAGGTGGACGGGGTCGAGGTCGATGTCGTCTGCACGGGACGGTTCTACGATTTCTGCGCCCGCCATGAGGGCGCGTGGAAGATCGTGCGGCGGCAGCCGATCTACGAAAAGGACCGCCTCGACGTCGTCGATCCGTCCGCGACGCTCCATCTGGACCCGCAACTACTGGGCCGTTTCCCCGTCGGCTACCGCCATCTCGGCTATCTGCAGACCAAGGCCGGGTTCACCGTGAAGACCGGACTGCCGGGCCTGACGGGTGAGGTCGTGCGGCGCCTCTACGACGAAGGGGCGAAGTGGTTGGCCGGCTCGAGCGCTCCGGGCGATCCGCACTGAGCGGCTTCGCCCCGCAAGCCGGTCTCTCTCAGCCTTTTGACACGAAGGAAGAGTCCCCATGCAAGATGCCCGAACGTCTGCCGATCGCCGAAGCGTCGACCGCGAGGTGTCCGGTCCTGCCACGGTCTCCGCGCTGAAAACGCTCCGGGGGGCCGGCGAGCCCACCCGACGGCTGACCGTGGGTGTCTTCCCCGGCGCCGGGGGCGTTCATCTGTACCACGCTCTCGACTCCGGCTACTTCCAGCAGGCCGGACTGGAAGTGAACCTCGTCGAAGTCATCTCCTCCGACCAGCAGATGACCGGCTGGAACGACGGCGACTACGACATCATCCACACCTCTCCCGACCACCTGCTGAGAGGAATCCTGAAACGGGATCCGGTGGCCGTCCGGGCCGAGGGCATCGGCGAACTCGCCGTTCACCGGCGTCCCGGCGCACCGCTGCCGACGGACCGGTGGGCCGTCGACAACGCGCACAGCGCCTTCGCGTACGTGCTGCGTGCTGTACTCGCCGACGTCGCCGGCTCTCCCGTCACCGACGGCCAACTCGTCCCGGTCGGCGGAACCCTGCAGAGGTTCCATGCCCTGCCGACAGGCGCCGTCGACGGGACCACACTCCATCCGCCTTTCGACGTCCTCGCCACCGGGAAGGGATACCCGCGTCTCGGCGGCCACCTTCAGGTCGCACCCGACCTCATCACCAACGTGGTCGTCACTCCGCGCGCCACGGGCCACACCTGGCATACCCGCGCCTACCTCGAGGTCTGCCGCACAAGCACCGCGGAACTACTGACCTCCGGGGCGGGGGGCATCGAAGCGGCTCTGGTACGGCACGGTCTGCCGGTGGCAGCCGCCCGGGCCGCGGTCACCGGCCTCCTCGGGCCCGCCGGCCTGTCCACCTCCCCCGATGTGACCCTGCGTGGCATGGAAGCGGTGGCCGACCTGCGCCGCCGCTTCAATCCTGGCTGGGAGCCCTCCTGTTCGCTCCTGTCCCTGATCGGTCCCGGCCAGGAGGGCTGAGCAGGAACCGCAGTCGTTCGATCCGGCCGATCACCTAGCCCGGGGCCTAGGTGAGTGCATACAGTGCACGCCTGCTGCATCAGGCCGCATCAGGTCAGCGAGGCATGATCCGCCTCTGCCTTCCCTTCTGTTCACCCGACCTGCATACACCTGGGTAGACTCCTGGCATGGACAGGCGAAGTAACGTGCCCGAGGAACGGTCGGCGGAGAACGGAAGCAGGGCGCAGGTCCCATCCGAGCCGTCGAGCGGTGCACCCGGGCAGGCCACGGGCGGACGCCGACTCGCACTCGACGTACACGGACAGCTGCGGGACATGATCCTCAGCGGTGAACTGCCTCCGGGGTCGGCGCTGCTGCAGGCCGAGATGGCGCGGCAGCTGGGCGTCAGCCGCACGCCGATGCGTGAGGCGTTCCGGCTGCTGCAGGAAGAAGGGCTCATCGACGCCCAGCCCGATCAGCGAGCCAGGGTGCGGGCAGTGGATCCCGAGGACCTCGACGGCGTCTACGGGGCCCGCATCATGCTCGAAACACTCGCTGTGAGCGTGACGGCCAAGACGCTCAGGGCCGAGGATCTCGAGCGCATGAGCGAAGCGCTGCAGCGCATGCAGGAACTGGCGGGCAGCGACCAGTTGGACGAGTGGCACGCCGCGCACAAGGAGTTCCATCGTGTCGCGACCCAGTCCGTGGCGCCGCATCTGCAGCGCATGATCGCGTCGCTCGGCGAGCACGCCGAGCGCTACATCCGGCTGGCCCAGCTGGGTGTACCTAGCTCGTGGGCCCGGGCGCACGCGGAGCACGAAGCGCTGCTGGAGACGCTGCGGCTGAAAGACCCGGCAGAAGCGGCACGCGTGATCGCCCGGCACCTCGCGCGTACCGCGTTGAACGTCCTGGCCGACATCGCCCCGGAGTACGAACCGGCGGCCACGCGGACGGCACTGGGGATCGCGGGCAACGGTCAGTCCTGATGCCGCGTCCGGCCCGACGGTGATGTCACTGCCATGCCGTCGGGCGGGTGGCCGCCGCGCGGTCGGCAGGTGCGACGCGGATGAGGGCCGCTCTGAGTGCTGAGAGCCCTCGGCCCGGGGCCGGCGAGTGCGTTTCCGGGCCCGGGTCCGCAAGGAACAGAGGGCAGCTTCTTGGAGCCCTCCTCGGTCAGGCGGGCCCTTGCTCCTGGTTGGTGATGAAGTCGGCCGGCATCTCGGGGCACCACACGGCGGCCGGGCAGTCCCAGTCGCTCGGCTTCCAGTCCTCGGTGATGCGGTCCATGTCGCCGGAGTACTCGATCCAACTGCCCCAGGGGTCCTGGACGTAGTGGAAGAGGTTCGAGCCGAGGGTGTGACGGCCGAGGCCCCAGCCCTTCGTGTAGCCCGCCGCCGCCATGTTCCGGGCCCCCATGGCGATCTGGTCGATGTCGGCCACCATCCAGCTGGAGTGGTGCAACCCGGGCTGCGCCGCCGGGACGAATCCGAAGACGTGGTGGTCGCCGGGCCCTGAGTTCATGAAGGTCGCCATGCCCGGGATACGGTCCGACAGGCCCAGCCCGAGGGTGCGGGTGTAGAAGGCCTCGGAGGCGTCCAGATCGGAGCTGAAGATCAGCATGTGCCCCAGCCGCTGGGGGCGGGGCTTCTCGGTCGCGGTCAGCCAGCGGGCCTGGTCGATCCGGCGCACACGGTCGCCGATGTTGGCGTCCTGCGCGTCCGTGGTGCCGAATTCGCGCCAGGGAGCGAGGCCCTCGTCACGGAGGTTGACCAGGTTGCTCTCGTGATCCCGGAACCACAGCCCGCCGGGCACGTCGGCCGGCGCATCGAGCAGCTTCAGCCCGAGGCCCTCGAGGTGCTGCTGCCACTCGGGCAGGGAGTCGGGCTCCACCGCGAAGGCCACGTGGTGCAGCCGCTTGGTCGGCCCTTCCATCAGCACCGTCTGGTCCTGCTCCCGGCCGTCGCAGCGGATCACCACCGCGTTGCCGCGCTCGGCCGTCTCCAGTCCGAACGCGTTGTAGAAGCTCGCGCCCGTATCCAGCGAGGGCACCTGGAGTCCGTAGTGCAGAAGGCCTTTGACACGCAACATGCGCTCTCCTCAATGTCCGGGCCCACGTTCCCACGAGCCCTCTAAGTGTGTACACCTACATCAATGTAACGTCCAGGCATTCTGGGGGCTTTTTCTGATTCGGAGCCGCAGGCCATGCCTGTCGTCTCCCGGGCGTCGCGGGCCTCTCGCCCAGGGGTCCAGATGGCCCGAGCCTGTGATCGCCCGAGGCGCTGCGGTGGTGATGGCCGTCCTGAGTCGCACGGAACGGTGCGGTTTCCTGGAGGCGGTGCTCGCCGCGCCCCGCATGTGAGGCGATGGTACGTCGACCGGTGAGCGTGCGTCGGGCGACCGGGATTCGCTGGGTCGCACACCCCCGTGCGATGTAGACTCTCGGACTTCCCATCCCAATGTGTATGCACTATGGTCCTGCTGCTACTAACAGAGCCGCCTTTCGGAGGAACTCATGACACCGCCTGAATGGGCCTTGGTGCAGTACCGGGTGGACGACTCGGAGAAAGTCGCCGTCGGTGTGAGCGTCAACGGGACCGTGGTCCAAGGGCCACCGGGCACCGAAGGCCTCACGCTGATGGAAGTACTGGGCCGATGGGACGCGCTCGCGCCACTGTTGCGCGACTGGACGCCGAAGGCGTCGGACGCCGTCGCCGGTGCCCGGCTCGCTCCGCCGCTGACGTATCCGGGCAAGGTGCTCTGCGCGGGCGCCAACTACTGGGACCACATCGCCGAGATGGGCTGTGACCGCCCCGACGAGCTGAGCGAACCGTTCTTCTTCCTCAAGCCGCCGACGACGACCGTGACGGGACCGGGTGACCAGGTGCCGCTGCCCGCCCACCCGGGCTCCCGCGTCGACTGGGAGGCCGAACTGGCCGTCGTCATCGGCCGAGGCGGCCGCAACCTGACGCCCGAGCAGGCCATGGAGCACGTGGCCGGCTACCTCGCGGCGAACGACATCTCGGCCCGGGACCGGATCAAGGCCCTCAACCCGGTCGCCGATCCGTTCTCCTTCGACTGGCTCGCGCACAAGGGTCAGGACGGTTTCTGCCCGCTCGGCCCCGGCATGGTGCCCGCCTGGCAGATCCCGGACCCGCAGAACCTGCGGATCCGGTTGAGCATCAACGGCGTGCTGAAGCAGGATTCCTCCACCGCGCAGATGATGGTGAAGATCCCCGAGGTGATCGCGGCGGCCAGCCGCCTGACCCGGCTGGAGCCCGGGGACGTCATCCTCACCGGCACACCGGCCGGCGTCGGTTTCCCCCGTGGGGAATTCCTCGCCGCCGGGGACGAAGTAGTCGTCGAGATCGAGGGCATCGGCCTCCTGGAGAACACGGTGGTGGCGTCATGAGCAGCACTTCGACCGCTTCTGAGCTGGGCTGGCCGGAACCGTCCGTGGTTCCCGCGACCATGCGAGCCATGCTGTTCCGCCGTTTCGGACCCCCCGACGTCCTGGAGCAGGCCACGATCGACGCGCCCCGCCCCGGCCCCGGCGAGGTTCTCGTGCAGGTCGCCGCGGTCGGCATCGGCCGGCTGCTCGACCTGACGGCCCGCGCGGGCAACCACCCCTACGCCACCATCACGCCGCCCCACGTCCTGGGCGCGGACCACTCCGGCGTCGTCGCCGCGCTGGGAGAGGGCGTGGACTCCGTCCGGGTCGGGGACCGCGTCGCTGTGCTGCCCGGGGTCTCGTGCGGTCACTGCGGCCTCTGCCGGGAAGGCCGCGAGGAGGTCTGCGACGAACTGACCGTGATAGGCACGCACCGCCCCGGCGCCTACGCGGAGTACTGCGCGGTGCCCGCCCGCAACGTCCACAGGGTGCCGGACGGCATTCCGGCCGCGATGGCGGCCTCGCTGGCGCTTCTCGGCGCGGTGGCCGCCAACCAGCTGACCCAGGCGGGGCTCCGTCCCGGGCACTGGGTACTCATCCAGGGCGCGGCCTCCGCGCTCGGCGCCACCACGGGCGCCTTCGCCCAGCACCTCGGCGCAAGGATCATCGCCACCTCCCGCTCGCCGGAGAAGCGGCGGGCTCTGGCCGCCGCGGGTGCCGACGCCGTACTCGACGGCACCGACCCGGACTTCGTGGAGCGGGTGCGCGAGATCACCGGCGGCCACGGCGTCGACATCGCCGTCGACAACCTCGGTGACCCGGCCATCTGGGACGCCACCATAGGCACCCTGGCCCGCGGCGGTGCCGTGGTCACCTCCGGCGCCTTCCTCGGGGGCCAGGTCAAGATAGACCTGCGGAGGGTGTACTCCGACTGCCACCGCATCATCGGCGTACGAACCGGGAACGCGGCCGCGGTGAAGGAACTGTGGACGCAGGTGGAGCACGGATTCCGTGCCGTCCTCGACCGCACGTTCCCCATTGCCCGTGCCGCTGACGCCCACCGCTACATGGAGGACGACAACAACATCGGGCGGGTCGCACTCACCCTGGAACCGGGGGACTGGGAGGCCTGAGAACACGGCCCCGGCGGATATCGGAGCGCCGCAGTCGGAGCCGGCACGACACCGTCGCCTCCGCGTCCTCCTCCCCAGACGCAGGACAGCCGCCACCAACAGCCGCCACATGGCCCGTTGGTCGGCGCATCCGTGGCGGCTCGGCTCCCTCCTCGGCCCGATCCTCGCAGGACGCGGCGCAGCCTCGCCCCGAGGACCCGGGCCGCCTCTCGTCGTCGGACACCCGGGACAACGCCATGAAGCGACCCTCCGCCCGGCAGGGACGAGGTGAGGCCCGGTGGAAGCCCCTTTCCCCGCGCGTGCGGGCTGCCTCCTGTGCCGGTATTGATAGGCCCGGCCTATACGGGGCATCGATTTTTGGTCGTGGACCCCTCACCTGCGGCCCGGTTCACTGTGGCCCAAGCTGGCGCGTACCGATCGGGCTCGGTCGCGCGATCAGGGAGGCTGCAATGACGCAAACCCCGGAAAACGCGAGAGTCGCACAGGCCGCGCGCATCGCGGCGAAGCCGTGGTACCGGCAGTTGTACGTCCAGGTTCTGGTGGCGATCGTGATCGGCATCGTGCTGGGTTGGCGGCGGCCGGATATCGCCACCGACATGGAGCCGCTCGGGACGACGTTCATCACCGCGATGAAGATGCTGATCGGCCCGATCGTGTTCCTGACCATCATCGGCGGCATCGCGAGCGTCGCCGACCTGAAGAGGGTCGGGCTCACCGGGGTCAAGGCGCTGGCGTACTTCCAGGTCGGCACGATCGTCGCCATGGCGGCGGGCCTGGTGGCGATCAACGTCTTCCGGCTCGGCGACGGCGTGCACGCCGACCCGTCGACCCTGGACACCTCCGGCGACGCGGGCGAGTACATAGAGAAGGGCGAGCACCAGCAGTGGTGGGAGTTCCTCACCCACATCGTGCCGAACAGTTTCTTCGGCCCGTTCGTCGAGGGTGACATCCTCCAGGTGATCTTCCTCGCGGTGATCTTCGGCGTCGCGCTGAAGGCGGTGGGGAAGGCGGGCGAGCCGGTCATCGCGGGTGTGCACCGGCTGACCGAGGTCGTCTTCAAGGTGCTGTCGTACGTCATGAAGGTCGCGCCGCTGGGCGCCTTCGGCGCGATGGCGTACGCGATCGGGAAGTTCGGCCTGTCCACGCTGACCAGCCTGGGCTCGCTGATCCTGCTCTTCTACGTCACCTCCGCCCTGTTCGTCGTGGTCGTGCTCGGCGGGGTGCTGGCCGCGTACGTGAAGCTGAACATCTTCCAGGTCTTCCGCTACTTCAAGGAGGAGTACTTCCTGATCCTGGGCACGTCCACCGCCGAGCCGGCGCTGCCCGGGCTGATGCGCAAGCTCCAACACATGGGGACCGACAAGTCCACGGTCGGCCTGGTCGTGCCCACGGGCTACAGCTTCAACCTCGACGGAGCGGCGATCTACCTCTCCCTCGCGACGCTGTACATCGCCCAGGCCACCGACACCCCGTTGTCCGTCACCCAGCAACTCGGGCTGCTCGCCGTCATGCTGCTCACCTCCAAGGGCGCCGCGGGTGTCGCGGGCGGCGGTTTCATCGCCCTCACCGCGACCCTGTCGACGGTCGGTACCGTTCCCGCCGCCGGCATCATGCTCGTCTTCGGCATCGACAAGTTCATGTCCGAGTGCCGGGCCATGGTGAACTTCTCCGGCAACGTCGTCGCCACCCTCTTCATCGCCCGGTGGGAGAACACCCTGGATCTGGCGCGGGCGCGCGAGGTGCTGGCGGGCCGGGTGGTGGAACCGCCGGTGGCCGCCGTGACAGAAGCGGAGACAGAAGCCGAGACGAAAGCGGAGACGGAATCGGAGACGGAAACGGTCAAGGACCGGCCGACCGTGGCTCAGGGCGCCGAGGCGGCGTCCTGATGGTGTCCGTCCTGGTCGCCCCGGACAAGTTCAAGGGCTCCCTCAGCGCCGACGAGGTGGCCCGCGCGCTGGAACACGGGCTGTCGGAAGGCGCCCCGCACGCGCGGGTCCGGCGGCTCGCGCTGGCCGACGGGGGCGAGGGCAGCGTGGCCGCCGCCTGCGCGGGCCGCTTCCGTCCCGAGAAGGTCACCGTGACCGGGCCGACCGGGCAGCCCGTCACTGCGCCCGTCGCGGTGCACGGCCGTACCGTCCTCATCGAAGCAGCGGCCGTCTGCGGACTCGGCGTCCTGCCGGGCGGCCGCGAGGCACCGCTCACGGCCACCAGCCGAGGCATCGGGCAGGCCGTCCGGTACGCGCTGGCGGGCGAGGCCGACACGATCGTCCTCGCCCTCGGCGGTGTCGCCACGACCGACGGCGGCGCGGGACTGCTGCAGTCCCTCGGCGCGGTACTGACCCGGGAGGACGGCACTCCGATCGGCCCGGGCGGCGCAGGGCTCGCCGACCTCCACACCGCCGACCTCGCCGAGGCCCACGCCGCGCTGGCCGGGGTCGACCTCGTCCTCGCCACCGACGTGGACAACCCGCTGCTGGGACCGACGGGCACGGCCGCCGTCTACGGACCCCAGAAAGGGGCGACCGCGGACGACGTACGGGAACTGGACGGCGCGCTCGCCGGTTTCGTACGGCGGCTGGAGGCAGCGGGAGTCGCGGGGGCGGTACGCCATGCCGACGCCCCCGGTGCCGGGGCGGCCGGCGGGCTGGGGTACGCCGGGATGCTGCTGGGCGGGCGGGTGTGCTCGGGGGCCGACTACTTCCTCACCCTGCTCGGAGCCGACGACCTGCTGGCCGGGAGCGCCTTCGTCGTGACCGGCGAAGGCAGCCTCGACGAGCAGTCCCTGTCGGGCAAGCTGCCGGTCGCGCTCGCCCGACGGGCCCGCCGACTGGGCGTGGCGGTGCACGCGGTGGCCGGACGCTGCACCCTGCCCGCGGACCGGACCGCCGCCCACTTCCGTTCCGTCCAGGCACTCACGGACCTGACCGACCAGGACTGTGCGCAGGACAGCGCCCTGTCCGCGCGGCTGCTCGCCCAGTGCGGGCGGAACCTCGCCGACCGCTGGATCGGACACGGAGGAACGGAAACCGGCAGGTAGGCTCGCTCCGCCTGTCGTACCAGTACAGAGCGGGGGAGGCACCGTGGACGCCCGGCAACTGGAGTACTTCCTCGCCATCGTCGAGCACGGTGGTTTCAGCAAGGCCGCCGCCGCCCTCCACGTGGCCCAGCCGTCGCTGTCCCAGGCGATGGCGAACCTGGAGGCGGACCTCGGGGTGGCGCTCTTCCACCGGGTGGGGCGGGGCGTCGTACTGAGTGACGCAGGTGCGGAACTGCTGGAGCCGAGCCGTCGCGTGCTGCGGGACCTGGCCGCCGTCCGGGACACCGCGGCCGCGCTCGCCGGGCTGCACGGCGGCAGCGTAGAGGTCGCCACCATGCCCTCGCCCGGTATCGAACCGCTCACGACCCTCATCCACCGCTTCACCGAGCTGCATCCGTCGGTGACGGTGAGTACCCAGGCCGCCTTCACCCCGGACGAGGTCGTCTCCCTGGTCCGCAGCGGCGCCTGCGAACTGGGTCTGCTGGGCAGCGCCGCCCCCGTGCATCCGTCCGGGCTGGACGTCCTGCACGTCGAGGACCAGCCGTTCGTGGTCGTCGCCGCACCCGGCGGGCCGATCGAGGACGACGTCACGATCCGGCCCGAGGACCTGGCCGGCCAGAAGCTCATCGCGTCCCGCACCGGCAGCCTGATGCGCAGCATCGTCGACGACATCACCGCGGGCGGCACCGGAACGGGGATCGTGACGGTCGTCGACCACCGCACGTCGATCCTGCCCCTGGTCCTCACCGGCGTCGGCGTCGCCGTCCTGCCCTCCTCCTGGACCCGGCTGGCCCGCCGCTGCGGCGCGGTGGTCGCCCCCATCGAGCCCACCGCTCATCTCCACGTGGCGATGATCAGCCTGCCCGCGCACCTCACGCCGGCCGCGCGTGCCTTCCGCACCCTCACCGAGTCCTTCGCCCAACGACGAGCCCATGGTGCCTGACGCAGGACCGATCGGCTGTGCCTATACGTCGTATCGAAAGCACGTCTTGGACGCGCCATGACGTCGGTGTGTTGACTCGAAACCGACCGCACGACAGCGAGCCGGAGGCACCCATGACAGCCGCACCCCGCACGTTCCGCATCGCCGCCATCCCCGCCGACGGGGTGGGCAAGGAGGTCGTCGCCGCCGGGCGGGCCGTCCTGGACGCCCTGGCCGAGGACTCCGGCGGCGCCTTCGCCTTCCGGTGGGAGGAGTTCCCCTGGGGGTGCGCGTACTACGAGCGCACGGGCCGGATGATGGACGAGGACGGGCTGGAGCGGCTCAAGGACTTCGACGCCGTCTATTTCGGCGCCGTCGGCTGGCCCACCGTCCCCGACCACATCAGCCTGTGGGGCCTGCGGCTGAAGATCTGCCAGAGCTTCGACCAGTGGGCAAACGTCCGCCCCGTCCACTTCCTGCCGGGCGTGCAGAGTCCGCTGCGCAAGGCCGACGACACCGAGCTCGACTGGGTGGTCGTCCGGGAGAACAGCGAGGGCGAGTACGCGGGCCTCGGCGGCCGCAATCTCTCCGGCCGTGGGCAGGGCGGCGAAGTCGCCGTCCAGTCCGCGCTGTTCACCGAGGTGGGCTGCGAGCGGATCATGCGGTTCGCGTTCGACCTGGCCCGGACCAGGGCGCACAAGAAGGTCTCTTCCGTCACCAAGAGCAACGCCCAGCAGTACGGAATGGTCCTGTGGGACGACGTCTTCAAGCGGGTCGCGCTCGACTACGCGGACGTCGAGACCGAGAGCGTGCTCGTCGACGCGATGTCCGCCAAGTTCGTCCTGCGTCCCGAGGACCTGTCGGTCGTGGTCGCCTCCAACCTCAACGCCGACATCCTGTCCGACCTCGGCAGCGCGCTGGCGGGCAGCCTGGGCCTGGCGGCGAGCGCCAACCTCAACCCCGAGCGCCGCTTCCCCAGCATGTTCGAGCCGGTCCACGGCTCCGCCCCGGACATCGCGGGCCAGGGCCTCGCCAACCCGATCGGGGCGGTCGGCAGTGCCGCCCTGATGCTGGAGCACTTCGGCCTGCCCGACCAGGCGGCCCGCCTGAACAAGGCGATCGAGGCCACGACCGCCGCCGGCATCCTCACCCGCGACGTCGGTGGCACGGCCACCACGGAGGACGTCACCAAGGCCCTGATCGACGCGCTCGACACCTGAGGTCCCAGACGGCCTTCGGCTTCGTCCGACGACCCAGCGACTCCCTGCGATCGTCTCCCGCTCGCACGAGCCTCAAGGCCGGAGTCGACGCGCACGCGGTCATACCCGCACCGAGTCCAACGGGATCGTCCGGTACATGGGCGGCTCCTGGTCGGGAGTCAGCGATGTGGGGCCGTAGACCCAGTCCATGAAGGCGTAGTCGTAGGTGTCGCGGGCGCGCATCACGGCGTTGCGCTGTTCCCGCTTGGTGCCGGAGTGGTGCCACAGTTCGCCCCAGGATCGTGCGGTGAGGACGACTCGGCGGCAGTGTTCGGGGCGTACGGCCTCGTAGGCGGCGAGTGCCGTCTCCCAGTCGACACCGGACCCCCGCACGGACCGCTTCGCGAGCTGTGCGCCCACGTGTTGGGCCAGCACCCAGCCGTCCTCGACGGCCATGACGGCGCCCTGGGCCATGTACTGCAGTGGCGGGTGGGCCGCGTCGCCGAGCAGGGCGATGCGGCCGGTGACCCACTTCGTGAGCGGCTCACGGTCGAACATCCGCCACCAGCGGTCGCGCCACATCGACGGCAGGCCCTTCTGGACAGGGCCGCACGTTCCCTCGAAGGCCCGGTCGAGTTCGTCCGGGGTGCCCCAGTCGTCCCGGCCGGCCAAGGCCTTCGGCGACCGGAACACCGCGACCTGGTTGAACATCCGGCCGCCGCGCAGCGGGTACTGGACGAAGTGGCAGTGCGGTCCGACGTACAGCACGACGTCCTTCTCGTGCACGTCGTTGGCGGCGACCCGCTCGAAGGGGACCGCGCCACGGTAGGCGACGTACGCCGAGTTGACGGGTTCGTCGTCGACGAGCAGGGTTCGCGCGACGGAGTGCAGCCCGTCGGCGGCGAGGACGATCTCGGCCTCGTCGCTCCGCCCGTCGGCGAAGGTGACGCGCGCGCCGCCCTCGATGTTCTCGTACGTCACACAGCGCGCGCCGGTCACCAGCTCCACGCCTGCCCGCTCGCAGCCGCGCAGGAGGACGCCGTGCAGGTCGCTGCGGTGGGTCACCAGGTACGGGAAGCCGTAGCGGCGTTCCATGTCCTTGAGGTCGACCCGGGTCAGCTCGCTCGCGTCGAGGGCGTCCTTCATGATCATGTGCTCGGGCAGGAAGCCGAGTCGGACGACCTCGCCCAGGAGCCCGTAGTCGTGCAGGATCCTCGTGCAGTTCGGCGCGAGCTGCAGTCCTGCCCCGACCTCGCCGAACTCACGGGCCTGCTCATAGAGGCGGACTCGCAGGCCCTGGAGGGTGAGTGCCAGCGCGGCCGAGAGACCGCCGATTCCGCCGCCGACGACCAGCACGTCGGGGCGGGGGGCGTCGGTGGTGTTCATGTCTCGCTCCCGCTGGTCACAGCCACGGAGCCAGGGGTTCGGCCGGGGAGCCGTCGTCGGTCGTCACGCCGGTGTACGAGCGGCCTGCCAGATAGGCGGTGATGTCGGCGTCGCTGCCCTGGACGGCGGGGACGGTGTCGCTGCCGCGCTTCCCGACGATGTCGTGGCGCAGTTCGGCGAGGAACTCCCCGGGCAGGTCGGTGAATCGGATGCCCGTGGCGAGGTCGACGGCATGCACCATGACCTCCCTGGTGCGCATCCACGGGACCTCGCTCGCCGGAACGGTCCGCCCTTGCGCGGTCAGAACCTCCGCCCGCCACTGCTCCTCGGTCAGTTCGGCCATCGCGTGGGCCAGCTGCTGCGCCGACTCCTCGAACCATGCGGTGAGCCGTGCGGCGGGCAGCCCGGCGCCCGACTCGATGTCCGCCAGGCGCTGTTCCGGCGAGCTGTACATCGGGGTGGGCTCACCGGTGCGTGCCCAGTGCACGAGGTTCCTGAGGGCCCGGGCGTTGGCGGCCACATGGGCCACCACGTGCCCCCGGGTCCAGCCGGGGAGCGACGAGGGCGCGCGGTACGCCTCCTCGTCGAGGCCGGCGACGGCCTTGCCGCACAGCGCGGTGCCCTCGGCCACCCAGGCCAGCGTCGTCCGCAGGGTCCTCATCACGTCCCCTCGGAGACGACGCGGTTCTCGAGACGGCCCAGGCCCTCGATCTCGGTGACGACGGTGTCGCCCTCGCGCAGATACACCTGGGGCTTGCGGGCGTGGCCGACGCCGCCGGGGGTGCCGGTGGCGATGATGTCGCCGGGGTTGAGCCGGATCATCGTGGAGACGTAGCGGACCAGGTGAACCGGGTCGAAGAGCAGGTCGCCGGTGTTGTCCTGCTGCATGACCCGTCCGTTGACCTCGCAGCGGATGTCGAGCGCGGGGCGCGGGCCGCCGACCTCGTCGGTGGTGACCAGGAACGGGCCGAGCGGGGTGGTGGAGTCCCAGTTCTTGCCCTGGAGCCACTCGCGGGTGCGGAACTGCCAGTCGCGGCAGGTGACGTCGTTGAGGACGGTGAAGCCCGCGATGGCGGCCTCCGCCTCCGCCTCGTCGGCGCGCCGGACCTGACGGCCGACGACCACGGCGAGTTCGGCCTCCCAGTCGAACTGCTCGGTCTCGACCGGGCGTCGGACATCGTCGAGGGCGCCGATGAGGGTGTCCGCGAACTTGCAGAAGAGGGTGGGGAATTCAGGCAGGTCGCGGCCCATCTCCTTGATGTGCCGCTGGTAGTTCAGGCCGACGCAGACCACCTTGCTGGGGTGGGGGACGAGCGGGGCGAACGCGGCGTCGGCACCGGTGTACCGACGACCGTCGGCCGCTGCCGCGGCTTCGAGGCCGCCGGCCGACGCCAGTACGGCGCCCACGTCCGGCAGGCCGAGATCGACGAGGGTGTCGCCGTCGACGCGCACCGCGGTGGTGGTGCCGTCGCCGAGACGGATGGTGGCGAGCTTCACGCGTTCTCCTCGATGTGGGTGCGGAACAGGTTGAGCTTGGTGAACAAGGGGGCGTCGCTGAACTGGAACAGGTCCAGCGCGCCGGAGTCGGAGTCGGACGGCGACGCCTCGGACCGGATGGACAGCGGCTGCCAGGACGGGACCACGAAGAGATCGCCGCGCCGGACCGACCAGGAGAAGTCGCCCACGGTGACCCGGCCGGAGCCGTCGAACACCTGGTAGACCGACGAACCCGTCTCCCGGCGGGGGGCGGTCTCCGCGCCGCCGACGATGCGGTGGAACTGGGCGCGAATGGTCGGCAGGACGTCGTCGGCGGTGGTGGGGTTGGTGTAGCGCACCAGCGCGTGGCCGGGTGCGACGGTGCCGGGGTGGCCCTCGCGTTCCAGCTCCAGCTGGTCGGTCAGAGCCGCGTCCGTGTCCGCCCAGCGGTAGCACAGCAGCGGAGTGCCCTCCCTGCGCCCCAACTGCGAGACCGGCACCAGCCCCGGGTGCCCCCACAGCCGCTCGGAGCGGGACCGGTCGGGCGTCGCGTGCTCCTCCTCGGTCAGTTCGTCCCGCCCGAAGTCGAAGAACTGCGCCTCGACGTCGTACTGGAAGGGGATGTCCAGGCCGTCGATCCACGCCATGGGCTCACTGGCCGAGTTGTGGTGCGCGTGCCAGTTCATCCCGGCCTGCGGCAGGAAGTCCCCGCGGCGCATGGGTACCGGGTCACGCTCCACGACCGTCCACACGCCCTCGCCCTCCACCACGAACCGGAAGGCGTTCTGGGTGTGGCGGTGCTCGGGGGCGTCCTCACCGGGCATGAGGTACTGGATGGCCGCCCACAGGGTCGGAGTCGCGTAGGGCCTGCCACCCAGGCTCGGGTTGGCCAGGGCCATGGCCCGACGCTCTCCGCCGCGGCCCACCGGCACGAGGTCGCCGGACCGGGCGGCCAGCTCGATCAGCGCCTTCCACTCCCACCGGTGCGGCTGCGCCTTCGACTGCGGACGCTCGGGCATCAGGTCGCCGATCCGGGTCCACAGCGGCACCAGGAGGGCCTTCTCGAAGTCCCGGTAGAGGTCCTTGAGCCC
The DNA here is from genome assembly GCF_030294945.1 of Streptomyces graminofaciens. NCBI lineage: Bacteria > Bacillati > Actinomycetota > Actinomycetes > Kitasatosporales > Streptomycetaceae > Streptomyces > Streptomyces graminofaciens. The sequence goes on along the minus strand of NZ_AP018448.1, from coordinate 2,571,835 downwards.
GGGCGTGACGGGCGGCTGGTCCGGCCGGTCCTCGGCGGTGAGGTGCAGGGGGGAGACGACGTCGTCCTCTTCGGTCATGCCACCACCGTGCTTCGCCTTCCCCTCTCCGGAACAGTAGATTCTGTTCAGCAGAACACATCTCCGGGAGGCGGCAGCCGTGGCCAAGTCGATGAAGAACCCGCCTGCCTACGGGGTGACGAGCGTGGACCATGCCCTCCAGCTGGCGGTGATACTGCAGGTGGAGGGGCCGCTCACCGTCTCGGAGGCCGCCCGGCGGCTCGGGGTGGCCCGCTCCAGCGCCCACCGGCTGCTCTCCACGCTCGTCTACCGGGACTTCGCCGTGCAGAACGCTGACCGCAGCTACCGGGTCGGCCCGGTCCTGGAGATGGCGGCCAAGGCCCAGTCGAACGTCAGCGCCCTGCGGTCCGCGGCCCTGGGCCCGCTGCAGACCCTCGTCGACACGGTCGACGAGACCGCGAACGTCACCATCCGCACCGGCCGCACCGTTCGCTTCATCGCCTCGATCGAATGCCGGCAGGCCCTCCGCGTCGGCAACAGGGAGGGCATGGTCTTCCCCGCACACCAGGTGAGCGGCGGGCTGGTCATGCTGGCCGCCCTCAGCGACGACGAGTTGACCGCGCTCTACACACACCTCCCGGCCGACGCCACCGAAGACCGCCCGGACCTCACGGAGCTGCGCGCTGAGCTGCGTGCCGTCCGGCGAAGCGGCGTCGCCGTCAACCTGGAGCGATCCGAGCGCGGAGTCGTCGCCATCGGGCGCGGCGTGACCGACACGAGCGGCACCACGATCGCGGCCGTGTCGGTGTCCCTGCCGAGCGTGCGGTACTCGGCAGGCCGGGTGAAGAAGCTGGTGGCGGCCCTGACCGTCGCGGCGGACAGTGTCTCAGCCGCACTGGACGAGGACGGACGCGACTCCCGGCACTGATCAGTGGACGAGGACGGACGCGACTCCCGGTACTGATCGGGCCTGCCGCGTGCGACTGGGGCCCCTGGCCCGGGACCCCGACAGCTCCTCAGCCGACGGCCACGTAGAACTTTCGCAGGGGGGAGCGGACCTCACACTCGGCCCGTTCCCCCGCGTGCAGACGTACGACGACGCCGGGGGTGAGCTCGACGCTGTCCCCGGTCTCGATATCGCACGGTCGCGTCTCCCTCGAGCACGACGAAGACCTCGTCGACTTCGACGTCGCGGACGGTGCCGACCGTGGACGCGCGCATACGGGAACTGCTGCGCCGCCACGTCGAACCGCTCGTCCCCGCCGAACGGGTCGACACCACGGTCGACCTGCTCCGGGTGCTGGCCAACGGTCTCGTCCTGTCGGCTGTGGAGCACCACCACGACTGGCCGCCGGAGCGCCAGCTGGCGGTACTGGACGAGGCACTGGCGGCGTACGGCTTGTAAGGGTGCGAGGGGACGGCGCGAGGGGACGCGAGAGGACGGCACGAGGGGACGGTACGAGGGGACGGCACGAGAGAGAGGACCGATGCCGTGGAAGTCTCGTATGTGCACCACTCAACGGTTCGCCACGTCGCTGACGTGCGCCCCTGGACCTCCACGGTCCATGAGCCGATCATGTATTTGTGAGGGCACGGATGGGTGAGTCGGTCCTGTCGCGGGCTGTGCGGATCCTGGAAGCGTTCACGCCGGACGAGCCGGTCCTCACCGTCTCGGAGATCTCCCGGCGTACGGGTCTGCACTTGGCGACCGCGTCGCGGCTGGTTGCCGAGTTGACGGCGCACGGGTTCCTTGCCCGGGACGCGGACCGCCGGGTGCGGATCGGCGTACGACTGTGGGAGCTGGGGACGCGGGCCTCGCCCACGCTGTCGCTGCGGGACACGGCGATGCCGTTCATGGAGGGCGTGCACGACGTGGTGGGGCACCATGTCCAGATCGGCGTGCTGGACGGCGGCGAGGTGCTGTTCCTGGAGCGGCTCTCGGCGCCGGGAGCGGTCGTCAACTACACCCGCATCGCAGGCAGGCTGCCGCCGCACGTGTCCTCCAGTGGTCTGGTGCTGCTCGCCCACGGGCCTGCTGACCTGCAGGAACGCGTCCTCGCAGGGCCGCTTCCCGCGTACACGCGGCACACCATCACCACCCCCGCCCTGCTGCGGTCCACGCTGGCCGCCGTCCGGCAGCAGGGGTATGCGTACTGCCCGGGGCACTTCCACGAGGACGCCCTCGGTATCGCGGCCCCGGTGCGCGACGGCGGGGGAGGGGTGGTGGCCGCCCTGTCGGTGATCGTCCCCAACGACGCCGGGGCCGCTTCCGTCGTGCCCGTGGTGCGGACCGCCGCGCGCGGCATCTCCCGGGCCATGGCCGCGCGAGGTCCCCGCGGCCTGACCGGCTGAGGGGCCGACAAGTTCGTCTCTCATTGAATGAGAGTGCCGTCGCGCCTCCTCCACACCCTCGCGCATCCTTCCGTCAACCCAACGACGGGAGGCGACGACGTGGTCGTGACTCTGGAGGTCTCCGCAAAGGAGACCGTGGCCGAGGGCGTGGTCACGCTGACCCTCACCCATCCGGCGGGCGCCCGGCTGCCGGACTGGACTCCCGGCTCCCACATCGAACTGGTCCTGCCCGAGGGGACGATCCGGCACTACTCGCTGTGCGGGAACCGGTGGGACGCGTACACCTATCGGATCGCCGTCCTGCGCGAGCCGCTCGGCCGTGGAGGTTCCTCGTACGTGCATGACGCACTGCGCGTGGGCGACCGGGTCGGTGTCGGCGGGCCGCGCAACCACTTCCCGCTGGTGCCGTCGGAGAAGTACCTGTTCATCGCGGGCGGCATCGGCATCACCCCGCTGCTGCCGAAGGTCCGGCAGGCCGAACTGCTCGGTGCCGACTGGCAGTTGCTGTACGGCGGACGGACCCGGGCGTCCATGGCCTTCGCCGAGGAGCTGGCAGCCGCCCACGGCGAGCGGGTGCGCATCGCCCCGCAGGACGAGTGCGGACTGCTCGACCTCGTCTCCTGGCTCGGCACTCCGCGCCCCGACACCAAGGTCTACTGCTGCGGTCCCGCCCCGCTCCTCGCCGCCGTGGAGGCCGCCTGCGCCCACTGGCCGCCGTACACGCTGCGCACCGAACGGTTCACCGCCGCCGACCGGTCGGCACCGGTGCGCGACACCCCCTTCGAGGTGGAGCTGCGCCGGACGGGACGCACCGTCACCGTCACCCCGGAGGTCTCGGTCCTGGACGCGGTGCGCCGGGTGGGGGCGGAGGTGCTCTCCTCCTGCGAGCAGGGCACCTGCGGCACCTGCCTCACCCCGGTCCTCCAGGGCCGGCCCGACCACCGCGACTCGATCCTCGCCGACCACGAACGCGCCGCGAACACCTGCATGTTCCTTTGCGTGTCCCGTTCCTGCGACGACCGCCTGGTCCTCGACCTCTGATCCGTCCGCTTACGAGCCGTACTCAGGAGTCGCCATGCCCGAAACCACCGAGCGGGCCACCACGGTGCCCGTCCGCGACGCAGATCCCTTCGCCCCCGACGTGCTTCAGGAGCCGGAAGAACTCCACCACGAGCTACGGGCCGCCGGGCCCGTCGTGTACCTCTCCCGGTACGACGTCCACGCCCTGGCGCGCTACGAGGAGGTGCACGCCGCCCTGCGGGACTGGCAGCACTTCGAGTCCGGCGCGGGGGTGGGGCTGGCCAACTTCCGGCACGAGAAGTCGTGGCGCCCGCCGAGCGTGCTGTTGGAGGCCGACCCGCCCCGGCACGACGCCCCTCGCCGAGTGCTGCGGGAGATCCTGGCCCCACCCGCGCTGCGCCGTCTGCGGGAGACCTGGCAAACCGCCGCCGACGAACTCGTCGACCAAGTCCTCGCCGAAGGCCCCGAGTTCGACGCCTTCGCACAGTTGGCGCGGGCGTTCCCACTGAAAGTCTTCCCCGATGCCGTGGGTCTCGGCCCCCATGGCCGGGAGAACCTCCTGCCGTACGGCAACATGGCCTTCAATGCCTTCGGCCCGGTCAACGACCTGGTCACCGCGGATCTCCACCGCCTGGCCGACCTGTCGGCCTGGGTGATCACGCAATGCGCCCGGGACGCCCTGGCCGAGGACGGGTTCGGGGCGGTGATCTGGGCCGCGGCCGACCGCGGGGACCTGACGCGAGAGCAGGCTCCGCTGGTGGTGCGCTCCTTGCTCACGGCCGGGGTCGACACCACGGTGCACGGCCTGGCGGCTTGCCTGTACGCGTTCGCCACCCACCCGGAACAGTGGCAACGGCTGCGGCAGCGGCCCGAGCTGACGCGGGTCGCCTTCGACGAGGCGGTGCGCTGGCAGTCGCCGGTGCAGACGTTCTTCCGTACCGCCACCACCGACGTCAAGATCGCCGACGCTGTCATCCCCGAGGGCACGAAGATCCTCATGTTCCTCGGCGCGGCCAACCGCGACCCCGCCTGCTGGACCGACCCGGACCGCTTTGACCTGACCCGCGACCCTTCCGGGCACGTCGGCTTCGGCATGGGCATCCACCAATGCGTCGGCCAACACGTGGCCCGCCTGGAGGCCGAGGCCCTGCTGACCGCCCTGGTCCGCCGCATCGAGCACATCGAACTCACCGGTCCACCGATCCGACACGTCAACAACACCCTGCGTGCCTGGACATCCCTGCCGGTACGTGTCCGTCCCGCCGCCTGATCACCTTCGTTCGACCCGGTGAGCGGCGCGAACGTGGCGTCCGGTCAAGCCGGGGGGTTGGGGGACAGCGGTCCTTGGGGGACTGCGGGTCCCCGAGTGACGGCCGGGTGCCCGGGCAACCCGGGAGCATCGTGCAGACACCCGTCGAGGGATGGCTGCGCACCGATGACATCGTCCGAGTCGACGAGCACGGGCAGCCCTCCGCACCGCGACCGGCCTCGACGAGATCAAGGCCCTCGCCGACGTCTCAGGCAACCACCGTCCGGCCCGCTGCACGACGAGGCCGCTCTGCTCACCGGCTACCTCCCTGTCCGCCTCTACTGGGGCCAGGACAAACCGCGCAACTTCACTCAAGACGGCCTCATTGGCGATCCCACCTGCGGTGGCGCACCTCTCGTGTCTGCAGTTCATCCGGGCTGCGGCGCCTGATTGTTCACTGGATGAACACTGTCGTTGTGCGTGCCGACCGGCCTTCTGATACTTGCGTGGCAGTGTCGGCCGCGGGCCAGCAGCCGACCGTCTCAAGGGGATGCCGACGTGATCATCCAAGACGAAGACCAGCTCACCGCCGCGGTACTCGCCGAGACAGAGCGGGCCGGCGACCCGCGCGTCAAGGAGATCATCCAGGCACTGGTGCGCCACCTGCACGACTTCGCCCGCGAAGTACGGCTGACCGAGAAGGAGTTCGACACCTCCATCAACATCGTGACCAGGCTTGGCCAACTCACCACGCCCAGCCACAACGAGGTGAGGCTGATGGCGGGCTCGCTGGGCCTGTCGACGCTGGTTGCCCTGATGAACAACGGGAGCGAGGACAAGCCGACCTCGGCGAACCTGCTCGGTCCGTTCTGGCGCCAGGGCAGCCCGACGATGAACAACGGCGAGTCGATCGTCCGCTCGCCGACAGATGGACCGCCGCTGTTCTTCACCGGCCGGATCGTCGACACCGATGGAACGTCGGTCGTCGGCGCGGAAGTCGACGTCTGGCACGCATCACCGGCCGGCCTCTATGAGAACCAGGACCCCGAGCAGGCCGAGTGGAATCTCCGCGGCAAGTTCTTCAGCGATGAGGAAGGTGTGTTCACCTTCCGCAGTATCAAGCCTTCCGGTTATCCGATACCGATCGGCGGGCCGGTGGGAGATCTCCTGGCCGCGCTCGAACGCCATCCCTTCCGGCCGGCGCATCTCCATGTGCTGATCTGCAAACAGGGTTACAAGACGATCGCGTCCCAGCTCTACAGCCACGACGACCCCATCCTGGAGACCGACGCGCAGTTCGGCGTCGTACAGAGCCTCATCGGCACGTATGTGCGCCACGAGAACGAGTCGGCGCCGGATGAGGACGTAGTCGAACCCTGGTACAGCCTCGAGTTCACCTTCGTCGTCGAGCCAGGTGAGGCCTGGCTGCCGACCCCGCCCGTGTCGGCCAAGCGCGACAGCAAGCCCGACAGCGCATGACGTGACCGTGTCGTCGTCCGGCAGGTGCACGCCCCGTGCCGTCGAACGCCACGCGACGGCACTCCGTACACCCCGAGAGGAACCCGGTGATCACCGAAGCAGAACGTCGCGCAGCCGCAACCGCTCTCATGCAGGCAGACCGTGAGCGTCAACCGATCACCCAACTCAGCCGCACCTATGCCGATCTTGAGATCGTCGACGCCTACGCCATCCAGCAGCTCTGGGCGGCGGAGCGTGTGGCGGCCGGCGCCCGGCTCGTCGGGCACAAGATCGGACTGACGTCTCGCGCCATGCAGATGGCCTCGCAGATGACGGAGCCCGACTACGGCTTTCTCACCGACGACATGGTCGTCAACGACGGCGCCTGTCTCGCAGCGAACCGCTACATGAAGCCCCGACTGGAGGTCGAGCTGGCGTTCGTGCTCGGCGCCGACCTGCATGGGCCGGACCTGCGCGTCCATGACGTCCTGCGGGCGACTGAGTACGTCGTCCCCGCGCTCGAGGTCATCGACTACCGCACCGAGGTGCCCCGCGCGATCACCGACACCATCGCGGACAACGCCGCCGCCGCGGCGATGGTCGTCGGCGGTCGCGTCGTGCGCCCGATGGACGTCGATGTCCGGTGGGTGGCCGCGACGTTGGCGAAGAACGGTGTGATCGAGGAGTCCGGCGTCTCGGCCGCCGTCATGGGACACCCGGCGGCAGGCATCGCCTGGCTCGGGAACAAGCTCGCCGCGGTCGGCGAGCACCTCAGAGCCGGTCAGCTGCTGCTGTCGGGCTCGTTCACCCGACCGGTCTCGGTCGAAGCGAACACCGTCATCCACGCCGACTTCGGCCCGTTGGGTTCGATCGGGGTGTCGTTCCGGTGACCGTGCACCACCCGCAGACCGGCGCATCGCAGCCCGCACCGGGCCAGTGGCCTCCACCGGCGAACGTATTCAAAGCGAGGCTTGCCCGAGGCGAGCAGATGATCGGCCTGTGGTGCTCGCTGGCCGACGCCTACCCGGCCGAGATCGTCGCCGGCGCCGGCTTCGACTGGCTGCTTCTCGACACCGAGCACTCGCACGCTGATGTCGCGATCGTGCTCTCACAACTCCAGGCGGTCGCCCCGTACCCCTGCTCGGCAGTGGTGCGTCCTCCGGTCAACGATCCCACCGTGATCAAGCGGCTCCTGGACGTCGGCGCGCAGTCGTTGCTGATTCCACAGGTCGAGTCGGCCGAAGAAGCGCTCGCCGCGGTCGCCGCCACCCGTTACGCCCCCGTGGGCGTCCGCGGCGTGTCGGCACTGACCAGGGCCACCCGGTTCGGTCGGGTCAAGGACTACGCCGAACTGGCGCACACCGAACTGTGCGTGCTCGTCCAGGTCGAGTCGCGGCACGCCCTCGAACAGATCGGGCAGATCGCGTCCGTCGATGGCGTGGACGGGATCTTCATCGGCCCCAGCGACCTGGCCGCCAGCCTCGGTCACCCAGGAGACCCGAACGCGCCGACGGTCATCGCGGCAGTGGAGGAGGCGATCGGGCGGGTGCGCGCGGCAGGCAAACCGGCCGGCGTGCTGACGACCAACCCGACGTTCGCGCGACGGTGCATCGACCTCGGGACCACGTTCACCGCCGTCGGCGTGGACGTAGGCCTGCTGGCACGCGGCGCCGACGCCGTCGCCCGGAGCTTCACACAACAGGCCGCGGCGACTGCTGCGCCTGTCGCCGCGGACCAGGACCTGCTATGAAGTCCCGCGTTGCGCCCGGGGCGCATGCGCGCGACGGAGAACGACCAGTCGCCCGGCCGGAGTGATTCCCGGAGCGTGCCCCGTCCTGGGACGTGCCTTCCGGGACATGATTTTCACGAGGTTTCGCGGGTGCCTTCGTGCTCGATGCCCAACTGCTCGATGGCCGAGGTCATGTGCCTGTGCAGGATTTCCTGGGCGGCCGTCGCGTCTCCGCGCGCGATCGCGTCGGCGATGGGGGAGTGGGATGTCGCGGACATGGCCACGTCACGGCGGTCGCCGGCTGCGCTCATGATCACCACCCGCATCGGACCCTCGAGCTGTCGCCAGGTCTTGAGGAGGATCGAGTTGCCGGAGAGTTCGCACAGCAGAAGGTGAAAACCGAGATCGGCCTCGACCTTCGCGGTCAGGTCTGCCCCTGATTCGAAGGCGTCGTGGAGCTTTTCCAGGGCCTCGCGCAGCGCTTCGGCCGCTTCCTGTCTGCGCGGTGACGCGATGATCTGTGCCACTGCGAGCCCTTCGAGGGCCTCGCGGACCTGGAAGAGTTCCCGTACCTCGGTCGGTGTCAGCCGTGACACGCGCAGCATGCCGCGCGCTCCCGCGGTGACGAGCCCCTCCTGCTGGAGGTGGCGCAGGGCCTCTCGTACCGTGCCGCGGCTCACTGACAGATGCTCGGCGATCTCCACCTCTCCGAGGTGGTCGCCCGGGCGGTACTGGCCCGTGGTGATGGCGGTACGTAGGGCCACGAGCGCGCGCTCACGGAGGGTCGTCGAGCGGGTGAGACTTGCGAGCCCCTGACCGGCCACGGTCCAGCCCTCCTTCGATCCACGGGCGATCATATTAGCCCGCCCGCTGTCATCTGTTGACAGTCGGCAGATTCGATCCGTCTTCGCTCCACGGGTTGACACCTTTCGTCCTCGGGCTCAGCATCTCTCTCGACTGTTAACAGTCAACAGCCGACAGTGGGGCCCGGGACGGTTCCCGCTCGCGATCAAGGAGGATCGGCATGGCTGAGGCCAAGGCGCCGCACCAGGCGCCGCAGGGATCGCCCGAGCGTCTGAGAGTCGCCGTCGGATGCGGCGTGGGCGCGACCATCGAGACGTACGACTTCATCGGCTTCGGAACGGCCGCCGCTCTTTACTTCGGGGACGTGTTCTTCCCGGACTCCGACCCGCTCTCCGCCACCCTGCTGTCCTTCGCGACCCTGGGGATCGGCTTCGCGGCGCGGCCGCTGGGCGGCATCGTCGCAGGTCACCTCGGGGACCGCGTCGGCCGCAAGCCCGTCCTGGTCGGATCGCTGCTGCTGATGGGCGTCGCGACGGTGTTGATCGGGTGTCTGCCGACTTATCAGATGGTCGGGATCTGGGCGCCGGTCCTGCTGGTCGTCGTCCGCGTGATCCAGGGGCTCGCCTTCGGCGCCGAATGGGGTGGCGCCATCCTGATGACCTTCGAGCACGCCCCCTGGCGGCGGCGCGGTCTGTACACGGGCATCACCCAGGCCGGGTTCCCGGTCGGTCTGCTGCTCGCCAACCTCGCCTTCCTGTTCAGCCGGCACACCTTGGACGACACCTGGGCCTGGCGTGTGCCGTTCCTGCTCAGTGCCGTCCTGATCGCAGTGGGCATCTTCATCCGGCTCAGGATCGACGAATCACCCCAGTTCGAGGCGCTCAAGGAGTCCGGCGAGGTCGTCAAGAACCCGCTGCTGGAGGTGATCCGGGAGGACTGGCGCAACGTGCTGCGGGCGTTCTGTCTGCGCATCACGGAGACCGCCGGATACGCCGTCTCGGTCACCTTCGTCCTCTCCTACCTGGACGACGGCGACGCCCCCGACGTCACCAGCACCACCACACTCACCGCCCTGGTGACCGCCGCGGCCGTCGGCATCGCCGCCACCACGCTCTGGGGCCGCCTGTCGGACCGGACAGGCCGCCGCCCGGTGTACCTGCTGGGCTGCGCGGTGAGCCTCGCCTGGGGCATCCCGCTCTTCCTGCTCGTCAACACCGAAGCCGCCTCCCTCGTCCTGCTCGCCTTCCTGATCAGCTACGCCGTCTGCCAGAACTCGCTGGCCGGCGTCCAAGGAGCCTGGTTCTGCGAGCTGTTCGCCACCAGGACCCGCACCGCCGGAACGTCCCTGGCCTACCAACTGTCCGCGGTGGTCTCCGGGTTTACGCCCATGATCGCCACGGCGCTCTACTCCGCCACCGGATGGACCGGCCCCGCGGTCCTCTTCAGCTGCTACGGCCTCCTGGGCCTCGTAGCGGCGCTGGTGACGCGCGAGACATGGGGCCCGGAAGAGCGCCGGGAGGCCGGCCGGGCCATGACCGCGGTCGCCGAACCCGCCCTCCCCACCGCTCACTGACAGAGACGAGGACCAACGTGCTCTCCACTCAGGCACCCGGAACAGCGGATCCGTCCACCCGGCGCGTCAGCGCCCTGCAGGACTCCGCCCACCGCATCCGTATGCACGCGCTGGACATGGGGGAGACCCAGGGCCAGGGATACATCGGACAGGCACTGGGCGTGGCCGACATCCTGGCCGTCGTCTACCGGGACGTCCTCAACCACCGTCCCGCCGAGCCGGACTGGCCGCAGCGCGACCGGTTCCTGCTGTCGATCGGCCACTACGCGATCGCCCTGTACGCGGCGCTCGCCGAGGCCGGCGTGCTGGACGTCGGCGAACTCGCCACCTACGGCAGCGACGACTCGCGCCTGCCCATGTCGGGCATGGCCTCCTACACGCCCGGCATGGAGATCTCCGGCGGTTCACTGGGCCACGGCCTGGGCGTCGCCACCGGCATGGCGCTCGGCCTGCGCCACCAGGGCAGCGACGCACGCGTCTACAACCTGCTCTCCGACGGCGAACTGGACGAGGGCTCCACCTGGGAGGCGGCACTTGCCTGCGCCCACCACGGCCTGGACAACGTCACCGCCATCGTCGACGTCAACGCCCTGCAGGCGGACGGCCCCACCAAGGGCGTACTGCGCACCGAGCCGGTCACGGCCAAGTGGGAGGCGTTCGGCTGGCATGCCGTCCGCGTGGACGGCAACGACATCGAGGCACTCGTCGCTGCCTTCGACGACCTGCGCGGGCACCGCGGTTCACCGGCGGTGCTGATCTGCGACACCCGGATCGGCTGCGGCGTACCGATGCTGGAGACGCGGGAGAAGGCGCATTTCATGCGCGTCGAAGAGCACGAATGGCAGCTCGCGCGCGCTCAGTTGACGGAGCGTCACTTCAATCGACCCACATCCGACCGCGCCCGCACCCAGGAAGAGGGACTCGCCCGATGAACACCTCCGCGTCGACTCGGACCGAGCCCACGCCGACCGGGGCTCCGAAGCGCAGGCTCACCACGTCCGCGATGATCGCCTCGATCGCCGAAGAGGGGCAGCGCACCACCAAGGCACCCTTCGGACACGCACTGGCCCGGCTCGCCGACGAACGCCCCGACGTGGTCGGTCTCTCCGCGGACCTGGCCAAGTACACCGACATGCACGTCTTCCGCGAAGCTCACCCCGATCGCTTCTTCCAGATGGGCATGGCGGAACAGGTGATGCTGGGTGCGGCAGCGGGGCTGGCCGAGGTGGGCCTGACCCCGTTTGCCTCCACCTACTCCGTCTTCGCCACCCGCCGCGCCTACGACTTCCTGTGCCTCGACATCGCCGAGCCGCAGCTGAACGTCAACGTCGTCGGCGCCCTGCCCGGTCTGACGACCGGCTACGGACCCAGCCACCAGGCGACCGAGGACCTGGCGATCCTGCGCGGTATGCCCGGCCTGACGATCGTGGACCCCGCGGACTCGGTGGACATCGAACAGGCCGTGCCGGCGCTGGCCGCGCACCCCGGGCCCACCTACATGCGGCTGCTGCGCGGGACCGTACCCACCGTCCTGGACGAGTACGACTACCGGTTCGAACTCGGCAGGGCTGCCCAACTACGCGACGGCCGCGACGTGTTGTTCATCTCCACCGGACTGATGACGGTACGCGCCCTGACCGCGGCCCAGGAACTCGCGCACGACCACATCGATGTCGCCGTCCTCCATGTGCCGACGATCAAGCCGTTCGACCGCGAGACGGTGCTGCGGGAGGCCTCGAAAGGACGCCTCGTGGTGACGCTCGAGAACCACAGTGTCGTCGGTGGCCTCGCCGAGTCCGTGGCCTCGTGCCTTGCCTTCGCCCAGCAGTCGGCGCGCATGGTCCCGATCGGCCTGCCGGACGAGTTCCTCGCCGCGGGTGCGCTGCCGACGCTCCACGACCGCTACGGCCTCTCCGTCGCGGCGATCAAGGAACGCGTCCGCCGTGAACTGTGAGCCCCGCACGAAGACCCGCTCGCGGCACTTGTTTCCTCGGCCTCTTCCCACTCCTCAGGAGCACCGCATGACCACCCAGCACACCCCCCGCACCGCCGTCGTCACCGGGGCGGGCTCCCGTCGCGGCATCGGACGCGCCACCGCGCACGCCCTGGCCGCCGCCGGCTACCACATCGCCGTCCTCGACCTGGACAAGGAGGCCGCCGAGGACGCCGCCCGGGAGGTCGCCGCTCGGCACGGTACGGAGGCTTTGGGCCTTGCGGCGGACGTCACCGACGCCGACGCCGTCGACGCCGCCGTCGGGGCGGTCGAAGCGGCGCTCGCGCCGATCGGCGCCCTGGTCAACAACGCGGGGATCACGTCCCCGACCCCCTTCCTCGACGTCACCCCGGCCGAGTGGGACCGGATCTTCGAGGTCAACGTCCGCGGCAGCTTCGTGGTCACCCACCGCGTGGCTTCCGGGATGGCCGAGCGGGGATTCGGCCGCATCGTCTTCCTGTCGTCCGTCTCGGCCGAACGCGGAGGCGGGGTCTTCGGGGGAGTGGCCTATTCCGCCGCCAAGGCCGCCCTGCTGGGCTTCGCCCGGGCCCTCGCCCGCGAACTCGGCCCGTCCGGAATCACGGTCAACTCCGTCGCGCCGGGCCTGATCGACACCGACATCACCCAGGGCAAGCTGGACGAGGAGCGCAAGGCGGCGATGATCGCGGACGTTCCGGTACGCCGTATCGGCGGTGTCGAGGACGTGGCTGACGTCATCGCGTTCCTGGCCCGGCCCGAGTCGGGCTACCTCACCGGCGTGACGTACGACGTCAACGGCGGATCCCACATCCACTGACCTGTACGGCGTCGGCGGGAGAAAGCGCCCTTCGAGGCGAAGAACGCGAGGGCCGGTCCGCAGGACGGGACGGCCGCTGCCGCGAAGACCGTCGACCGCAAACGGCCGTAGCCACGAGGTGTTCGAGGTGGCCGACGAACGCGGCTACTTCGTTTCGTCGAGACCCCGGGCGCTTTGTCCGACGTCGCTTCAGATTGCCGTCGCGGGCACCCCCGAGCTGGTCCGATCGGTGCTCGCGTCGGCGAGTCGAGCGGCCCGGAGCAGTGCGCACGGCTGTCCCCGTACCAGCACGATCGGGCCGCTGAGCTGCTGTTGTGACGCGTCAAGCAGGCGCGCGTGGTTGGTCGCGGTGAAGCGCTTGCTACGGCCTTTGGTCTGCCCGCGGCCGAGGCGGATGCGGTAGATCAGTGCAGCGGCGGCAACCAGCCCTGCGGGCCGGCCTGTCCGTGTGTTCAGTCAGGGAGGCCCTCCGGCGTCGCCGCGGCCGGGCAGCCGGGCCCGTGGATGGACGCCCGGTCAGCGTGAGGGGTCTCGGCGGTGGTCGCCGTCGCCGTGCTCGGGGTCGATGGCGTGCAGGATGCGCTGGCCGACGTGGCCGAGTTGTTTGACCTGTGCCTTGGTCAATGGGTCGAATACCAGTCGGCGCACTTCCGCGACGTGGGCGGGAGCAGCGCTGACGATCTTCGCGTACCCCTCGTCGGTCAGGGTGGCCAGGGTGTAGCGGCCGTCGGCCGGATCTGGGCGGCGGTGGACGTACCCCTTGCGTTCGAGGCGGGCCACGACCTGGGAAAGACGGGAGAGTGAGCCCTCGGCGTACGCCGCGAGGGCGCTCATGCGCAGTTCCCGCTGCGGCGACTCCGACAGCGCCGCCATCACCCCGTACTCGAAGTGCGTCAGCCCTTCGTCGCGCAGTTGCGTGTCGAGTGCGTGTTCCAGCCGCCGCATGATGCCGACAAGGCCGAGCCAGGCGCGGCGCTCCTCCTCGTCAAGCCAGCGGGGCGCCTCGTCAGCCGGGGTGTTCGTCATGCCCTCCACTGTACCGACACTTCATGCTTGAAGTGAATCCACCCCGCTCGCCACTTGAAGGTTGAAGTCATTGCCGCTACTTTTGAGTTAAAGCTTGAAGTGACTGCCCGGGTTCCGAGCACCCAGAAGCTGGTTGCCCGGCGCGGCCTCGTCGTCGACGGCGTCCTCAACGCCGTCGTCGCCGCGATGGCCCACGCCGTCGGCGCCTCGGACGACTTCCAGCACCCAGGACCGACCATGCATCCCGCCCGGGCCCAGGCAGCCCCATCCCTTCATGTCCCACTTCCCGCGCAGCCACATCTGCGTCCTTTCGAGAAAAGTGCGATGACCCATATGGAAATCTCCGCGACAGTTCCCACGCCAACCCTCCTGAAGAAGCCGTCCACGCTTGCGGCGGTGATCGCCGCGGCGGCCGTCCTCGCCTCGGCGCCGTACGCGTCCGCAGCGACACAACAGGCGTCCTCCAAGCCGGTCGTCACCGACGTGAGAACTCTCGCCGCATTGGACTTCGCCGCCGGCGACTCCCCGGAGAACATCACCGTCAATCCGGACAACTCGCTGACCGTCTCCACGCTGGGCGGGCACACTGCGGCGGGCGAGCGCCCGGCACTGTTGCGGATCGACCCGTCCGGGCGCAGCACGGTGATCGTGGCCGGGCAACAGGGCGACGCATTCAGCGGCATCACGCGCGACCGCGACGGCACCATCTACTACAACGTGGCCTCTGATGACGCCTTTCGGGCCGGCGTATGGAAGCTGCCCCCGGGCGGCACCCCTCGCCGCGTCGCCGCCCTGCCCACCGACGGACTCGCCAACGGCCTGGCCCTCGACCCCGCCGGGCGCACCCTGTACGTGGCCGACAGCAGCAAGGGCACCGTCTGGGCCGTCCCGGCCTCCGGCGGAAAGGCGACCGCCTGGCTGACCGACCCCGCCCTCGCGCCCGACCCGTCCGTCCCGTTCGGCGCGAACGGGCTCCGCTTCCACAGGGGCGCCGTCTGGGTCTCCAACAGCGCGCAGGGCACCCTGCTGCGGATCCCGGTCACCGCCACCGGCGCCCCGGGCCGGATCCACACCGTGACCAGCGGCCTCACCAGCGTCGACGACTTCAACTTCCTCAACGACCGCACCGACGTGGTGTTCGCCGCGCAGAACGGCCTCAACCAGGTCGCGGTCGTCCACCCCGACGGGACCACGAAAACCGTCCTGACCGCCTCGGACGGCCTCGCTTCACCCACCTCCATCGCGGTACGCGGAAACCGGCTCTACATCACCAACGCCGGTTTCGCCGAGCCCCACGACGCGAAGGTGCAGCGCGGAACGATCAACCCCGCCGCCCAGAACTGCGGCCCGACCGCCTGAACCCGCCGCTGCCGGGACCGGCAGCAGCCCTGCTGCGGATTCCGGCAGCCAGGTGCAGCGGATGACGATGAGCATGGTCACCCACTCAACCAGGCTGTGAGGCAGGTCGAGTGCGGCGTGACAGAAACCAACGAGGCTCCTGTGCCGATGAGTTGAGGCGTCGAACCCCTCTCTCAACGGCACGGGAGCCTGCGAGAGGGCCGGGAGTGCGAGGCCGTTGGCGAGCGCCGTGACCGCCATGTACACGGTCAGCAGGCGAAGGGCGTCGTGATGGGTGCCGTGGACAGCAGAAGCAGCCCGGCGGCGGCCGGCACCAGGCCGGTGGAAACGGTCCACCGGTCGCCCCAACGGCCGGTCAGGCGCAGGCCGATCCGGATGGCCACGACGATTCCGGCCGCGAGGGGCAGCCTTCCGAACCCGGCCTGCAACGGGGAGAAGCCCTTGGCCTACTGGAGGAACCGGGTGTTGACGTAGAAGAAGGCGAACATGCCGGAGAAGACGGCGGCCACCCCCACGGTTCCCGAACGCACCGCGTGCACATGGAAGAGCAGCCCCAGACCGCTCAGCAGCACGCCCTTGCGGCCGAGTCGGTTATTGAGCGCCCCGGCGGGGACAACAGAGCCGCGAACACGATGACGTAGGAGTCGACGATGCACAGCAGCCCGGTGGGCGCCGGATGCAGGCTGCTCGCCGACAGCTCGGGTATCGCGAGGTCGACGGGGGCGACGAGCGACTGGACGGTCATCACGCAGCCGCACATCACCAGCAGTACGCCTCGCATCCTGCCGGGTGGCGTGCTCGTGACGGCGTCCGCTGTCAGGTCGGCGGACGCCGTCACCGCCGTCGCCCGCCGCCCACCGCGACCGCGAGGAGGCCGCCGGGCCAGGGCGAGATTCTTGAGGAAGTCGCCCTGCCGGCAGGCCTGTTGCGGGCCCTATGGCTGCGTCCGGAACGGGAAGGCCGCAAGGGGCGTGGGCACCAGCGGGCCGGCGAGCGCCGTGGCGGAGGCCGCGGGAGCGATGCCGACGGCGGCACCGCTTGAGGAAGGTCTCCGTCCCTGCGCCGGACCGTCCGGGTGCTGCCACACGTGGCGGCCTCCGGAGAGGAAGACGGCGGCGAGCGCGGGACGGGACAAGGCGCGGCCGATGTCGTCGTAGCGCGGTGGTGTCTCAGGCGTTCCAGGGGTCCGCTCGCAGGTGGCGGTCGAAGAAGCGCTCGATCAGCGCGGGGGTCAACCGCACGGAGTCTTCGGCGTCCGGAGTGCGGGAGGAGAGCACGGTGGCCGTCATGGGGTTCAGTTCCCAGCCGCCGGTGTTGAGGAGGCCGTGGTCGGCGCCGTGCACCAGCAGCAGGTGGGACTCGGCGCCCGCGGCGATCAGGGTGTCGTGGAGGCGGCGGCTCTGTGCCGGGCCGATGAGGAGATCGGCGTCGCCGTGCAGCAGGAGCACGGGCGGCACCCGCGGGTGGGCCTGCCGGGCCGGGCTGGCCTCGACCGCGGCGGCGGCCCGGTCCGACGGGGGTCCGCCCAGCAGTCCCCACGCCGGATCGGACGGATCCACGCCCAGCATCCCACCGGGCAGCGCGTCGTCATTGAGACGGAGCAGATCGGTCGGGGGATAGCCCGCCACCACCGCGCGTACGCCGGACGCTGCGGGGGAACCGTAGGCGTCGGTGGCGAAGGCCGCGAGCAGCGCGAGGTGCGCGCCGGACGAGCTGCCCCACAGGCCGATCGACGCCGGGTCCAGGCCGTGGGTGTCCGCGAGGTCGTGCAGGTGGTGCAACGCGGCCTGGACGTCGTGCAGTTGCGCGGGCCATACGGCGACTTCGGAGGAGCGGTACTCGATGTCCGCCATGGCGTATCCGCGTTCGGCGAAGAGCCGGGGCAGGCGGGGCCCGTAGCCCCGGCGTTGATGCCGCCAGCCGCCACCCGCCAGCCACACGATCACGGGGGTGGGGGCCGTTGCGGACGGCGGTAGGTACAGATCCATCCGCAGGTCCGCGCCCGGTGCCGCGCCGTATGAGATGTCGCGCACCACCCGGACGGGAGTCGGATCGACCCTTTCGGGCGGGAGCGGTGCCCGGCTGAGCCCTTCCATGAAGCGGCCCATGACGGCGGCGTTGTTCGCCGACGCGGCCGTCAGGTCGGAGGTGTGTGGCTGCTGTGAAATCTCACTGGTCACCGGCTCGTCCTGTCCTGGTCACGGCGAGGAGGGGGAGGGTTCGACGCTTCTGTAGACGATGTTCGTCGAGCCGTTGCCGGTAGTGCGGTGCGAGCCTGTCCGGGGTCCAGTCGAAGTCGTCCGCCAGCCGCACGTCCACCGCGCAGACTCCGGTCAGAGCGGTGAGCCGGACCTGTGCCTCGGTCGCGAACGAGCCGATGAGCACGCAGCTCGGCTCGGTCACGCCGACGGTGACCGCGATGCGCTGGCCGCCGGCGCCGTCGTCCTGTACGTGAATGTCACTGACGAGTCCCATGTCGTCGAGTCCCGCGGGGACTCCCGCAGTGATGCTGCACGGATCGAGGATCTCGTTGAGTGTCGCGCGGATCTGGGTTTCCGTGACCGTCATCGCGCACCGGCCGGTGCTTCGTCGACCGAAGCGACCCGTCCGCCCCAGGGCTCCTGGAGTTCGGTGGTGTCGAACTCGTCGCCGCGGATGCGCTCGCGGAGGTCCTTCTCGTCGATGCCGTGCATCCGCAGGAAGTTGCGGCCGAGGATGTCGGCTTTGATCTCCTTGGTGAGCTCGGGCAGCCCGTACTCCTCGACCAGGTCACGGGGCATCTCGAAGTTCCAGAACGCCTCGATCGCCGGCCGGGGGTGGACGGCGTCGCAGCCGGTCGCCCAGATGATCCGCTCGGCGGCACCGGCCTGTAGGAAGGCACCCATCGCCTGTGCGAAGCGGCGGGGTGCGTAGACCGCCATGAATGACGTGGCCTCCAGGTTGACCCATACGTTGCGGAAGGACTCCAGTTGGAGGGCCGTCTCCTCGACGAAGGCCATGCCGCCGTGGACGACCTCGAAGGTGAGGTCGGGGAAGGCCAGCGCGGCGGTCTCGACGTCGCTCATCCCGAGGGCGGAGGTCGGCCCGGGCCCGACCGGGAGGGCCTTGTGGATGGCCACGACCTTCAGACCGTGCTGACGGGCCCGCTCGAACAGCGGGAAGCAGATCTCCGGGTCACCCATGTCCAGCGCGGTCACCCGGCCCTCGACGACGTCGATCGGATAGAGCTTGAGAGCGTTGACCCGGTGCTTCTCCACCAGCTCGTCCACCCGGTCCAGGGCACCGGGGCGCAGCGGGGACACCGCGCCGTAGATCAGCACGCGCTCCGGCCACTTCTCGCGCATCTCCAGCCCGAAGTTCAGCGCCGAGCCCCCGTCCCGGAAGTGGCCGTAGATGGGCGTCTCGTGGTAGGCGATCACGTCGGTCTGGCTCTCCGCGAGCAGGGCCCGGCCGATGATGTCCGCGCCCGCACCCTGCATGTAGGTGGAGCGCTCGAGGGTGTATTCGGGGCCGCTGACCCGCTTGTGCAGGCCGTAGAGGTGTTCGCCGATGGCCGCCCCGATGTGCGGGTTGACGCAGTTCTCGGGCCGGAAGTTGTAGTTGTGGGCCACGCCCTCGACGACGAGAAAGTCATCGATCACGGTCGTTCTCCTTTGGGTGTCACGGGTGTCACGGGTGTCACGGGTGGTACGGGCGCTCAGGCGAGCAGGTCCTTCAGGCCTTCCAGGGCGCGGGAGGCGAGTCGTTCGTCGGTCTCGCCGTCGGCTCCGCCGACGCCGACGGCACCGATGACCTCGCCGTTGTCCACGGTGATGGGCACCCCGCCCGGCACCGGCAGGAGGTCGGCGTCGACAAGGTGCACGGGCGCGAGCGCCATCGCGGGGGACGCGGCGAAGTCGGCGAACTTCGAGGTCGGGATGCCGGTGACGGCGGCGGTGTAGGCCTTGCGGCGCGCGGTCTCGATCCCGATGGGGCCGACTCCGTCGTCGCTGAGCAGCACCTTGGTGATGCCGCTGCGGTTGACGACGGCCACGCAGATGCGCGCGCCCTCGGCCCGGGCCGCCTCCAGCGCGGCCTCGGCCGCCCCGTGCGCGATGGCGTAGGTCAGGGCTTCCCTCATCCCGCGGTCCTCTCACGGAGCGGGGCGCCGGTGGCGCCGGTGGCGCCGGTGGATGCCGGGATCCCGCGCATCAGGTCCGAGGCCTTCTCGGCGACGGCGATGACGGTGGCGGCGATGTTCGCGCCGGGCACGCTCGGCAGCACCGACGCGTCGACGACGCGCAGTCCGTCGATGCCGCGCACCCGCAGCTCGGGGTCTACGACGGCGGTCTCGGAGGTTCCGATGGCGCACGTGCCGCAGGCGTGGTTGGCGGAGTAGCCGGTCTCCCGGAAGTAGCGCTCGAAGTCCTGGTCGGTGCGTACGTCGGGGCCCGGTGCGAGCTCCGCCCGGATCATCGGGGCGACCTCGGGGCTGCGCAGGACGGCCAGGGTGGTGCGCACGGTCTCCCGCAGCGCGGCGACGTCCTCCGGCTCGGTGAGCAGGTTGAGCGTGATCCGCGGTGGAGCGACCGGGTCGGCGGAGCCCAGCCGTACCACGCCGCGGCTGCGGGGGGTCGCGACGGCGTTGAGGGCCACGCAGTGCCGGTCCTTCAACGGCCGGATGCCGGGAAACCAGGGCCGGGCGTCGAAGCCGCCACCCAGGATGCCGAGGAATCCGTCGGGACGGTCAAGGTCGGGGCGGGTGCGGACGTAGGCGGACAGGAACTCGGGCATCTGGGCCAGTGGACCGCTCCCGGCCAGCAGCCAGCGGACCGCGCCCAGGACCAGCCGGTCGGCACGCAGGTGCTCGTGGAAGGTCACCGGATCCTTGACGTCGAACAGCACGGGCGCTGCCGGGTGATCCTGCAGGTTGGCCCCGACTCCGGGAAGGTCCAGTGCCGCATCGACGCCCAGCTCGCGCAGATGGTCCGCCGGACCGATGCCCGAACGCATCAGCAGCTGCGGTGAGTTGTAGGTGCCGGCGCACAGCACGACCTCACGGGCGGCGCGGATCACCCGGCTGCGTCCGCTCTTGACGACACGGACGCCGCTCGCACGCCCTCCCTCCAGTACGACCTTGTCCACCAGTACCCCGGTGAGCAGGGTGAGGTTGGGCCGCTGCCGCAGGACGGGCCGCAGGTAGGCGGCGGCGGTGCTGTGCCGTCGGCCGCGATGGATGGCGTTCTCGACCTGGCCGGCTCCGGTGGGGTCCCCGCTCTGGGTGTCGTCGGGGAACTCGATGCCCAGCGATCGGGCGGCGCGGTCCAGACGCCGGCCGAAAGGACCTCGTCGGACGGTGGTCGAGACGGTGACGGGTCCGTATCCGCCGTGGTGTTCGGTGTCCCCGCGCCAGCTGCTCTCCGAGCGGCGGAAGTAAGGCAGCAGGTCGTCCCAACCCCAGCCTGTCGCACCGGACTTGACCCAGTCGTCGTAGTCGAGGCGGTGTGCGCGGACGTGGGTCGAGCCGTTGATCGACCCGGTGCCGCCGACCAGCCGGCCACGCGGTACGGGGATCCGTCGGCCGTTGAGGCCCGGCTCGGGCTCCGACTCGTAACCCCAGCTGATGTCCTTGCGTCCCGACAGCAGCCCGACCCCGAGGGGCAGCTGCACGAGCAGGCCGCGATCCGCGGGCGGGCCGGCCTCGATCAGCAGCACCCGTGTCCCGGTGTCCGCTGACAGGCGCGCGGCGAGGACGCAGCCGGCCGTACCCGCGCCGACGACGACGTAGTCGTACTCGGCGCCGTGCCCGGCGCTCATACGGAGGGTCCTGCGGGGGGTCCGGACATTGCGTCTCCTTCGACTCTGGACGAACGCGCGCTGGAGGAGCTGCGGAAATCGCGGGGGAGGCGGTCGCCGGCTCGGCACGTTCTCAGGTGTGGTCGCGAGGTGCGGCGGACTCCGCGAGCGGCTCGTCACCTCGGTGCCGGGTCACCGTAACAAGGCATCCGGCGATCCGACAGAGGTCTGCAAGTAATTCATCAAACCAGGTCAGAGTCATTGACAGTTTTTCATCAGAGCCGTACAACGGCATGAACGCCCCATGGGCGCACACCGCTCGCCGTGCCTGTCCGAGCACGCCGGAAGAGTCGCCGCACGCTCGTGCGGCGACGCCTCGCGACAGCGCGAAGAAGCCTCGACCGCAGGCTGTCCGAGCCCGAGCGGCCCTCATACACGCGTCCCCGCTGCCTCAATGCCGAGGAGATGGTTCAGCATGACCGACACGACCGTGACCGACACGGGAACCGGCTACGGCCGGGGGCCCTCCTCCCACGACGCCCGCCTGACCGAGGTCGGCCCCGGCACACCCATGGGCGAGGCGCTGCGCCGTCACTGGCAGCCGATCGCCAGCTCCACCGCCCTGACCAGCGACGTCCCGCACCGTGTCCGCCTCCTGGGCGAGAACCTGATCGTCTTCCGGGACGGCCAGGGCCGCCCCGGCGTCGTCTTCGAGCGGTGCGCACACCGCGGCAGCAGCCTCTTCTACGGCCGCGTCGAGGAGGACGGCATCCGCTGCTGCTACCACGGCTGGAAGTTCGACGTGCAGGGCCACTGCCTGGAACAGGCCTGCGAGCTCGACGGCGGCCGCCGACGCAACCTCGCACGTCAGCCGTGGTACCCGGTGGAGGAGGCCTACGGCCTGGCCTTCGTCTACATGGGCCCGCCCGAGCTCAAGCCCCCGCTGCCGCGCTACGACAGCCTCGAACCCCTGGGTGAGGGCGAGAGCTACCACACCAGCTGGATGGTGCCCGGCGCCGAGGTCATCGGCCTCGAGCAGGACTACAACTGGCTCCAGCTGTTCGAGAACGCCGTCGACCCCGTGCACGCGGCGTGGCTCCACTCCAACCACAGCGGGTTCCAGTTCCAGGGCACCGGTACGACCGGCTTCCCCGAGCACTACTACGACCCCCGCACCGCCGCCGAGCGCACCACCTACCACCGCACCGGCAACGGTGTGAAGTACATCTGGCGCTACCAGGACAACAAGGGCGCCGACGGCGCGCTCGTGGACCTGGAGTGGTCGGTGGAGTGCATGCTGCCGAACATCATCGCCCTGCCCGACTTCATCCGCTCGACCCCCGACGTCCGCAACGACATGCTGATCTGGGTGGTCCCCGCCGACGACACCCACCACCGGCTGGTCTTCTCCATTCGCTCCGCCGACCCCGATCGGGCCACGTCCTTCATGTTCGGCATCAAGCAGAACGGCAAGGACGGCTGGCAGCTGAGCGAGGAGGAGAAGCAGCGGTTCCCCGGCGACTACGAGGCCCAGTGGTCGCAGGGCCCCATCACCCAGCACTCCGAGGAGACCCTGGCACCGTCCGACAAGGGCGTCGTCATGCTCCGGCGCATGCTGCGCACGATGCTGGACGACGTCGAGGCCGGACGCACCCCGCTCGGCGTGGCCACCCCCGGCGAGCCGGTCCGCCGTGTGGAGGCCGGCCTCGTCACCCGGCCGGAGGCGCCCACGGGGACGGACCTGGCGGCCGCGCCCACGGCGGCAGGGGCGTGAGCGAAGCGTGAGCACCACCTGGACGGACGCGGTCGTCGTGGCCCGCTACGACGCCACGCCGAGAATCGCGGTCTTCGAACTCGCCCGGGCCGACGGCGACGAGCTGTGGGAGTACGAGCCCGGCGCCCACATCGACGTACAGCTCGGCGAGGCGGCACTGGTGAGGCAGTACTCCCTGTGCGGGCCGCCGGGCATCCGCAAGCAGTACCGGATCGCGGTCCTCAACGAGGCCGCCTCGCGCGGCGGTTCACGCGCCATGCACGCCCTCGCCGAGGGCGACACGCTGCGCATCGCCGAGCCGCGCAACCGCTTCAGCCTGACGTCCGCGCGCCGACACCTGCTTCTCGCGGGCGGCATCGGCATCACTCCGCTGCTGTCGATGGCCCAGACCCTCGACGCCACCGGGGGCGACTACCACCTGCACTACTGCGCCCGCAGCCGGAGCGAGGCGGCCTTCCTCGCCGAGCTGGAGAACCATCCGCGGGTCACCCTCCACTTCGACGACCAGGCGCCGGAGCAACTCCTGCACCTGGAGCGCGACTTGGGGGACCCCGCCCCCGATACCACGGTCTACGTCTGCGGTCCCGGCGGGTTCATGGACTACGCGCTGGGGCGGGCCGCCGAGCTGGGATGGCCCGCGTCCGCCCTGCACAAGGAGCGCTTCAGCGCCTCGCCGGCCGCCGCCGAGCCCGACGGGGGAGGGGAGGGCGGATTCACCCTGCGCGTGTCCTCGACGGGAGCGGAGTATCTCGTCCCCGAGGACCAGAGCGTCCTGGACGTCCTGCTGGCGAACGGGGTCGAGGCGCCGTACTCCTGCGGGCAGGGCATCTGCGGCGAGTGCATCGTGCGGGTACGGGCCGGCGAACCCGATCACCGAGACGACATCCTGACCGACGAGGAGCGTGCGGAGGGCCTGTTCACGCCGTGCTCGTCGCGATCCCGATCCCCGATCCTGGAGCTCGAACTTTGACCGACTCACTGACAAGGGCGACAGCGGAGACCGCCCGCTCCGCCCCGGCCACGGTCGAGGACGCCGAGGCCGCCTGGCTCGCCGCGCAGACGCTCCCGGACCCGGAGCCGGCGATCCGTGCCCTGCTGCATCCCGGCTGCGTCGTCGTGCACTCGGCGGTCGGCCACATCCACGGCACGGACGACTGGCTGGTGTACGCCGAGCGCATGGGCCGCACCAGCCGGGTGGACACCTTCGACGTGACCGTGCAGAGGTTCGGCACGACAGCCGTCGTCAGCTGCCTGCAGGAGATGCGGGTCGCCATCGTGCCCGACCTGCCCCCGTTCGTCATCCAAGCCGCTGTCACCAGGGTCTGGGTGCAGTCCCCGTCGGGCGGCTGGCAGTTGGCGCATCTGCAGATGGCCCGGCGGCTGCCGCCGGGCTGAGCATCCCGGCACCCGGAAGCCGGTGGCCGTCAGTGCTGGGGCTCGCCGTTCTCCGGCGAGCCCTCGACCTGTGTCGCTTCCGCGAGTGCGGAGATGATCTGGCCCAACTGGTCCGCGTAGTGGTCGATGAACTCCGGTGAGGCGGGGTCCTGCCGGCCGAGTTCACGAGCGATCCACGGGATGGCCACCGGAGCGATCGAGGCGGCGAAGAAGACGAGGGCCACGGCCCCCACGTCGAGGTCACTGCGGAACTCACCGCGGGCCTGCCGCTCGCGGAGCTCCTCGACGTGCTTGAACAACTCGGCGGCCCGCTCGTCCTCGGCGGGCGGGCGCGTGCCGGGGTCTTCGCGGGTGACCATGTGCACCCACCCCGGGTCCTCATGCGCCCAGTGGACGTAGCGCCGCACGGCCTCCGCGAAGGTGTGGGTCTGGCTGACGCGCATGGACTCCTCGAGCCACTGCTCGCTCAGCGCCTCGTACAGCCCGCGTTTGCCCCCGAAGTAGTAGGTGATCAGCTGATGGCTGACGCCGGCCGCCTCGGCGATCCGTACGACCCGGGCCCCGTCGAAACCGTGGGTGCCGAACTCCGCGGCGGCGGCCGTCAGGATGGCCCGCCGTGTGCCCACCGGGTCCCGCTGGCGGTCGGGATTTGTGGGGTGCCTGCGGCGCTGCTGCCGGCCCGACGGTGATTCCGGCTTTCCCGACGTCGTTTCCTCCGCTGTCACAGGGTCGACCTTACCGGCGCTCTTGTTGGACAGGCCAACTACTTGCGGCGCCCCCGTGCTCGCGGCCAGGGCCCGCCCCTCGCTGGTGATCACCGCTGCCTCGCCGCCCGGGTGCTCGAGGGAGGAGATAACGATCTGCTCGAAGGCGGCCACCGGGGATGGACAGGCCGGCGCAGTGCAGGCCGGCGTACGGTCCCATGACCGTGCCGTGGCCTTCGGCGCGGTGGATCACGAACAGGCGGCGTCGGCGAGCCCATCAGGTGCCATGACCACACCGGTGCCGTCGAACCCACTGGCCGGGCGGCCTACCGCTGAACGGTCCCACCCCCCCCGGTTCCGCACGCCGCGAGCGGCCTTCCCATGCGGGAACCGGATCTGGTCGGAACCGATGACCCAGGTACGCAGGGGGCGCGCCGCGTGCCGGAGAGCCCTGGTAACTCCGCTACCAGGGCTCTCCGGCGCCTTGCCATGCACGGCACCAGACCACGCGACCTCATCGGCCGGTCATGGTGCGAGGACCCCTCAGCGGCGCGTGCTTCCGCCGTCCGCGACGATGATCTGCCCCGTGATGAACGCGGCGTCGTCGGAGGCGAGAAACGCCACGACACCCGAGACGTCGGCCGGCATCTGCACACGCTTGATGTTCTGGATCTGCACGGTCTGCTCGAAGAAGAACTCGCTCGTCTTCTCCTCGGCCGCAGCCGTCCGGACCAGACTCGCCGCGACGCCATTGACGGTGATGTGGTGGGCGGCCAGGTTGGCGGCCAGAACGGAGGTGAATCCGTTCAGCGCGCCCTTGGCGGAGACATAGGAGACGAAGGGAGGCGGCGGAGTCCAGTAGCTCGAGGACGTGATGTTGATGATCCGTCCTGACCCGGACTCCCTCAGGTCCGCCAGGAACGCCCTGGAGGCCAGGAAGGGGCCGTCCACGTTGACGGCGAAGGTGCGACGCCACTCGTCGAAGGTCACGTGGTCGATATCGGCCGGCAGAACAACGGCCGCGTTGTTCACCAGGATATCGACGGCACCGAGCTCACTTCGGACCCGAGCGGCAAACCCGTGGATCGCGTCCTCATCCGAGACGTCGACCTTGTCACTGAAGAATCGCTGACCGGTTTCCGCAACGAGTTCCCGTGTCTCGTCGGCCGGATCGACGTCCGCGACCGCGATGGCCGCTCCCTCTGAGGCAAGCCTACGAGCGATCTCCTGCCCGATACCGGCACTGCCCCCGGTCACGACGGCGGTCTTGCCCGTCAGTCTCCCAGCCATGGCTCATTTCTCCTTGGTCAGCGCTCGAACGGAACCGGAGCGATGCGCAGCGTCACGTAGCGACCTCTCCACAGAAGCGATGCGCTTCGTGGCGCCACCGAGCCCCGTCGGCCCCGGCAACGGGGTCACCCACGGATTGTGCGCGTCGAGGCTGCGGACAAATGGTGGCCTGTTCGTCCAATGAACATGCCCATTGAGCGTGACGGAGGTCGTTCCTACCTTGTCGCTGCTCGGCGGGTCGGCCACCAGGGCCGAGCGTTCTGGATCAGGTTTGGTCGATGAGCCACGCGGAGGCGCTCCGCAAGGCCCCTGGGGCGGTTCGGCAGCGGTGTTGCCGGGATGACCGCGACAAAAGCACCCACAGCAAGGTCCGACGGCGAACGTCGGTTCCGACAGCAGCGCTCTGCGCGCAAGGAGTCATCCATGGTTCAGACCGATTCACCCAGTGCGGCAAAGGGAGAGGGTGGCAGATACACCCTGAGCCCAGGCACTTTGACGGCGGTGGTTCTCGCCGTGTGCCTTGCACAGATAGCCCTTTCCGTCCCCTCGCTCATCAACGGGCTGATCCAGCAGGATCTCGCGCCGTCCTCGGCCCAACTGACGTGGATCACCGAGGCCTTCATGCTTCCCGTCGCCGCCCTGGGACTGGGCTTCGGCGTGTTCGGCGACCTCTTCGGCCGTAAGCGCCTGCTCGTCGGGGGCGCCGCGCTCATCGCTGTGGGATCGGCTCTCGCGATCCTGGTGCCGGGTACGGGATACTCGTCCGACACCCGGGTGACGTTGCTGATCCTTGCCCAAGTCCTCGGTGGTATCGGGGCCGCGGCCATCTTCCCGACGAGCCTGGCCATGGTGGCGGCCGGTACGCACACCACCGCCGCCCGCGCGCGTGGCGTGGCGATCTGGGCCACCGCGCTCTCGGTCGGCGGCTTCCTCGGACCGCTGCTGGCAGGCCTCGCCGCCAAGATCGAACTAGGCTGGGCCGGGAACGCGAACTGGCGATGGGCCTTCGTCGGCGTCCTTGCCATCGCCGCGGTGAGCGTGGTCCTGTCGCTGGCCCTCGCCCAGAACTCCGCCTCGCCCGAGGGTCGCTCCGTCGACTGGCCGGGGCAGATCACTGCCGCGCTCGGCCTGTTCGCTCTGATGTACGCCGTGATCCAGGGCTCGGAGACCGGCTGGGGGAGCCCTCAGATCTCCATCGCGTTCATCGCCGCGGCCGTCTTCCTCGTGCTGTTCGTCTTCGCCGAGAGCCGTGCGGCCGCGCCGCTGCTTCTCCTGAGCGTGTTCCGGAACCGGGCGTTCGCCATGAACTCGGTGGTCACCCTGATCGGTATGTTCGCGTTCCTCGTGATCATGTACAGCACCAGTATCCGCCTCACCATCATCCAGGGATTCAGCCCACTGCAGAGCTCCGTCGCCTACCTCTTCTTCGGAGGCATCGGCTTCGTACTGCTGCCCCTCACCTCCAAGCTGCTCGAGCGCTACAACCCCCGGTGGGTTCTCTGCACGGCCCTGACGCTCATCGGTGCCAGCGGGCTGTGGTTCGCCGTCATCCCGACGACCAGTCGGTCCATCGGCGCCATCGTCGGGCCGCTGGTCCTCGCCGGTGTCGGCTCGGCACTCGCCTTCGCCTCCATCACCGCGGTCGCGGTCAACACGTTGCCCAACCACCTCGCCGGTATGGCGAGCGGTGTCACGAGCACGTTCCGGGACCTCGGGTTCGCCCTCGGCCCCGCGATCGCCGGTGCTGTCGCACTGGGCCGGGCCTCCGACGAGATCGCCCGCAAGCTGGCCGGCGATCCCGGACTGAGCAAGGCCTACGAGGCCTTCCAGGCATCCGCGGCCCATGCTCCCGCGGATCAGAGAGCACAGCTCGAGGCAGCGGTGCACGCCGTGCAATCGGGCCCGCTCGGCGCCAACTCGGTGCCGGCCAGCATCACACTGCCGGATGGTCAGGTGGTGCCCTTCAACCCGCTCAAGGACGTCGCTTTCGACGCCCTCAGCAGCAGTTACTCCATCGCGTACGTGCTCGCCGGCGTGGCGGCTCTCGTGGCGGCGGCGCTCATTCTCGTCGGAGTGCGCGGCGGCGTGGACCAGGCTCATCTCGATGACGACCCGCACACCCTCGCCGACTGACCGCATGACGAACGCGCCGGGGCCGGGACACGGGTAGCAGGTCGGCCAGGCCAACCAGAGCGCCCGCCGCAACTCCTCCTCGCGAGCAGCAGTTGCGGCGGGCCACGGCGTACAAGGCACAACGATCAACAGACGCACTCAGACAGGAGTCGAACAATGACCACCGCGCACCAAGGGGCGAGCAGTGTGAACGACGTCCGCATGCCAGACACCGTTGCTCAGGCGGAGGCGGCGTGGCTCGTCGCGATCACAACCGGCGACGAGGAGCAGCGTGACCTGATGCTCCCCGACTGTGTGATCGTTCACGGCCCGGTCGGGAATGTCCATGACCGCGAGCGCTTCCTCAGTTACAACGCCTCCATGGGACCCACCGTCGAGGCTGAGACCAGCGAGGTGACGTGCCGGCAGCGAGGGGGACGGGCCATCGTGACGTGCTTTCAGAAGATGCGCGTCCGGCGCTTGCCCGACCTGCCGCCGTTCCTCGTGCAGGCCGTGGCCACCCGGGTGTGGTTCTCGACCGACGAGGGATGGCGCCTCGGCCACATGCAGCTCTCCCGGCGGCAACCGCCGGTATGACGCGCCGGTTTCCTCGCCCCACGAAGGGTTACGAGGTGCGAATGGGGATGCCCGGCCTCCAGCCGAGGCTCCTGGACAATCCCAGTCCGCTCGCGACCAGTGAGGGAACGGCCGCTTGCAGTTTGATCGAGCCCGCGGCCACCACGACGGACAGAGCCGCGACGACTTTGCCGCGGCCGTCGACGATGCGCGTCGCGACCGACTCGGCCCCTTCGCTCAGCTCTTCCTTGACAACCACCGTTCCGGTTGAGCGGCAGGACGCCAGTTCGCGACGCAGTTCGGCCGGCTCCACGATCGTCTTGGGAGTGAAGCGCTGCAGCCTTCCCGCCAGCACCTCATCGATGAAGGCCGGACTGCTGTGGCTCAGAAGCACCTTGCCGACGCCTGAGCAATGCAAGGGCAGAAGGCCGCCGACCTGCGACGTCAGACCGACGGCGTTGACAGCCGACAGTCGCTCGATGATCACGGCATGGTCGCCCTGGAGGACGGCCAGTTGCACATGCTGGCGAAGAGCCGTGTACAGGTCCTCCATGAACGGCTGCGCGGCGCTGCGGAGTGTCTCGGCGCGCGGTGCGAGCGTGCCGAGACGCCACAGACGCAGGCCGATCGCGAAGCGGTTGTCGCTGGTGCGCTCCAGCGCGCCGGCCTCCACGAGTTCGAGCGTGAGGCGTCTGGCGGTGGCGTGTGGCATGCCGGTACGTCGGGCCAGGTCAGCGAGGCTCAGCTCGGTGTTGTTGGGGTCAAAGGCAAACAGCAGATCCCATAGTCGAGAGCTGACTGTGCGTCCTGGTTCGTTCGCACGAGGCATGGGCCTCTCCTTCATCATGCGTGACCCCATTCACTCTACCTTCTATGTTCGTTGGATGGATGAGGGTGTTCTTTCAGCGCGCATTTTGCCGAACTCTTACAGGCAGCCAGTTACCACCTCGCTCGAGGTCCACGGGAGTGAAAGAGCATGATGACTACGGGAGTAGGCCCTAAGATCGCGATCCTCGGTGGCGGCATCGGGGGCCTCGCTACCGCGGCTTTCCTTCGCGAGAAGGGCTTCGACAGTGACGTCTACGAGCAGGCGGCCGCCCTGACCGAAGTTGGTGCCGGCCTGGTGATCGCGCCCAACGCCGCTCGCCTGCTACGGCGTCTTGGCGTGCTGGACCGGTTCATCGAGCGCGCGGTCCGGATGGAGATCGGTTGGGAGTTCCGGCGCTGGGAGAACGGCGCCGTCCTCTCGGCGGAGAACCTGGATGAGGGGTGCGTGCGCCTGTACGGCGAGCACACCTACGCCGCCCACCGCGCCGACCTGCTGGACGCCTTGAGGTCGGCTGTCCCCGAGCACTCGGTCCATCTGGGCAAGCGCTGCGTCTCGGTCGAGTTCGAAGGCGACCAGGCGGTTCTGCGGTTCGAGGACGGCGAGACGGTTCGCCCGGACATCCTCATCGGCGCCGACGGGGTCCACTCACGAGTGCGCGGCGCCATCGTCGGGCCGACTCATGCCAGGGAGTCAGGCATCTGCGCCTTCCGGGCCCTCGTACCTGCCGAGAAGGCACCCGACTTCGCCAGGCGGCGCGCCCAGACCCTCTGGATCGGCCCCGACCACCACCTCGTGCACTACCCGGTCTCCGGTGAGGAGTACGTCAACCTCGTCGCCTTCGCACCGGCCGGGTCGGGCAGTGTCGAGTCATGGACGGCCACCGCGACGCTCAGGGAACTACTCGACGAGTTCGCGGGTTGGGATCCGCGTCTGGTCGAGCTGATCAGGTCGGCCGACACGCCGGGGCGCTGGGCGTTGCTCGACCGCGAGCCCCTCGACCACTGGAACCGTGGAAACGCGACCCTGCTGGGTGACGCGGCCCACCCGATGTTCCCGTTCTTCGCCCAAGGCGCTGCACAGGCGATCGAAGACGGCGCGGTCCTGGCCCTCTGCCTCGCGGCGGACCCGGACAACCCGATCACGGCGCTGGGGCGCTACGAAGAGCTCCGTCGACGCCGCACGGCACGCCTGCAGGAGGTGTCGCACGGAAGGTCTCACATCAACCACCTTCCGGACGGCCCTGAGCAGCAAGCGCGCGACCTGGCGTACTCGCAGGCCGACCCGCTCAGGGCGAACGGCTGGATCTACGAGTACGACCCCGAGGTCGCTGTCTCAGCCTCGGTGTGAATCAAACCCGGGAGGCACATGTGCATCCCGGGCGACACGGCTGGAAGCAAGGGTTGGTATCCCTCTCGGCTGTGGCGTCATCACGGGTCGGGCTCGGTTCGGTCGACGGGGTCTCGACCTTTCCAGGTCGAACGAGGCGTTGACCATCCAACGAACACGGCCATTGTCGGCACCCAGGCCACACCCGAGACTCCGGTACGGACGGCCCGGGATACGGCCCTGTCCCAGCGAATTTGTTGAAACCCTGAGTACGTCCAGAAGGGCGGATCATCAATGGCAACCGCAACCGGTAGTGGGCTCGTCGTGCGCACACTGCAGCGAGCCGGAGTCAACGTGGCCTTCGGCCTGCCCGGAGCGCACATCGACGGCATCCTCCAGGACGCCCTGGATGCCAAGCTACGGATCGTCGACGTGCGCCACGAGATGAACGCCGGCCACGCCGCCGAGGGATATGCGCGGGTCACCGGGGACCTGGGTGTCGCCGTCGTGACAGCGGGTGGCGGCTTCACCAACGTCCTGACCTCCATCGCCAACGCCCATCTCGACCGGACCCCCGTCCTCTACATCGCGGGCTCCGGTCCTCTCGAAACGGACCAGGTCAACGACCAGCAGGCCGGATTCGACCAGGTCGCCATGGCCACCCCGGTGACCAAGTTCGCGCACCGCGTCACCCGTACCGAGCTGATTCCCCGTCTGGTCGCCCAGGCCATCCGCATCGCGCAGTCGGAGCCCAAGGGCCCGGTGCTCCTCGACATCCCCTGGGACGTCCTGCGTCAGCAGGTCGATGTCGACGAGGTCGAGGACTACCGAGTCGAGATCGACGGCACCGGCATCGCCCCGGCCGGTGGCCTCGACCGGATCCTCGAGGCACTCGGCACCGCGCGTCGGCCGATCGCGCTGGTCGGCAAGTCCTTCGTCACCGCCGAAGCACGCGCGCAGTTGCACGAGTTCGCCGCCCGTACCGGGGTGCCCCTCTTCTCCGACTGGGAGGGACTCGGTGCGATCGTCGGGTCCGAGCAGCACGTCGGTCTCCTCCAGACCCTGGCCACCGTCCCCGAGGACGAGCGGCCCGACATGGTCCTGCTGCTCGGGCTGCGCTTTGGACTGGCCACCCAGTTCGGCACGGGCCGACTGCTCCCGAAGAGCTCGCGGATCTTCCAGATCGACCCCGATGGCCGTGAGCTCGGCCGTCTGCAGGATGTCGAACTCGGCATCCAGGCAGACCCGATCGGCACGATCGGCCTGCTGAACGAGCGCCTGGGCGCCAGCCCCGTTCCCTCAGGGCGCGACGACTGGCTGGGGACTTTGCGGGACGTCTCGGCCACCCGACGGTCCGCGCTTGCCGCCGAAACCGAGCAGCACGAGGGCGCGATCCACCCGTACCTCGCGGTCCGCACGATCGCCGAGAGCGTCCCCGACCAGGCCACCGTGGTCGTCGACGGTGCTCTGACCGAGCTGTGGCTCTCCGAGACGATCGCGCTCGCGCCTCTGGCCCACTACCTCGGGCACGGCTACCTCAGTTCGATGGGCAGCAACTTCGGCGTGGCCCTGGGAGCGCAGTACGCGACCCCCGACAAGGCGACGATCCTCGTCACCGGCGACGGTGCCGTCGGCTACAGCCTGGCCGAGTTCGACTCCCTTGTCCGGGCGGGGCTCCCGGTCATTGTGATCGTCCTCAACAACCAAGCGTGGGGCGCCACTCTGCACACCCAGCAGTTCTTCTTCGGACAGGACCGTGTCACCAACAACCGTCTGGAGAACGGCTCCTACAGCAGCGTGGCACGAGCTCTCGGCGCGGACGGCGTCGACGTCACAGAGCTGGACCAGCTCGGCCCGGCGATCGAGGCCGCCCTCGCGGCCCGCCGACCGACGTGCATCGACGTGCGCGTGAGCCTTGCGCCCATTCCTCCGGAGGAGCGCGTCCTGAATGGCGGAGCTCCCTTCGGCGGCATCGAGATCGACGCATGAGCCACCACTCCTGACCGACCACGAAGAAGAACCGTGGACGGCACGACTGACGCCGGAAGTCGCGACCTGGTCGTCGAGGACCGGCGTCAGCGTTTCCTCGGGAAGACCTGTGAGCTCGCCGACGCCGTGTTCTTGCTGGCCTCACCCCAAGCCAGCCACATCACAGGTGCGGCCCTCCCTCCCCGACCTCACTGCCGGGATGCGTTGGTGGACCGACGAACTCGGCGATGGGCCCTGGTTCGTGAACGGGAGGATCGGCGGCGAGGGCTCCACCTACCGCGGTGAGCCGGGGAAGGCCGAGTTCGCCATCGCCCTAGCCTTCTCGGGCACATGATGGTCGAGCTCGTCCAGACCCTCGACGACGAGCCCTTCATCTACAAGGACGCCTACGAACGCCTTGGCTACGGCTTCCATCACGTAGCCAAGGCCGTGCCGAACGTCAAGGAAGAGGAGGAACGTCGTGAGGCGAGCGGAGCGTCGGTGCACTTTCACGATCTGCCCCCAGGGCGTGACGTCTACTTTCTGGACGCAGGTGAAGATGCCCCAGGGATGATCGAGCTCGTCCAGGACAACGAGATCACGTGAGAGATCTTCAAATCGTCTGGCGGCCATCAGCCGATTGGGATGGGGCGCGACCTCTGCGCGACTTTGCGGAGTTGCTGTCGGCCTGACCATTGCGCGAGGTGAAGTCGCCACCGACGTCCTCGACCACGGGGAACTTCGCGCGCTGGTCGTCCGCGAGGTTTGCACCCACCGGCGGCCCAGGTGGGGCAGGCGCCGGCCCAGAGCGCGAGGAGGGTCTGCCGTTCACGGACCACTTGGTAATGGCTCAGGCCTGCGCCGCGTCTCTTGGAGATCGTGCCAGTCGTTGCAGGGTGCAGAAGGCGTGGGCGGCGGAGACGAGGGTGACGTGGTGGTGCCAGCCCTGGTAGGTGCGGCCTTCGAAGTGGGCCAGGCCCAGGGCCTGTTTCATCTCGCGGTAGTCGTGCTCGATGCGCCGGCGGAGCTTGGCCGGCCGCACCAGGGTGGCCGGCGGCATTCCGGAGGGCAGACTGGAGAGCCAGAACCGCACCGGCTCGCTCTCGTCGTCCGGCCATTCGGCCAGCAGCCGGCGTTCGGGCAATTCCACTTCGTCGGTGGCCCGGCGGATGCCGCGGCCGACGGGGCGGATACGCAGGGCGACGAACCGTGAGTACATGCGTTGAAGCCACTGACCCCCTTGCCGGGCCGGGAGCCTTCCCGCCAGGACACCGGCCTCACGGCCGTCCGGCCGGCCGCGATGACCAGCTCTTTCACGGTCTGCGCAGGCTCGGGGTACTGCACTTTCGGTGGTCGGCCGGTGCCCGCGTAGACGGGCAGGACGGGCCGGGCGGCGGCCGGATGGGCAGTATGACGGGAGGAAGTGCATCACCGTATCCGGCGTCCGCGACCGCCAGGGGAACGCCGATGCCCCACGACTGCGTCTCCTCGATCATGTCCAGGGCCAGCTGCCACTTCTCCACATGCCCCACCCCGGCAGGGATGCCTCAGCGGCCGCGGCGAGCGACCTTGACCGCATCGGCCTCCGCAGAGGCGGGATCCCACGCAGCAGGCAGGAACAGTCGCCAGTTCACCGCCGCCGAGGCAGGCTCGCGCGCCAGGTGCAGCGACACTCCCACCTGACAGTCGGTGACCTTGCCGGCCGTACCGGTGATCGCGGACTTCTACAACAGCCGCAGGAGACACAGCGCCACGGCACATGGCAGTAACACGGAACGGCCCAGCTCAGGGCCGAAGTGGCATGACAACGTCTCTACGCTTCCAGGGCTTTGACGGCGGACCGCGCTCGTGTCGAACGATCAGATCGGTGAAAGTACGGTCGGATGGTGAGCGGCCATGCGTACGCCTGCGCCACTCTGCGTCCACACTGTCAGCGAGACGTTGTGCATGGGCGACGGTCGGCACCTGGGTGATGACGGTCGCACTCACTTCGATCCACAGCAGCGCCAGTTGGCCGACCACATGGAATCCTGTCGGACCAGAGGCCATCTCCGGGTGGGTGAGGGCGCCGGCTCGTAGTTTGCCCAGGTGCTCCGAGGATTGCTGCGAGGGAGTCGGGGTTCCCTCGCAGCCATCGCGACGCCACGGGCCGCCTCCGCTGCAAGAACTTCCTTCCTCCTCGGTCGGAGCGGCAGGCACGCTCATATGCCCGCGGGGGCGAGGACGATGTCGAAGCGCACACGGCTCCACGTGCCGTCGATGACGCGGCCGTCGGGCGTCGGCGTGCCGGCGGGCTGCCGCTCGAACCGCTTGATCAGCGAGTCCTTCACGCCGAAGACGGTGTCCTTGCGGCCGATCGGGTCGCCCTCGGGGAAGATGTGGGTCACCAGCGTGCGCGCCCCCTCGTGGGACACCATGAAGTGCAGGTGGCTGGCGCGCAGCGGCGAGCGGCCGACCGCGTCGAGCATCTTGCCGACGGGTCCGTCGTTCGGGATGGGGTACGGCGTCGGGGTGAGGCCCCAGAAGCGGTATCCGCCGTCGGCCGCGGAGAAGAGATGCGCCCGGCCTGCGCGCTTGCCGGCCTCGTACTGCACGTCGTAGAGCCCGTCCTCGTCGGCCTCCCAGACCTCGATCCGCGCGCCGGCGAGCGGGGTGCCGTCGGTGTCGGTGACGGTGCCCTCGACCCAGCAGGGCTCGCCGGGGGCACCGAAGGCCAGGTCACCGCCGAGTTCGATCGCCGGGGAGTCCTCGACGAAGAACGGCCCGAAGACGGTCGCCTCAGTGGCACCCTTGTAGGCCTGGTTGTTGACGTTGATCGTCTGCATGCTCGCGCCGAGGGTGTCGGACAGCAGGATGAACTCCTGCCGGACCTCGTCGGTGATGTGGCCGGCCCTGGTGAGGAAGTCGATCGCCGTCCCCCACTCCTCCTCGGTCAGCCGGACCTCGCGGATGAAGGAGTGCAGGTGCTTGACCAGGGAGATCATGAGTTCCTGCAGCCGAGGGTCCTGGCAGGCGTCGAAGGAGGCCACGACGTTGTCGACGAGTTGCTGCTCGACCGCCTGCTGCTCCGATGACACCTCGCGGTAGACCGTGCCGTGGGCGCCGGCCTGGGCCGAGCCGGGGTTGACGTAGGTAGCCATGACGGCCTCCTTCAGCTGATCGGGTCGCCGGCCCATGCCGCCTTCAGCAGCGCGGTCAGGTTCTCGTCGTTGACGGGGGTGGGGTTGTTCACCGGGATCGCCTGCGTGATCGGCCCCAGCGCCTTGGCGATGCCGTCCTCGGGCATGCCGTAGTCGCGCAGCGCCCTCGGCGCGTCCAGCGCGTGACGCAGGGCGGCCAGGCCGGCGCTCGCCGTCCGGGTGGTGCGGAAGACCGCGCCGAACGCCTGGGCGATGCGCGCCTCCGCCTCGGGTGCGTGCGGGGCGTTGAAGGCCAGCACGTGGGGCAGCACGACCGCGTGGGTCTGTGCGTGGGGGAGGTTGAACATGCCGCCGAGGACATGGCAGATCTTGTGGTGCATCCCGGAGCCGGCCGAGGCGAACGCGACGGCGGCCAGGTAGGCGCCGTACAGCGTCTGTTCGATGCCCTTGACGCTCGTCGAGTCGTCGGCCACAGTCGGCAGGCCGGTCGCCAGTGCGCGGATGCCCTCCTGCGCCAGGGCCCGGTCGATCGGGTCGCTGCGTGGCCCCCACATCGAGTCCACGCAGTGCGCCATCGCGTTCAGGCCGCTGGCCACGGTCATCTCGCCGGGGAGCGTGGTCAGCAGACCTGCGTCGTACACGACCGACGCGGGCAGCACCTCGTCGTCCACGCCGGTGGTCTTGGTCTCGCCCTCGGTCAGGCCCCAGACATTGGTCGCCTCGGAGCCGGCGTATGTGGTGGGTACCGCGACGATCGGCAGCCCGGTGGTCATCGCCACCGCCTTGGCCAGCCCCGTGGTCGAGCCGCCGCCGACGCTGACCAGGATGTCCGCGCCCGCGTCGGCCGCCGCCCGACGGGCTCGCCGGGCGACCTCGACCGGCACGTGCATCACGACCTCCTCGTGACGCAGCACGACCGGGATCTCCTTGGCGATCGGGTCGGCCAGTTCCTTCTCGCGCTCCGACGCGATCAGCATGACCTTGGAACCGCCGAGCGCCTCGACCTCCGCCGCCACGGCGGCGGGTGACTCCCCGGCTGCGAACACCACCCGCTGGGAAAGGGTTTCGTGTGTGAACTTCATCAGGCCTCCGCCAGCCATTGCTTGCCTTCGCCGTAGAGCTGCTCGACTGCTGTGCCGGTGAGGCCGGGAAGCCCGTCCTTCACCGTGAAACCCGCCTTGGTCTGCAGGTAGGCCAAGTGCCGGTAGCCGGTCGGGAAGCGGTTCAGGAGTTCGGGGTCCAACATCAGTGAGGCCGCGGGGTCTACGACGTCGAGCCGGTCCTTCTCGTAGATCGGTTGCCGACGCACGATGGTCCAGCGACTCTCGTGGCGGGAGAGGAAGTCGTAGAAGCGGCCGGTGCAGACGACATCGACCTCGACGCCGTCGATGGTCGCGCGCTGGTTGATGGTCATCTTCGTTTGGGCGATGGCTCGGTCTCCGGCGACGTCCGCAGTGTGGCCACCGAGGAAGTGGAGGATGCTGACTCCGTTGTCGAAGCCTTCACGACTGGCCTTGATGAAGTCGGTGGCGCTTCCCTGGAACCAGGTGGCGCTCATCCGGCCGTCGCGTGGATGCCAGACCGTGGCGAAGCGGCCCCAGTCCCCGGCATCGCGCCACAGCGCCCAGTTCTCGACGAGTTGCCGGATCTCGTGGCGGTCGTTGTCGGTCTGCGACATTGTTCGAATTCCGCTCTGGTCTCGTTCTGCGGGGTGCGAGTAGCCGGTAACCGCGACCGGATCCCGTTGCAGCAGGGAGAGTCGGGCCCGGCGCACGCCGTGTCACGTGCGCCGGACGCCCTCGTCGCAGCATTCAGATGGGGTAGTGGCGGGATCCGGACTGGATGGTGATCCAGCGCAGCTCCGTGAACTCCTCCAGCGCGGCGCGGGAGCCGAAGCGACCCCAGCCGCTGGCACCGACTCCACCGAAGGGCATCTGGGGCTCGTCGTGCACGGTGGCGCCGTTGATGTGGCAGATGCCGGACCTGATCCGGCGAGCCACGTCGAGCGCGGCGGCCGCGTCCTTGCCGAAGACCGCGGCGGAGAGCCCGTACTCGGTGTCGTTGGCGACCGCGACGGCTTCGTCGGTCGAATCCACCTCGATGATCGAGACCACCGGTCCGAAGGACTCCTCACGGTAGATGAGCATGTCCGGCGTGACACCGCGCAGCACCGTGGGCTTCACGAACAGGCCGTCGGCCGTGCCACCGGCCAGGACCTGCGCACCCTTGGTACGGGCGTCCTCGATCAGTGCGACCACGTGGTCCCGGGCGCCGGTGTGGACCAGCGGACCGATCTGTGAGGTGGGGTCGCTCGGGGGGCCGACCACAAGCTTGGCGGCACGCTCAGCAAGGCGGGAGCAGAGTTCGTCGGCCACAGTCCTGTCGACGATGACGCGCTCGGTCGACATGCAGATCTCGCCCTGGTTCATGAAGGCGCCGAAGCTGGCCGCGGCGGCGGCCTCCTCCAGATCCGCGTCGGGAAGCACCAGGAACGGAGCCTTGCCACCGAGTTCGAGGACCACACGGGTCAGGTGGCGGCCACCGAGTTCGCCGATGACGCGGCCGACCCGGCTGGATCCGGTGAAGTTCACGCGGGTCACGGCGGGGTGGGCGATCAGAGCCTCGACGACACTCGGACCGTCCTCGGGCGCGTTGCTGATGAGGTTGACCGCTCCGGCGGGCACACCGGCATCGTGCAGCACCTGGACGATGGCGGCCTGGGTGAGCGGTGTCTGCTCGGAGGACTTCAGCACCACGGTGTTGCCCCACACCAGCGGCCACACGATGGCGCGCACGCCGAGGATCAGCGGTGCGTTCCACGGTGCGATGCCGACGACGACGCCGACCGGCTGACGCACGCCGAGGGCGGTGAGGCCGGGCACGTCCGACGGAATGACCTCGCCGACGGCCGAGTACGCCTGGGCCGCCGCCTCGACGAACATCCCCTTCGCGACGTGCACGTTGAAGCCGCACCACGGGAGAGTGGCGCCCATCTCGCGGCTCATCGTGGCGACGATCTCGTCCGTGCGCTCGCCGAGCAGGACGGCCGCGCGCTCCAGTACCTTGCGCCGGGCGGCCGGCGGAAGGTTCGACCACTCCGGAAGGGCGGCCGCCGCCGCGTCCACCGCGAGGTTGACGTCCTCGACGGAGGCTGCCGCGACCCGTGCGATCGGTTCACCGGTCAGGGCCTCGACCGTCTCGAAGTAGCGGCCGTCCTGGGCCGCGACGTGCTTGCCCGCGATGAGGAGGTCGCTGGTCCGGACCACGCCGGACGTGGGTGCCTCGATCTCAGTGGCTGACATGTGTTGCCTCACCTCTACAACAGCGGCGACCGCCGCACGAACCCTGCATGTCGAACTCTCCGCCTCAGGCGTCCCGCCCTGAACCCTCATGTCCGTTCATCGAACAGCCGCGTGCGGGTGAGGTGGTCGGCCGTTGTGGGCCTCAGACCGGGGGCATGCGCTTGGCCTGGTGCATGTGCGCCAGGCGCCAGCCCTCCGAGGTCTCCTCCCAGACCCGTGTCACCGTCTCCTGGACCGGGAACGGAGGGAGGTTTTCGTCGAAGATGATGTGCATCTCCTGGAGGCACGTGGTGATCGCGGTGTTGCCCCGCACGGTGATGCTGAGCTCCTCGGCCTTCGCGAAAACCATGCGGCGGCGGGTCCAGGTGAAATGTGAGAACGTCTCACGGTCGTCGATCTTCCCGACCGGGCCGTGGATGGCCCGGCTGTCCTCGAGCATGAGCGCGGTCATCGCTTCTTCGCCCTCGGTGAGGGCCACGAGCCATGCGGCCTCTGCCTGCTCGATCGCCTGCACGGCCGTGGCGGTTGCGGTGGATGTCGTGGTCATAGGTCCAGCTCCAGAATCGGTGAGTGTGCTCGCGATGAGCACGTGGTGAACATGCCGTCGGCGCGCTCACGGTCGGTCAGGATGTCGTCGCGGTGGTCGGGCTCTCCGGCGATTACGCGCACGATGCACTCGCCGCAGATTCCCTGCTGGCAGGAGTAAGGGGTGTCGACGCCGCCCGCGAGCAGGACGTCGAGGACGCTCTCGCCTTCCTTGATCTCGTACTCGCCCCCGGACTTGGCGAGCCGCACGGTGAAAGTCCCGCCGGCCGTGTGCGCGGCGGCGTCCTCCACGGGTGCGAAGCGCTCCTTGTGGATCGCTTCGGCAGGCCATTCCGCTCGGCGTGCGGAGGAGATCACGAAGTCCATGAAGCCCCCGGGACCACAGACGTAGATCGCCGCCTCGGGGTCGGGCGGGCCGATGTCGGTGGCAGCGTCGAAGCGCTGGTCGTCCGGGCCGTCGTCGAAGTGGAGCCGAACGTGGGGGTTGTGCTCCAACTCGTCGAGGAACGCCGAATCCGTCCGGCTTCGAGCGCAGTAGTGCAACTCGTACTCCGCGCCCCTGGCTTCGAGCGCGTGCGCCATGGCCAACAGAGGGGTGACGCCGATTCCCCCGGCCACCAGCAGATGGCGACGTGCCTCGTCCGAGACCCCGAACCTGTTCCGCGGACGCGAGATCCGCAACCTGTCGCCTTCGCGAAGTCGATGCATCCCCAGCGAGCCGCCGCGCGACGCCGTCTCGGCCAGCACCGCCAGCCGGTAGCGGGCGCGGTCGTGCGGCGTTCCGCACAGCGAGTACTGGCGGACCAGGCCGGCGGCACTGTCCACCAGTACGTCGACGTGGGCGCCGGCGGCGAACTCCGGGAGCTCGACGTCGTCGGCACTGACCAGTTCGAGCACCATGATCCGGGCAGTCGCGTCGCGCCGGGTGACCACGATGGTGTCGAGCCACTCGTTGCTCATGGTTCCTGCTCAGATGCCGGCGGCGGCCGGGGCGTCGGCGTTGTCGCCCGCCGGGCGCTTGCCGATGGTGAAGAGGCCGGACTGGGTGCGGTGGACCTCCGACGCGTCGCGGATGATGTTGATCGGGTCGCGCCCGGCCTCGACGTCGTCGGCCATCGTGAGAAGCATGCGTCGCAGCATGACGACGCCACGGTCTCCGGTGGCCAGGGTCTCCTCTGAGTCCAGGGTGATCGCTCCCTGCGAGCCCTGGGCCTCCGTGTCACCGGGGAATCGCTGGCGCTCCTCATCGGTCAGCTCGTGGTTCTGCTTGCCGTTCTGCGTGATGCCGATCACGAAGCGGACCATGCGCTCGGGATCGTTCGTGCGGATCGAGAAGAAGAGCCGGTGGCTGGTGTCGTCGGAGGGCACGACCCACAGCAACTGGTCCGGGCGCTCGTCGGGGGTCACCTTCACGTAGTCCGGCAGGCCGAAGACGTTGGGAAGCTGTTGCTCGACCGCGAAGCCGTACTCGGTGACCTCGCCGTCCTCGCCCTCGACCTCGAACCGCTGGGTGTACTTCACACCGTGGTCGGTGCGTTCGTATGTCAGGCGCTCGGCGATGGTGGCCGGGTCGAAGAAGTTCTCGGGGTAGCCGAAGGTGCCGGTGCCCAGCATCTGATACCCGCTGTGCGTGGAGTGGAGCCAGGTGACGTGCGTCGGGTCGGCGGAGTTCTCGTAGATGTTGAGCCAGCTGAAGTCCGCCGGCATGCCGAGGACCGCGGCGTGCGGGACCGGCCAGCTGGCGAAGTACTTCTCGTCCTCAGCGGGATCCTCCAGCGCGTCGTAGCGGGGGAGCTCGGGTTTGAGCTCGGGCGGGCCCATGTAGACGAAGACCAGGCCGTAGCGCTCCGCGACCGGATACCACGGCTGACGGGCGGCGTCACGCCTGCGCCCCAGGCCCGGCTCGCACGCTTGCTCGATGCAGTGGCCCTGCACGTCGAACTTCCAGCCGTGGTAACAGCAGCGGATGCCGTCGTCCTCGACCCGCCCGTAGAAGAGGCTGGCGCCGCGGTGGGTGCAGCGCTCGATCACGACACCGGGGTTGCCCTGCCCGTCCCGGAACACGACCAGGTCCTCGCCCAGTACGCGGGTCTTCTGCGGCAGGGCGCCGGCCAGGAGCGTTTCCGAGCTGGCGATCGGCTGCCAGTAGCGGCGCAGTGCCTCGCCCATGGGCGTACGGGGCCCGACTTCGCGGAGGCGGGCGTTGTACGAGGGCTTCGGGCGACCGTAAGCGGTGCCTTTGTCGACCTCTGGAGTGGTGGTCATCGTTCTGTCTCCCGTGCGGCTCGGGCGCACAGCCGGTGGCGCGCGCAGGTGCTGTGGAGCGATCACCTGCGAGGGCATCACCATGCGCAACCCTCGAAAATAAAACGTGATTCACATTCGCATTTCTTCTCGCGGACCGTCAAGGGTCTTGTTCAGGCACCCCCTTGATCGCGAGAGGGCGGTAACCCGACGGGGGGCCTCGGCTGCGGGCCGGTCGAGCCTGGTGCCGCCCATGTGTGCCGCTCGCCCGCCGACCTGATCGCGCCGCTCTCCACGGCCCGGCAGCGCAAGGTGCGGGGGCCGCCGGAGCGGATGCCGTCGGCGTATACGCTTGGGCGGTGAGTAGCGAACCGTCACTCGAGCTGCCGCCGGCGCAGCAGGCGCGCAGTCGGCTGACCCAGCAGCGGATCCTGGAGGCAGGTACGGCCCTCCTCGAAGAGGGCGGCACCGAGGCGCTCACTGTCGCGGCCGTCGCTGCTCGGGCGGGCGTCTCGGTCGGCAGCGTCTACCGACGGTTCGCCGGCAAGGACCGCCTGATCGCGGCTCTGCAGTACGACATGATCGATCAGTTTCGCAATGACATCATTCGCCGCTTCACTCCGCTGCACACAGATCCGACCGTGCTGGTCGCCTCGGCGGTCGCCGGGCTCACCGAGACGTTTCAAGCGCACGCGCGCCTGATGCGCGTCTTCATCACCGCGGGCACCACCGATCCCGCAGTGGCTCGCATCGGGTCCGAGGCCAGCATCGACGCCGGCCATGTCTTCCGGCGATTCCTGGAGCCGATCGTGCCCATGATCGACGGGCCGGAGCCGGAACTGCGTCTGGATGTCGTCTATCGCCTGGTGTACGGGGCCTGCATGAACCGCGTGCTGCACGGTGAACAATTCGAGTCCGAACGGCCGCTGACGTGGCGTCAACTCACCGATGAGCTGGTGGATATCGCCTGTCCGTACCTGCTCGGCGCGTCGGCGCGGTAACCTCCGAGCCCTGATGCGAATGCGAGGATCGCTTCACATTCGCGTTGGGTGGCGACATACTGAGCGGGCTCCCAGCGCCTCCGGAATCAGCGATCGTCCGCGCCGAAGGTGACCGAGGACTCCACGGAAGACGGCCGGTTGACCGTTCCGGTCATCAGGGAAGGAACCGCTCAATGCGAGAGCCGCTCAGCTACGAGATCGCGCACGGCGCCGCACTTGCCGCTCTGGAAGCAGGAAGGGCTGACGGGCACAAGGTGTGCGCTGTCGTGGTCAACCGAAGTGGCGTCACGAAGGTTCTTCTCAGTGACGACGGCGTCGGCCTTCTCAGCGTGGAGACCGCGCGACGCAAGGCCTACACCTCGGCCGTGAGCGGTGTCCCGACGGACAAGTTCGCGGCCTTCGCCGCATCCCCTCGGATGCAGGTGGCGCCTCCCCACCTGGTCGATTCCAACCTTCTGGCGGTCGCCGGCGGTGTGCCGATCGTGACGGCCGACGGGGAGGTCATCGGCGCCATCGGCGTGGGCGGGGCGGACGACGTCACTGACGACCGCATCGCGAATCAGGCTCGCGACTCCGTCGCGAAGATCGTCGCGTAGGTCTTCCTCCTGGTCGGTACGGCGGCAGTGTCGAGCCTCGCTGGGAGTCGCCGCGAACCATGGGTATGGCTGACTCGCGTGTGCCTCTCGGCGTGCCTGACCTCGCGCCGCGCGACCACGCGCCGCCTTTCCCTCGAACGTCGCCCCAGATCGATGTGATGATGACGCTGCCCACGCGGACAGGTGAGCTGGAGTTCGTAGCCGAAGCGCATGTACGCCGGAGTCACGCCGAGGTCGGACGAAGCAGTGATCACGAGCCGCGCTTCGCATGTGAGGGATCGGCTCTGCGTCGTTCCGCCGCGGTCACTCACGGATCGTCTGTCTCGACTCCGGTGCAGCGTCGGCACCGCGGCCTCGCGCCTTCCGAGGCGCAACCATTGGCCACGTGCCGGCAGGTCACGTGCACGCCCGATGGCTTCGCTGTGTCTGCCAGGCCGGTCGGCCGGTCGGACCCGATGAATGTGCCCGTCCTGACACTCGTGGATCGCCCCTCGAATGCGGCGGAGTCATACCCAGGCGGAGGTCCCGCTGATCGAGTTGGTACGGCGACTGCCTTCCCTCCCGCGACGTCCGCGATACTCATCGACCTCGACCACCAGGGTCGGCTCGACTTGGACGTCTTCGTGACCGAGGAGATCGCCACACGCCGGGCGCGGTATGCCGTGAGCGTGCCCGGCACCACGGTCAACCGGCTGTGCGGCTCCAGCCTCGACGTGGCGATGACCGCGAGCCCGACGATCGAGTCCGGCGACGCCGAGGTGGTGCTGACCGGTGGCGTGGAGTCGATGACGCGTGCGCCGTGGGTGCTGCCCAAGTCGGCGAAACCGTTCCCGGCCGACGACGTCACCGCGGTCTCGACCACGCTCGGCCGGCGGCTGGTCAACCCGCGGATGCCGAAGGAATGGACGGTCAGCCTCGGTTGGTGACCTTCGGCGGGTGGCCTGCCGCCATGGCCG
The DNA here is from genome assembly GCF_030294945.1 of Streptomyces graminofaciens. Lineage (NCBI taxonomy): Bacteria > Bacillati > Actinomycetota > Actinomycetes > Kitasatosporales > Streptomycetaceae > Streptomyces > Streptomyces graminofaciens. The sequence continues at coordinate 2,526,924 of NZ_AP018448.1, read as the reverse complement.
TGTACTCGCCGCCATCCAGGTCGGTGAAGGCATAGCCGCCGTCCTGGCGTACGTAGTTGCCCGCGCCCGGCGCGTCCACCGTGTACGAACCGTCCGGGTGGGTCACCACGCGGCCCACCTGCCGCCCGCCCAGCGAGATCAGGGTGACGACTGCCTGCGGCACGGGCGCCGACTCGGCGCCGATGACGTGGCCGCTGACCGGGACGCCGCCGGAGGACCGGACCGCGGCAGCGGCACTCGCGGTCGCCGCGCGGTCGAGAGCGGCTGAGCGAAAGGCGCCTGACGGGTGAAAACCCAGGTCAGGCGCCTTTTTTCGTGCGTCTAGAAGAAGCCCAGCTTCTTCGGCGAGTACGACACCAGGAGGTTCTTCGTCTGCTGGTGGTACAGGCTCGCCATAGCCTCTGACCTGAGGCTATGGGTGGACTTGACTGCGGCTGAGCCGAGTTGGGCCGTGCCTGGTCCGGATCTTGGTCCGGCCTGTGGCGTCGGAGTGTGAGGCCGGGGTCGAAATGGCGCATATTCTCCGGAAAACTGCACAACGGATCTCGCCGGAGCAGGGTCGACGACGCCCGTCGTGCGCGGTTGGTTACCTTGGGCCTACATCTGCTAAGAGGAGCATGTGCTGGCCCGCCTCCTGACCGGCGGGGTGACCGTCTGAGTGGGTTCAGGGCGCGTGGGGTCGAGCAGGCATCATGGCAGGGCCCGAACCGTCTTCGTGCTCATGCGGTGCAGTCTGTGACGGTTGCGGGGCGATGCCTTTGCCCAGTGACCAGGGTCCATGCGTCGATGTCCTGATAGCGCCGCGGGCCCGGGTGGCCACTTGCCGTGCTGCCGACCAAGTGGAGACGTGCGGTCTGCCAAGGGCGTCCGCTGACGCCGTCGAGGCCTGCGGCCGCCGACGTTACGGACGCGTTGTCGTAGCGGCGAGCGCGGGCCAGCGTGAGGTGGGGACGCAGCGGGCGTTCGGCGAAGGCGACGTCGCAGTCCCTGATCCGCGCCCGTACCGCTTCGCTCAGCTCGTGCAGTTGGTCGAGATCGCCCGCGACGCCGCTCCACAGCACTCGCTCGTCGAAGTGTCCGCCACCGAGCAGTGCCAGTTCGAGAGAGGGGCGGGAAGCCGCCAGGTCGGCGAGGGGTGAACGAAGCCGCTCGATGGCCTGCACCGGCAGCTCGCCCAGGAAGGCCAGAGTGATGTGCCAGTCTTCGATGCGGTTCCAGCGCAGGTTGGGATAGGCGGCGTAGGCCGGGCTCAGCGCGTGTGCCAGCTCGTTCTTCGCATCGTCGGGCGGCGCGAGGGCGATAAACGCGTGCTGGGTGGCGGTCTGGGGCGGTTCGGTCACGGATGTCTTCTTACCTCATGCGTCCGCGGGACTTCATCTGCGTGTATACCCAGGGCGCGGACGCGTTGGATGAGGTTGTCTGGATTCGGCTGGCGCCTAAAGGGTAACTGGGCAAGCGAGTCCGAGGCCCTGCCCTCTAATCGATGCGCCGTGGTGGACGCTGCACGCCCGTGCGGCGCTGATTGCGGCGCAGGCAGACCTACTCGATGACGACACGGCCGTCGCCCATCTCACCGCACTGCTGGCTCTGACTGAGCGCGGCAGAACGGGCAAGTTGATGGAATCCCCACTTCGGCACCTCACATATCAGGCCGCACGCAGCGCCTGTGCTCTTGGGGCGAGAGGAACGCTGGCTCAGGCCCAGACTCTCCTTGACCTGCTTGCTTCCGATGTGCCACGAGGACCTCATCAATACCGCTTCTCTGACTACGGACACGCAACGGCGTGTGTTGCCATAGCCAGGGCCCACCCCTGCCGCACAGTGAATGCCCTCACGCGACTCTTCGACCTGGCCGATGGCGGGCCGATGAGGCACTGAAACTCACGAGGCAGTCGCGGCCGCGCAGGCTCGGGATGCCCAGCCCGTTCTGCCATCGGCGACACCAGCCGTCTCGGAGCCTTCAGACGGTCGGTCAGGGGGGTGCCGGTGGAGCGCGGGCAGTGGTCGCGGGGCGAGGCCCGGGCCCGACTCACCGGCTGCGAGCACCACCCGGGCTGCAGTTAATCACCTCAGCTGACAGCCCCGTTCTGCCAGACCATGCCCTTCACTTGCCGGCCCAGCGGCTCGTACGTAACGTCGACGAGGTCGCTTCCTCTCCGGAGTGTCAGGGATATGTCCGTCAGCCTCCCCGCGTTTATCCTCTCTGGCGGCGGAGCGTGCACGATGGTGTCGCCTTCGCGTACGCCGGCCTTCGCCGCAGGACCGCTGTGGACGATGCCGGAAACGATGCCGGCCTTGAAGCTGCTGTAGTCGAAGCCGACGTCCAGCTGGTGGATCTCGACTTCCTTGGCTTGGAAGTACGGCATGAGGCAGTCGAGGTCCGGGAGGATCCACTCCCCGGACATCATGGCCTCGTGTGCTGTTCGCGCGGCATCCCCCACTTCCTGGGTGACGAGTGTCGTCCAGTCCTCGAGGGTGGCCTTGTGGCCCGCGCGCTTGCGTTCCAGAAGAGCCAGAACCACGTCGTCGAGGCTCCGCGTCCCGTGTGTGGCTTGCCGAATGCGGTGGTCCATGTCGATCAGGTGGAACAGCCCGCGGCCGTACGGCACCCTCTGGGCGCGCCAGTCCTTCCAGTAGAGCTCGGCGGCTTCTGCCGAGGTGAGGGTCTGCAGCGGGTTTCCGTAGTAGCCCCGGGCTCGCTGGTTGAGTGAGTCGAGGAAGGCCTCATCGCTGATCAGGCCGACTCGGTGCGGGAGGAAAATCGAGTAATACTCGGCGACTCCCTCGTTGTACCAACTCACCTGACTGGGATCTTCCCATCCGTCCAACAGTGGCCAGTTGTGGACCGTTTCGTGGGCAAGCAGCCGCGTCAGCTCCTCGATCGTGTGTGTCTCGGAGTCGCTCCACCCGAACATGTAGCCGCGTGAGCCGGGAAGGAGGCTTCCGCCGAGGCCGCGGTAGGGATGCTTCCGGACGAACACGCGGAAGCCGGGGGCCGGTTCGCGGAAGAACCGGCACATCTCCTCGTAGAGGATCCGGCTCTGTCGGCCGATCAGGGCTGCGTCGAAGGTCGGCGGGGAGAGCCAGAACATGCCGAAGGTCGGGTGCGGCTCTGGCGGGTGGGAATGCAGGACGCCGGCCATGAAGAAGGTGCAGGCGACGGATTCCAGGGTGGTGGTGCGGCGTACGGTGCCCTCACCGTGGCTGCTGACCCCGCGGGCTTCGGAGGGGAGTTCCTTGAGGTCCCAGCGCACCTCGGTGTCGAAGGTTGCCTCCAGTTCGGGCAGGGCGAGGAAGCTGATGCCGGCGCCGCTGATGCCAGCGCCCTCGGCGCGCAGGTCGAAGAGGGGACCGTTGGCGGTGGTGGCGTCGACGATGCGTACGGGTGCGACGTAGTCCACCGTCACGTCGCCTCGGGTGTCCCTCTGCACGGTCCAGCGCCGGTAGGTGAAGGAGGGCGTGGGGTCGTCCAGGGTGTGGGTGAGCGGAATGACGCCGAGGTCATCGGTGGCGCGGATGCCGTCGGAGGCGACCTTGGCCGCCTCCACCCCGAAGAGAACTTCGGGGAGCTTGCACAGGGCCTGGCCGGCTGCGAACCGGAGTCCGCCGATGGCATAAGTGACCCGCACGCCAGATGCCGCGTTCCCGGCCAGGCACGGTGTGAGAGTCACCCGGAGGGTGGGACGGCACATGGGGATCACCTTTCGTCCGGCGCACCGAGCCACGCCGTCGCGGCTACGACGAGCGCTTGAATACCGGTGTGCAGGGTGGGCTCTACTACGGGGGCGAAGTGCGGTGAGTGGTTGGTCGGCAGACTGTCCTGTCTGCCTTCCTCGACGGCGGCGGCGAAGTCGGCCGGGTCGAGGCCGCCGAGGAACCAGAAGACGGTGGGAGCCTTGCAGGCCGCGCCGAAGACACCGACGTCCTCGCTGCCCGTGACCGGAGGCATCACGGTGATGCGCTGCTCACCGAAGTGCGACATGAGAGACGCGATCGTGATGGCGGTGGCATCGGGGTCGTTCTCGGTCACCGGGGCCGCGATCGTCCACGTCACCTCCGGGGGCCGGGGTGCCCCACTGGCGTCGGCTTCACTGCGGATGATGCGTTCGATGGCCCGGCGTATGGTCGTTCGCGTGCTGGTGGAGAAGCTCCGGACGCTGATTCCCAGCTCGGCGGTGTCCGGGATGATGTTGTCCTTGGTACCCGCGGCGAGCCGTCCGACCGTCACCACCGCGGCCTCGGAAGCGGCGATCTCGCGCGAGACCACGCCCTGCAGCCGGGTGACGATGTGCGCCGCCATCAGAACGGGGTCGACCGTGGTCTCCGGGCGGGATCCATGTCCGCCACGGCCGTGCAGGACGACTTGCGCCGCGTCCATGGCGGCCATGATGGCGCCGGACCCGTAGCCGATGGTTCCGACCGGGGTGGGAATGACATGTTGCCCGAGCACGACGTTCGGTGTGGGGAAGCGTTCGAAGAGGCCGTCGTCCACCATGTTCTGTGCGCCGCAGGCGAGTTCCTCTGCCGGCTGGAACACCAGCATCAGGGTGCCGGACCAAGCGGCGGTGGCTTGGGCGAGCAGGGTCGCCGCGCCGATCAGGCACGTGATGTGCATATCGTGACCGCACGCGTGCATCACCGGTGTTTCCAGCCCGTCGAGCCCTGTCGCCCGCACGGTGGAGGCGAAGGGCAGCCCGGTCTTCTCCAACAGGGGGAGGGCGTCGAGTTCCGATCTCAGCATCACGACGGGGCCCTCGCCGCGCCGGAGTACGCCCACGACGCCTGTCCCGCCCACCTGCTCGGTGACCTCGTAGTCCAGCATGCGCAGCCTCTGGGCCACGCGTTCGGCGGTGCGGTGTTCCTGCAAGGGCAGTTCGGGATTCTGGTGCAGGTCCTGGTACAGGACTTGCAGATCCTTGACGAGTTGGGGCAGCCCTGTCCACAGCGTTGTTGTCACGATCTGTTCTCCTTGATCACGGCTGTGCGGTCATGAGCCGTCACCCTGAATGACGGTCGGCGGCGTACTGAAGGGCCTGATCCCGAGTTCCGTGTAGATCTCGTGCGGGTAGTAGACGTCCCCGTTCTTGACGACCATGCGGACGTCGCGGACCACGCTGATGTCCTCAAGGGGGTCGCCGTCCAGCAGCACGAAGGAGGCGTTCCTGCCGGGTTCGACGCGGCCGTGGCTGTGTCCCAGGCCGAGGTGATCGGCACAGTCGCGGGTGGCGATGCGCAGCACTTCCGCGGCCGGGAGCCCGGCCTCCACATAGAGTTCGAGTTCGCGGTGGACGGTGAAGCCTGTGGAGTCGTCGGTTCCGGGCCACAGAGCGATGCCGTGATCGTGCAGGCGCTTCAGGACCTTGAGGACCACAGGGAAGGACGTGTCGTACTCGCTCAGGTCGTCCTCGCTGGTGAAGGGGACGTAGGTGCGCTTGCGCTGACGCTGGTAACCGGCGGGCATGTGGCTCAGGAACGGAGCGTCGGCCGACAGGACCGTCCGGGCGCGGCTGAGCATGAGCCGTTCGACGATGACGGCAGTGGTGTCGAGGCCGATGTTCCTCTCCCGCATCAGTTTCAGGGTGTGCCGGACCGCGTCACAGTCCAGGTCGAGGTCCTTGGCGCGCGTCATGGCGGTGAGCCTGAGCGGTGTGCGGGTGTCCTCTCCCTCGTCCAGGAGCCAGCCCAGCATGAGCTGGTTGACGTGTGTGATCTCGTCGTAGCCCGCCTCGATCATCCGGTCGGGAGTGGTGAAGGCCGGGATGTGACCCACGGCCCGCAGGCCCAGGCGGTGTGCCTCCGCGGTCAGCGCCGGCACCCAGTCGGGATTCATGGAGTTGTAGATCTTGATCTGGTGGTAGCCGCGTGCGGCGTACCAGCGGACCGCGTCCAGTGCTTCCTCGAGGGTCTCGGGGATGAACCCGAACAGTGCGGAGTGCGGGCTGCGGCCCTCGATGAACCCCGAGGGCACGACGGTGGGTCCGGCGATGGCGCCCGTGTCCCAGCTGGCGGTCAACGACAGCAGTGCCTCGTTGGCGTTGCCCATGTCGCGGACGGTCGTGACACCTGCGGCGAGATAGAACAGGCCGTCGATCGGCCGCACATGGGCGTGCATGTCGTGCAGCCCGGCCACCAGGGTGCCCCCAGCGCCGTCGATGACGACTTCCCCGGCGACCGCCACGCTCTCCTCGTCCGGTGCCATGCCGGTGATCCGGTCGCGGAACATCGTGACCGACATGGGTTCGGTGAGGGTCAGGCGGTCAGGGTCGAAGACGCGGACGGCGCGGATGCGGACCGGCGCGTCGAACCGGTGGCGGATCCGCTCTTGCACCTGGTGCAGGTAGGCACGCGTGAGAGTGCCTTCCAGCTTCGCCAGTGCGGGGTACTGCTGCTCGAAGGGGGCACGGACCAGGTCGCTGCCCATGGCGAGACAGGCGATCAGTTCGCCTTCGGCGTCGGTGAGGACGTATTCCGGCGTCAGGGCGATGCCCCTGACGGCATGGACATCGACGGGCACCGGCCCCCCAGGACCGTCGAGTTGCGTGCTGTGCAGCAGATCGGTCCGGACATGGCCGTGGGGCAGTGCCTCCACCGAACCGCCCGCGGCCAGCGCCGCCCGGGCCGCTATCCAGGTGCTGTAGGGGCTTGAGTCCGCCGGAAGGTACAGCCTGGGTGTGCCGGAGTGCTCGCCGGCCTCGGCCTGGCTCGTCCACGTCTGAGTGAGGCCGTCGGTGACGAAGCGTTCCTGTACCTGACCACCCATCAGCGAGGTGCCCTCCACCGTCCACTGGTGGGGCAGCTGCCCGTCTTCGCCGACGGAGATTCGTTCGTGCAGTTCGGCCCCGCGGCCGTTGTTGGACACGGCGAAGTCGGTGCGGAGTTCGCCGTCGGGGTGGTGTGTCACGACGAGCTCGCCGCACCGCTCTCCCGCCCCGAAGTAGGTGAACCGCTCAGTGTGGCCGGCTGCCGGCATCAGGCGGTGTCCTCACGGACGGCGACGCAGGTGACCTCGAGGTTGGCTCCGGCGGGCAGCTCGGCCACGCCCACCACGGCTCGGGCAGGGGCGGATTCCGGCTCGAAGCAGGTGGAGTAGATCTCGTTGAACGTGGGCCAGTCGGAGACGTCACGCAGGTAGGCGGTGACGCTGACGATGTCCGACATGCTGTACCCGGCCTCACCGATGACGGCTTCGAGGTTCTTCATGGTCTGCCGGATCTCTGCTTCCTTGCCTCCTTCCACCAGCTGGGATGTGCCGGGGAGAAAGCCGCCGGTACCGGCCACGTAGCAGTGGTTGCCGACGATGACCGCCTGCGAGTAGGGGCCCAGCGAGGAACCGTTCTGGATGATCCGCTTGGACACTGTCGTCCCTTTCAGGTCGCCGTGGGAGAAGTGCTGGACAGAGCGCCGAGCAACGCGTCGACCTCGCTGTCCAGCGTGTAGAAGTGGGGTGAGACGCGCAGGTTGCCGCCGCGCTGCGCGGTGACGACGCCACCGTGCCCGAGCCGCGCGACGAGCTCGTCGGCCGCGTCGGCGGACAGTCTGAGACTGACGATCGTTCCCTGGCCGTCGTGGGACGCGAGGGCGTGACCCAGGTCGGCCGCCTCGGCCCGGATGCGGTCGGCGAGGTCGTGTGCCCTGCGGGAGATGCTCTCGAGGCCTATGGTGTGACGCAGTCGCGCGGCGGCGCCGAGGGCGTGGATGCCACTCAGGTTCGGGGTACCTACGGCCAACTCGTGCGAGGGCGGGATGTTGCCGTGTCCCAGGAGCGTGGGGGAGAGGTGTTCCCGAACCGTCGGCTTGGTGATGACGAAGGCGATGCCGAACCCGGCGAGCATCCACTTGTAGCCGGTGGCCACGAGGAAATCCACGTCGTTCGCGTCGACGGGGACGACCCCGGCGGACTGGGCGGCGTCGCACAGCAGCAGAGCGCCGGCCTGGGCACAGGCTCGGCCGAGCGCCGTGAGGTCGATCAGGGTGCCCGTTACGGAGTTGACGTGGGAGACCGCCACGAGCCGGGTACGCGGGTTGATCGCCGTGAGGAGGGCGCCGAGGCGGTCGTCGTCCGGCCCCGGCTGCACCGTGACCAGACGTACTCCCGGAAGCCTGCTCCAGGGGAGGAGCGTGGTGGGGAACTCGTCCGCGAGGACCAGCACCTCGTCGTCGTCCCGCCACGTGATGGCGCGGGCGACGGCGTTGACGACCTCGCCGGTGGAGGAGGCGAAGGTGATGTCCTGGGGGGCGCAGTTGAACTCCGAGGACAGCAGTTCCCTGGTCTGCTCGACGGCGGAGCGGGTGCGTGCCATCCCGCGGACCCCCGCGCCGAGCGCCTCGTAGCACGCGCCGACGGCGGTTCGCACCGCCTCGGGCACCAGGCCCACAGAAGCCGTGTCGAGGTAGGCACAGGACGGCTTCTCCGGAAAAGCCTCCTGCACGAACCTGCGGTGGGAGTCGGCGGACAGCGTCATCAGCTGGTCCTCACTTGGCCTGGGTGGCCCGGAGGTTCAGCGCCCACCGGCCGTCGAAGTAGTCGTCGACGGTGACCTTTCCGGTGGATGAGGCGAACCCCTTGCCGACAGCCATGAGGAAGTCCTGTGCGGCGAGCGGTACGTAGGGAACCTGGTCGGCGATCTGGGTCAGCAGTGTCTGCGTGGCGTCCCAACGGGTGGCGTCGGTACCCGCCGTGTTCACCACGGGGAGCGACTTCTCGACCTCGGGGGTGGTGAAGTTGGCGATGTTGACCTTCTGGGGGCCGATGTTCTCCTTGCCCACCGCAGAGCCGAGCAGAGAAGCCGGATCCGTGCCTGAGGTGGTGAAACCGAAGGCCAGGGAGATGCCGGTCAGCTTGTGCTCGTAGAACTTGGCGGACCAGGCGTTGAGGGTGACGGACTTGACGGTGACGTCGATGCCCAAGGTTTTGAGGTTTTGTTGGAGCGACAGTGCCAGCGCCTTGGTCGCCGGCACGGCGTCGATGTACTCGATCGTGGTGCTGAACCCGTCGGCGTGACCGGACTTGACCAGTTCCGCCTTGGCCTTCTTCAGGTCGATGGCCTGACTGGGCAGGGAGTCGAGGAACCTCTGCGCCGCCTCGTTGCCGCCGGCCACCCCGGCGAGGTTCTTGGCCGGCAGGAAGCCCTTGAGCGGTGTCGCCTCACCTCCCCAGGCGGCCTTCACCAGGCCCGGGATGTCCGTCGCGTAGGCGACCGCCCTGCGTACGTGCACGTCGTCGAAGGGAGCCTTGGTCACGTCCATCGCGAGGAAGTTGACCGCGTCGGAGGCTGCGGAGTAGACGTGGGTGCCCGGCACGGCGCGCCACTGCGGCGCCGACTTGACATTGGTCAGCACGCGCATGTCGACGTCGCCCGAGCGCATGGCCAGTTGGGCGCTGTTGTCGTCGGTGATCACCTTGAGGTTGAGCTTCTTGACCTTTGGCTTGCTGCCCCAGTAGCCGTCCCTGCGAGTGAGCGTGACGCCGGAGGCATTGGCCGAGGTGACCTCGTAGGGACCCGTGCCGACAGGGATCGCGGCACTGGTACCCAGCTTCGAGGCGTGAGCCGTGGCGAACTTCTTCTCCTGGACGAGCGTCGCGCCTGCCAGCCCGGCCCTGGCCGTGGGTATCGCGGCACTGAGCTTCACCGTCACCTCGAGATCCCCGGTCACCTTCGCGCTGGAGAAGCCACGAACGCTCGCAGAGGTCTGCGCGGGCGGGGTCGCCGTGTGCGTCAGGCTCCAGGCGACGTCCTCAGCGGTGAGCGGCTCGCCGTCGGAGAACTTCACCCCCGAGCGGAGCTTGTACACGATGGTCCTGGAATCGGGCTGGACGACCTTCTCGGCGAGGGCCGGGATGTAGGAGCCGTTCGGTGCGACGCGCTCGAGCGGCTCCGTGACCAGGGACATGAAGCTGCCGGTGACCACCGGCTGGGTGCTCGTCGCCTTGTCGTAGCCGGGAGGCTGCGAGGGAAGCGCGAACGTGAACGTGGGTATGTCGTCGTCGGTCAGCTTTGCCGCGGCACCGTCGTCGGTGGTGTCTGTTCCGGCGCACGCGGTGGCCGTGAGGCTCATCAGAAGCAGACCGCCCAGGACGGTGGGCGCCGTGCGTCGTGATCGTCTGTTGAGCATGAGGAGGGAGTTCCTTCCTGGGAACAGGGGGAGGGGCAACGACTGGGCGGGAGCGCGTCAGGGTTTGCGGGAGGGCTCCCGCGAGCCGTCACCCGAGGTGGTGTCGACCGTGGCGGCTCGGGGGCCGGGCACGGAGGCGACCAGACTCTTGGTGTAGGGGTGCCGCGGAGCGTCCAGGAGCTGAGCGGTGTCGCCTGCTTCGACGATCGTGCCGTCCTTGAGGACCAGGGTCCGATCGGTCATCTGACGTACGACTGACAGGTCGTGGGTGATGAAGAGCATGCTGGTGCCGTAGCGGGTGCGGATGTCACGGAGCAGTTCGAGGATCTGGGCCTGGACGGAGACGTCGAGCGCGGCCACCGGCTCGTCGCAGATGAGCAGTTTGGGCCGTACCGCCAGCGCCCGGGCGATCGCGACGCGCTGTCGCTCACCGCCGGACAGGGCACTGGGGCGGCGTCGAGCGTGGATCTGTGGCAGACCGACGAGGTCCAGCAGCTCGGCAACCGTCCCGGGTGCGCCGTGAACGCCCGCTCCACCGGCCGTGATGGCTTCTCCCAGAGCCGTCTCGATCGTCATCGACGGATTCAGCGACGCGTAGGGGTCCTGGAAGACGACCTGGACAAGACGGCGTACCCGTGCGCGCTGCTCGCGGGAGAGTCGCCGGTAGTCACTGATGTCGAACCCGTCGAGCTCGATGGCGCCGGATGTGGGGGTGGACAGACCCAGGACGCACCGAGCCGTCGTCGTCTTGCCCGATCCGGTCTCCCCCAGCAGGCCCAGCGACTCGCCCTCGGCTATCTCGAACGTGACGTCCGCGAGTGCGACGTTCTCCTTGCGCCGGCCGGTCAGGGAGGCCGTTCGGAAGGTCTTGCTCAACGCCCTGACCTGCAGCAGTGGCGCGCCGAGACCGCGTACGGGTGGCTCGTCCGCGGTGGTGGACCGGGAACGTATCGCGGCGTCCAGCTCGTCGCTCAGGTCCGCGGCGCGGACACATGCCGAGTGGTGCTCGACAACAGCGCCTGGCGCACTCACCTCGGCCAGGAGTGGCGGGCCCGAGGTGCACGCGTCACGGCGCCACTGGCATCGGTCCGCGAACGCGCAGGTCTGTGTGACGGAGTGGGCCGGCGGCACGTTTCCGGGAACCGAGGCGAGGCGTTCCTGATAGCGGTTGACCGGCGGTTCCGCCAGCATCAGACCGAGCGAGTACGGATGACGGGGCCGACGCGCCATCTGCTCGGCCGGCGCGTGCTCCAGAACGGTTCCCGCGTACATCACCATGATCCGGTCGCACACCGAGAACGCGACGCGGAGGTCGTGGGTGATGAGGATCAGTGCCATGCCGCGGTCGCATTGCAGCGTGCGCAGGAGTTCGAGGACCTGTGCCTGAGTGGTCGCGTCCAGGGCCGTGGTCGGCTCGTCCGCGATGAGGAACGCGGGGTCCTGGGCGAGCGCCGTGGCGATGGCCACCCTCTGACGCATGCCGCCGGACAGCTGGAACGGATAGCGGTCGGCGACCTCCGCCGCGAGACCGACCTCGGCCAGCCGCCGCGCGACCTCGGTACGGGCTTCCGCCTTGTTCCTGCGGACGGCCGGCCCCAGCGACTCGCGCAGGTGCTCGCGAACGGTCTGCAGCGGATTGAGAGCCGTGAAGGGATCCTGCAGCACCATCGCGATGCGGGACCCGCGCAGGGGACGCAGTTCACGCTCGCTGATATCGAGCAACGAAGTGCCGTCGAAGACGACTTCGCCCTCCGCCGAGACACCGTCGGCCAGAGCACGTGCCAGCGCGCGGGCCGTCATCGTCTTGCCGCTGCCCGATTCCCCGACGATGCCGAGTACTTCACCGGCCCTGAGGTCGAAGCTCGTGCTATTGAGCAGGATCCGGCCCTGCCGGGTCTTCACCCGCAGGTCGCGCACGGACAGCAGGGGCGCCGCCGACTGCCGCTGTATGCCCGTCACCGTTGTCCTCCTCGGGCGGAGTAGCGGTCGTACATCCAGTCTCCCAGGAGGGTGATGCTGGTGGCGGTCAGCAGGATCAGCAGGCCGGGGGCGAGGGAGACCCACGGGTTGACGGTGAGCATGCTCTGGCCGTCCTGGAGGAGGGATCCCCAGTCGGGTGTTCCGGGGGGAGCGCCGAGGCCGAGGAAGGAGAGTCCTGACAGACCGATGAGCGCTCCGACGAAGTCCAGCAGGAAGGTGGCGAGGATCGTGGGGAAGATGTTGGGAAGGATGTGGCGGAAGACGATGCGTGGGACGGACAGCCCCAGTGTCCGGGCCGCCTCGATGTAGGGCAGGCGTACCTGGGCAGCCGCCACGCTGCGCGTCATGCGGAACGCGGTCGGCAGGGACAGCAGCAGGAGCACCCCGACGGCGAGCCAGTAACCTCCGCCGAGCACGCCGACGATGACCACGATGACGAGCAGTCCGGGCAGTGCGTACATGAGGTCGGCGACTCGGCTGATGAGGGAGTCGACGAATCCGCCCTTCCATGCCGCGGCCATGCCGAGCGTCGTACCGAAGAGGACGGCGCCCGCCGCGACGATGACCGGACCGATGACCGCGATGCGGGCTCCGGCGAGGAGGAGGGACAGTACGTCCCGGCCCAGGCTGTCGGTGCCCAGGGGGTGGCCGCCTCCCGGGCCGGCCGCGGTGTTCATCAGATCCTGGTGGGTCGGGTCGAACGGAGTGGTCCATGGACCGATCACCACCAGAACGGCGATCGCCGCGGCGACTGACCCGGCCAGGAGGATCAGAATGGGCGGTCGCTTCCGTCGGCGCCCTTCGATCTGCTCGGGTGCTTCCACGGTCTGGGCGACAGCGGTCAGTTCGGCCATCACGCACCGTCCTTCACGGCGAACCGCGTCCGCGGGTCCAGTGCCAGTCCCAGGAGGTCCACGGCGAGATTGGTCAAGATGACTGAGGCGCCGAGCACCAGCACCGCTCCCTGCACGACAGGCACGTCGTTGTTGGTCACCGCCGCCAGCAGCAGCGTGCCGATTCCAGGCAGCGAGAACACCTGCTCGATGAAGAGCGTGGAGGTCAGAGCCGCTACGAGGATGAGGCCGAGGCTGGTGACGACGGGCAGTGCGGCATTGCGCAGTGCGTAGCGCACGAGGACCCGGCCGTGGCTGAGACCGCGCAGCCTGGCGAAGGTGATGAAGTCCTGGGACACCGCCGTGAGCATGGCGGCGCGGGTCTGGCGGACCAGAATGCCGGACAGCACGGTCGCCAGGGCGACAGCGGGCAGGGTGAGGTGCGAGACGCGCTCGGCGAAGCCGGTACCGGTCCCGTAGACCGGGAACCACCTCAGGGCGACTCCGAAGACGTAGAGCAGGACGATCGCGAGGACGAAGGCCGGTGCGCTGATGGCGACGGTCGCGCCCGCCGAGATGGCCCGGTCCGTGCGGCGCCCCCGCCGGATGCCGGCCAGCATGCCGAGCGGGATGCCGACGAGCAGGATCAGAACGAGGGCGTAGCCCCCCAACTGCAAGGTCAGGGCCATCCGTTCGGAAAGGATCTGCCCGACCGGGGCGTCGCTCTGCACGGAGATCGACTGCCCGAAGTCGAGTGCGCAGACGCCCGCGAGCCATCGCCCGTACTGCACCAGGAAAGGGTCGTCGAGGTGGTAGCGGGCGTTGAGGGAGTCGACCAGCTCGGGTGATGCCGGCCTGGTCCCCAGCAGGGCTTGGAGCGGTGTGCCCGGGCTGAGGCCAAGCAGGCAGAACACGAGGAAGCTCAGCGTCAGCAGGAGCAGGATGCCGGCCCCCAGGCGTCTCAGAACGAAGGTCGCTACCATGGCCGGCCTCCTCTCGGCGGGCATGCGAGGAACATGCTGGGCACCTCGTTTCTGGGTCTGTCAGCGCCAAGCTCGGTGGAAGTGTCAACTTGCTGTTGATGTTCTCGACAAAAAGTTGCACATAAATCGCAGCGATGGAAGCCCTGTGCGGCTGGGTTCTCCGGGGATCTACCGCATTGACTTCGCAGACCTGCCACTGCCACACTTTGTGGAATGGCAGCCAATCCGCGTCCAACCCGCAAGCGCCCAACCGAGGAGACCGGTTCCGGCAGGGGGATGGCGTTCACGCTGAGCCAACGCGCCTACGCCGCACGGGTGGTCGAGATCGTGGCCCCGATCGTCCCTGCCCTGGCGAAGGCGCTCCAGCCGCGCACGGAAGTGGTTCTGCACGACCTCACCCGCATGCCGAACACGATCGCGGCCATCGCCGGTGCCGTCACCGGCCGTGAGGTCGGTGGTCCGCCGACCGACCTCGGTCTGCGCACGTTCCGTTCGAATCAGCCCGAAGACATGATCAACTACCGTACGGAGACCGCGGAGGGGCTGGTGCTGCGGTCTTCGAGCATGTTCTTCCGCACCCCGTCGGGCGTTCCGGTGGCCTGTCTGTGTGTCAACTCCGACGTTCACGACCTCCAGCGGGCCAAGGAGGTCCTGGAGGCACTGACCGCTTTCAACGGCGCGACGGGAGCATCGGTCGCGGAAGTGCCCGTGGAAACCTTCCCCGCCACGGTGGACGACCTCGCTGACGGCATCATCCGTCAAGCCATCGAGGACGTGGGTGTCCCGCTCCACCTGATGAAGAAGAGTCATAAGGTGGAGGTGGTGCGCGACCTGGACCAGCGCGGGTTCTTCGCCATCCGGGAGGCTGTGGATGTGATCGCGCAACGGCTGGGTGTGAGCCGCTACACGATCTACAACTACCTTAACGAGATCTCCAGCGATGCGGAGACGGGCTGAGCGGCCGATGCCGGTCGGCCTCCTGGATCCCTTTGAGTTCGGCGTTTCGTTGAATCTTTCTCTCTTTCGTTGAACGTTCCTGCATGGCTTCCACCAACGGTCTGCGTGTCCGGCGCCGTCGGCAGACGCGGCGAGATGTCCATGCGGCCGCACTGTGGCTGGCTCGGGAACATGGCTTCGACAAGATCACCGCCAACATGATCAGTGCGGAGGCCGAAGTCTCGCCGCGCACGTTCTTCAACTATTTCCCGAACAAGGAAGCGGCCGTACTGCCAGGCCCCACCGAGCTGCCCGAAGGGTTGGCCGCGGAGTTCATCGCGCGCGGAGCCGCGCACCCCAGGGAAGTACTCGCGGACCTGACCCAGCTGCTGGTACGGGATCTGGCCGACAACGCGCCGCAACGTCAGGAGACGCACGCCGTCTTCGCGCTCACGCGCAGCCACCCCGCCCTGCCGGCCGCGATGCCGACCCGCTTCGACTGCTTCCAGCGCTCGATCGCCGAGGCGGTCGCGCAGCGGCCGAGCAACGGCCCGACGGTGAGGTGCCGGCCTTGCTCGCCGCCCTCGCCCTGACCGCGATGCACACCGGCCTGGAGCGCTGGGCGTGCGAGGAGTCCCAGAGCGCGACGGACGAATCCCGGTCCCGTACGTCGAACGCTCCGCGGAACTCCTGCGCACCCTGCTGCCCCCGTGACGGCCGGATCGGCCCTACGCGAGCCCGGTCCCGATGCGTGACGTGCTCTTCTCCACAACTTTCGATGTCAGGAGCCTCGTTGAGCGACTCAACCCCGGCCGTGGAGGCGGGGAGCAGAGCTCCTCCGGCACTCCGCGCCACTTCGGCCTCGTATTCGCCGCCCGCATGGCCGCGATGCTGTCGCCATGCCCGTCTACGGCCGCCTCGGCGACCCCGGCACTGATGCGGGCACCGCGACCTCCGCCCACGACTTCTTCCGCGAGATCGGCGCCACCCTCGACACCTCGGGTGTCGGCGCGGTGTTCACCCACCGCCTCACCGACCAGCTGGCGACCGCCTCAGTGGCGCCTCCGCCGGGCGCGGTGGGCGACACCCGCTCGCCCACTCCGGCGCTGGTCCACTCCCTCCCCGACAACGTCCAGGACGCGGTGATCCTCTCCTGCCAGCACGCCCTGACACCGGTGTTCCGCTACCTGGTGCCCGTGGTCGTTCCCGGACTCGTACCCACCCTCCTCCCCGAGAAGGAACTCGCCGACGGCAACGGCAACGGCAACGACGTCGACTCCGACGCGACGCCCGACCAGCCCGCGGAGGCCATGACTGGAAACTGACGCGGAACGCAGCTACCCGGAACGTGCTCATGTGACTGGCAGCCCGAACGCTGGTCGCTGGTGCGGGATGTGGAATTGCACGTCACGGCGCGGCGCACACAGCCGTGTGGGCGGGCCCATATCGGGCCCGCCCGGATCGTGCAGGGTGCGGGGAGTCGGGGTGGCGCCGTTTCGTGTCCGGGCCGCTCGCGCCGGTTACGCGGTGATCTTCTGCTTCAGCGTTGTGACGTGGCCCTTGATTTTCTGCTCGGCCTCGGCATGCTTGCGGCTGCGCTCCTGCTTCGCCTCCTCCTTCCTGATCCGGTCCGCGGCTTCCTCCATGGCCTTCAGTTCGGTCCGAGCCGAGTCGGCCGGGCGGCGCTCGAGGACGGCGTCGTAGCGCATGGCCAGCAAATCCAGTGCCTGAGTGTCGGACTCCCGCACCTCGGCGAGGACGGCCGTGCCCCCCGGCGGGACGTGCGGCGTGAACGCGCCGACGGCGCCGGTGGCCTCGGTGACCCGCTTGTAGTCGTAGCCCGAGCCGATCGCCGCGCCGATGCCCCAGCCCATCAGTACGCCGAGGGGGCCGCCGAGGATGCCGACCAGTGAGCCCACCAGCCCGCCGACGGCTGTGTTACGTCCTGCCTTGGTCTCCAGCCCCTCGGGGATGCGGACCGTGCCGTCTTCCAGGCGCTCGATCAGGACCGCGCCGCGGACCTCGGTGGTGGCGGAGGTCAGGTGCTTGAGGTCGCTGAGCGCCTGGTAGGCGGTGGCCCGGTCGGCGAAGCGGAGGGCGATGGCGTTTTCGCTCATGGACATGTGATGCCTCCTTGGACTCTTGCCCGTCATCTGTGAGACAGTATGTATCGAAGAGGAGTTGTGAGTCAATACGTCTCACAAATTGATGTGTGAGAGAGGCAGCCAAGTGCCCCGGAACAGCAACGACCCCCGCGCCCTCCGCAGCCGTGCTTCCGCCCTGGCCGCTGCCACCGCACTCCTCGTCGAAGGAGGACCGGAACGGGTCACCCATGCGGCGGTCGCTGAGCGTGCCGGAATGGGACGGGCCACCGTCTACCGGCACTGGCCCGACCTGCAATCCCTCCTCCTCGACGCCGTGGCCCACGGCGCCCGCCCCCTGCTCACGCTGGACGACGGCCCGGTCCGCGACCAGTTGGTGACCCAGCTGCAGCAGCAGGCCGACTGGCTCAACCAGCCTGTCTCCGCTTCGGTCATCGCCACGGTCATCGAGCGGGCGGAGCGGGACGAGGGCGTGCGGCGTGTCCGAGAAGAGATGTTCGGCCGCGCCGACGAGCACCTGGCGGACGTGCTCACCGCTGCCGTCGAGCGCGGTGAACTCCGCCCTGGCGTCCAGTGGAACGCCAGGCAACTGGTCGCCCAGATCCTCGGTCCGCTGCTGTTCCAGCGGTTCATGCTCGGTGCCAGGCTGGACAACGAGTTGGTAGTCGACGCAGTCGACGCAGCGCTCGCACCCTGGTATCCCGGCGCATGACGGTGGTCAGATCCGCGTGTTGCGTGACGCACCCGGGATCTGACGGTTTGCGCGGGAGAAGTACCTACTGAAGTTGGTGGGTTCGGTAGTGGGAGGTCCGCAGTGAACAGGGCTCTCGTGGCATCCGAGTCCGCGGGTCGCCAACGCGCGTCAGCGACAGGCGTTGTACGACCTGACCTCAGCACCGGCATTCTCGACGTACCGGATCACTCCGGGGATCTGGAGGATGCCCGAGGGGCGAGGGTGCCCCGCAGGGCGTCTGTCAGGATCGCGCGGACGTCGTCGGCGGAGACGGGGCGAGGGTTGGCGTAGGGCCGCCTCTGGGCCTGGGCGATCACCTCGGTGAGGTCGTTCTCGGTGAGGCCGAGTTCGTCCAGAGACCGCGGTGCCCCGAGTTGAGTTGCGACCCGCGCGAGGTGTCCCGGTACGTCGTCGGTGGCAAGGGCGCGGCGGAGGACACGCTCGGCGGCCGGAGCGGTGGGGAGGTTGAAGGAGGCGACGTAGGGGAGCAGGACGGTGTGGACGGGGGCGTGGGGCAGGTCGAAGGTGCCGCCGAGGATGTGGCAGAGCTTGTGGTGCAGTGACATGGTGGTCGCCCCCAGACAGCTCCCGCAGAGCCAGGCGCCGCGCAGCGCCGCGGTGCGGGCGTCCAGGTCGTGCGGGTCGGCGGTGAGGGCCGGTAGCGCGGTGGCCAGGGAACGTACGCCCTCCTCGGCCATCAGGGAGACGATCGGTGAGGCGTCCGGCGCGTACAGGGCCTCAACCGCATGCGCGATGGCGTTGAAGCCGCTGGTCACCGACACGTCGACCGGCAGGCGCAGGGTGAGTTCGGGGTCGTAGACCACGCTGCGTGGCAGGACGGACCGGTCCCGGCCGGTCTGTTTGCGGCCGTTTTCGGTGAGTCCCCAGATGGGAGTCATCTCGGATCCGGCGTAGGTCGTCGGCGCACTGATGACCGGTAGTCCGGACTTCAGCGCGATCGCCTTTCCCAGGCCGATCGTGGAGCCGCCGCCGACGGCCACGCAGCCGTCCGCGGCGACGTCGCGAGCGACCTCCAGAGCCTTCGCAGCGACGTCGGCGGGCACGTGCATGCGCGCCTCGGCGAAGACTCCGGCGCAGGAGTCGCCGAGCAGCGCGGCCGCTCGTTCTGCGAGGTCCCGCTGTCCGGGCGTGGACAGCACCAGCGGCCGGTGCAGGTGCAACCGCTCGGCCTCTTGCGGCAGCCGGTCCAGGCTTCCGGCGCCGAAGACCACGCGCATGGGCACGGCCTCGTACGTGAAGGTGTTCATGGCGTGTGGTCCGGGGCCGTCGCCAGGACGATGTCGAACGTCGCGTGCCGGAAAGGGGTGGTCACGCCGAAGCGCTCGGCTTCCTGCTGGTCCCGCGACTCGGCGAAGTCGGTGATCAGCCCTCGTTTGACTGCGAAGACGGCGTCGGAGTCCACGTAGGGGCTGCCCGCGACGAACGCGTGCGTGGTGACGGGCCGGTGGCCTGGGGTACCGGCGATGAAGTGCACATGGGCGGGCCGGTAGGGGTGCCTGCCGGTGGCACGGAGCAGGCCGCCCACCGGTCCGTCGGTCGGGATCGGGTAGTGGGAGGGGACGACGGTACGGAACCAGTAGCGGCCCTCGACGTCCGTGTGGAACAGCCCGCGCCCGTTGCCCGGTGGCTGTACGTCGGGCTGCTGCACGTCGTAGAAACCGTCCTCGGTGCACTGCCACACGTCCAGCTCGGCCCCGGCCAGGGGAGTGCCGTCGGGACCGGTGACCCGGCCGGAGACGACGCAGGGCCGACCGGTGCCCATCAGGTCGATGGAGTCACCGAGTTCGCGGCGTGGCGACTCGGTCATGTGGAAGGGGCCCAGGACCGTGCTCTCGGTGCCCTGCTCGTCCCCGTTCATGGTCTCCACGAGCATGGAGACGCCCAGAACGTCGGAGAGCAGCACGAACTCCTGCCGGGTGTCGTCGCACTTCTGGCCGGTGGCGGTGAGAAAGCCGATCGCGGCCTCCCATTCCTCCATCGTGGGTTCGGTGTCCTTCACGAATGCGTGCAGATGGCGTGTCAGGCTCTCCATCACCTCCCGCAGCCGGGCGTCCTTGGTTCCCCGGAAGCTCTCCACGACCGCGGCGGTGGCCGTCTCGACGGTGAAGTCCATTGCTACTCCTCGCTCTTCGGGACGATGTTGCCAGTGAGGTGGTCCGTGAACCAGTCCGCGGTGAACGCGTCGCGTTCGGCGGCATGGTTGTACAGGGTGTGTTCGCCGTCCGGCCAGATGCGCAAGGTGGCGGTGGCGGGACCGGCGGCGCGCAGGAACGGCTCCTGGTCCTCGTAGCGGGCGAGCGGGTCGCGGCCGCCGTGCAGCAGGAGCAGCGGGCAGGTGATGCGGTGCGTGTCAGGGGCGAAGCGGAGGCTGTGCATGACCTCGGTCACCCGGTCCAGACCCTCGGTGCCGACCGCCGCGGAGATCTGTTCGCGGGCGGTGCGGAACTCGGGTGTCGTCGGTGCGGCTGGGGCACCGTTGACCACTACCGCGGCTACGCGTGGGTCGGCGGCGGCCAGGTGCGCGGCGAACAGACCGCCGAAGCTGATGCCCTGGACGCCGATGCCGCCGGCGAGGCGGGAGTCGGCCTCGGCGAGGTCGATGAAGCGGGCGAAGCCTTCGGTGACCTTCTCGTCGAAGTAGAGGCCGTGACGAAGGCGCGATTCCCCCTGGCCGGGACCTTCGGCGAGCAGACAGGCCAGTCCGCGCGCGGTGTAGGCGTCGGCGATGCGCAGGTACGCCGCTCCCCATCCGCTCAGGCCGCCCCAGACGACGACGGTGGCCCGGGCGGGGCCGGTGGGTGGCAGGCAGAGCCAGCCGGTCAGGGTGCTGTCGCGGTGAGGGATCTCGACCCGTTCGATGCGTGACGCGTAGGGAACGGCGAGGCCGGCGGCCGATGCGGTGGCGGCGGTGTGACGGGAGTACAGCTCGCGCTTGTCGTCGTTGTCGGTCTGGTACGCCATCTGCGCGAACATCAACGCGGCGGACGCGTACCGGTACGACTCACGGGCCGTCGTGAGATGCCCGGCCTCCTCGGCGAGACGGGCGCGCTCCAGCCAGGTGTCCGCGAGGAGCGCGGCGGACTCCTCCCAGGGCGTCCCACCGGCTGTGTCGGAGAGGAGCCGGCGGGCATCCGCGTGATCCATCCCGCAGTCGACGAGCCGGGTGAGGGGCATGGCCCGGTGCTGCGCGGCCACGAGCGGCGACAGCGGGGCGGTCTCCGGGTTCTCGAGCGTCATACGGCTGTCCTCACTGTTCCGAAGAGAGCTGCGTTCAGGTCGTCCACCAGCGTGCCGAGGTCCGTACGGTCCACGGCCGAACCGAACAGCACGAAGTCGGGGCGGGCCAGATAGCCCACCGCGCCAAGTCGCCGGAGGTAGGCCCCGTGCCGGCCGTCGAGGTCTTCCACGGTGTCGAGCGAGACCACGGCGCAGCCCAGGCGTTCCAGCAGGGCCAGGCGCTCCGGTCCCAGAGCCTCCGTAGGGTCCTCGGCCGTGACCAGGGCGAAACCGAAGCCGGTGAGGTCGTCGAACCGCCCGGTCGTTCCGTCGACGGTCCGGATGCGGCCCTGCGGAGTGAGGATGCCGACGGGGGTGACGGCGTTCTGCCGCAGGACGCCGTTGCTGATCGGCGGGAAAGGAGGCGGGGGAGGAATCCTGCCGGCGGCGAAGGCCGCGTCCCGGGCAGCCGCGGCCTCCACGTCATGGGTGTTGGCGACCTTGCCGAGCCCGATTGCCGCATGGGTGAGCACGGTGACGTGCGGGCGGCGCTCGCTCTCGTAGGTGTCCAGCAGAGTGTCGGGGGTCTGCTCGCCGAGCACCAGATGCAATTTCCAGGCGAGGTTGGTCGCGTCGCGCATGCCGCTGCACGCGCCCTGGCCGAGGTACGGGGGCATGGTGTGGGCGGCATCGCCCGCCAGGAAGACGCGCCCCACCCGCCAGCGGGTGGCGATGCGAGCCTCGAAGCTGTACACCAGCCGACGAACGACCCGCAGGTCGTCGGGCCCCAGGTCGTGGTACTGGCGCAGGAGACGCCAGGCGGATTCCGGGGTGGTCATCTCCTCGGTCGTCTCCCCCGGCAGCAGGGCGAACTCGAAGCGTTGACGGCGGGTTCCGATGTTGATGGTCATGTGACCGCGCGCCGGGTCGCAGTACTGCGTACCGACCGCGTACTCGGGAGGCTGAGGGCGCAGCCATTCGGTGTCGATGTTGAGCCACTGCTCGTTGAAGCCGAAGTCCTGGCGCTCCACGCCGAGCAGTTCGCGAACCCCGCTGCGGCTGCCGTCCGCCGCGATCACGTAGCGGGCGCGGACCTGGTCATGCGGACCGTCTGCGGTCACCGTGTCGGCGTTCCATCCGCGCAGCCGCAGGGTGACGGCGTCCGCGTCCTGCTCCAGATCGGTCACCGCCCAGCCCTGGCGGACATCCACGGTTCCGTAGGTGCGCAGGCGCTCGTCGATGGCGCACTCGACGTCGGGCTGGTACATGGAGATGTGGTCCGGAAAACCCAGCGGACCGTTGGGGTCCGCCGGGATCTTGATCAGAGTCTGGCCCTTGCCGTTGACCCACACATACTCGGACAGGGACGAGTCGCGCAGCGCGTGGTCGATGTCGCCCGCCGCCTGGATGGTTCGGGCCGCCTCGTGGTCGATGTGGGTGAGTCGGGGCAGCCCGTACAGGCCGGGCCAGCGTTCGCATACAACGACCCGGTGGCCGAGCCGGCCCAGCAGCGACGCGGCGGTGAGTCCGGTCGGTCCGTACCCGACGACGGCGATGTCGTAGATCGGGTCCACAGTGCACCTCCAGAAGAGCCCCGCGCCGTTGTGGGAGAGGGTTTGGGCGTGAGGAGTGGGAAAGGGGCGATCGGCCTCTGAGCCGATGACGATGTGCATCAGAACTGGCACGCGTGAATTACGGTTCACAACATGGCCAACGTTGACAACAGATCTGGCCTGTGAGGCACAGCAAGTGTCGCCCTTCGAATGAATCGAGATTCACATAACGGCAACATGAACGTCAAGAGTCCGACGGATAAGATGCGCGAGTGACTGACTCCACCGTGCGTAGACCGGCCGCTCTGCAGGAAGGCGGTCGCCGTTCGCAACAGGACATCCTTCGTGCCGGGCTCACGGTGCTCGAAGGAGGCGGGGTGGACGCGCTCACGGTCGCTGCCGTCGCCGAGCGCGCGGGCGTGGCGGTCGGCAGCATCTATCGGCACTTCGGTGACAAGGAAGGGCTGTTGTACGCCATTCAGCGCGCCTTCACCGACATGATCCGGGCCGAGATCGCAGAGCGGGTGTCCGCAGAGCGGCTGCGAAGCCTCCCGGACCCTGCCGACGAGGTCGCCGAAGCGGTGGGGGCGATCGTCGACGCCTTCCGGACGCACGAACACCTGCTGGGTGTCTTCCTTCTCCTCGGCACCCGCCATGATGCGGTGAAGACGTTGGGTTCGCGAGTCAGCGTCGAGGGCAACCACCGCTTCGTCGAGGCTCTCGATCACATACCCATCGCTCACTCCGACCGGGCCGCCGCCCTCGACTTCGCGTACCGCCTGGTCTACGCCGCTGTGGCGCACCGGGTCACCCAGGGTGAGTTCCTCGAGTCGGATCGGCCCCTGCCATGGACCGAGCTGAGGAAGCAGCTCCAGGCGGCGGTCATCGCCTATCTGCTGGGCGCGTCGCAAGGGCATTGATCGGCGTCTTTGGATGTATCCGTGTCGACCGTCTAGGATCTGCCGAAGTGGCGTGTGACGAAACGGCGAATGTGGACGCCGCGAGGCAGGAGCCCGGCGATCCCGACAAGGAAGACCTCACGCGCGGACTGCCTCAGGAACTTGTCCTGGCTCTGGTAGCAACCGTCGTGCTTGATCACGGTCACGGCGAGGCGATTCCGTCGCAAGTGTTCGTACGGGTTCTCGGCGACGTCGGCGTGAACGAGAGCGCCGCCAGGGCCGTTCTGTCCCGGATGGTGCGGCGAGGCGTGCTGCTCCGCGTCCGGCAGGGGCGGACGGTCGCCTTTCACCTCAGTGACGCCGGGCGTGCCCAGCTGACCCGGGGCCGGGACCGGGTCCTGTCCCCCCGCCCGTTCGATCATGCCTTCGGCGAGTGGACGCTGCTGAGCTTCTCGGTTCCGGAAAGTCGGCGTGACCTGCGATACCGGCTGCGGGCGCGGCTCGCCTGGGCAGGCTTCGGCGCGCTGCGGGACGGAGTGTGGATCGCCCCGGGAGCGCCCGAGATCGAGGACGTGCTGGCGGGCTTTCCCGAAGCGGACGAACTGACTGCCACGGTCGACTTGTTCACCGCGACACCACGGCGCCCCACGGAACTGCCCGCCCTGATCGCCAGAGTCTGGGACCTGAATGTCCTGCGCCGGGAGCACCAGACCTTCCTGGACCGCTGGGAAACCGCCGAGAAGCGCCGCGGTGGCGAACTGGCCCGTCTCATCTCCCTGTTGGCGGACTGGTTCCGCCTGCTGCGGGCGGATCCCGGACTTCCCCCCGCACACCTGGGCCCGGACTGGCCGGCCACCAGGTCGGCCATGACGTTCCGTCGGCTCTACGAGGTGTGGGAGCGACCGGCGTACGAGGAATTCCGCACCCTGGTGCG
This sequence comes from Streptomyces graminofaciens, assembly GCF_030294945.1. Classification (NCBI taxonomy): domain Bacteria; kingdom Bacillati; phylum Actinomycetota; class Actinomycetes; order Kitasatosporales; family Streptomycetaceae; genus Streptomyces; species Streptomyces graminofaciens. Next base: position 2,502,621 of record NZ_AP018448.1, on the reverse strand, counting down.
ACATACGTGACGCGATGTGTTCGGCGAGTCACGGCGCCTTCGGGTCGTCCGACCGTTTTCAAATTTCGATGATTCATTGACGGTCGTCGAAAGTATGCCTAACGTCAAGGCGTGACGTGCCTGCCGCCGCTCCGGAGAGCGGCCCGTTGCGGCACCTTCGCTTCCCACTCCCCTCCGAACCGTTCTGGAGGACGGATGAAACGACATGTCTTCGACGTGATGCACGAGCAACTGAGGTCCGTGGCGCGGGACTTCGCCGAACGCGAGGTGGCCCCTCACCTCGACGAGTGGAACGCCGCCGGTGTCGTCGACCGCGCGCTGTACGCCAAGGCGGGCGCCCTGGGGCTGCTGGGCATGGGCGTCGACGAGCGCCACGGTGGGGGCGGCGAGCCGGACTTCCGCTACAGCGTGGTGATCAACGAGGAACTCACCCGTGTGGGGGCGACCTCGGTAGTCATGGGCCTCTCGGGCTTCAACGACCTCGTTGCTCCCTACCTGGACGAGTTGTGTACCGACCAACAGAAGGCCCGCTGGCTCCCGCAGTTGTGCGCCGGCGAGCGCGTGGCCGCCCTCGCCATGACCGAGCCCGGCACCGGCAGCGACCTCAAAGGGATCGCCACGACCGCGGTTCCCGACGGCGACGACTACCTCCTGAACGGCACCAAGACCTTCATCAGCAACGGCATCCTCGCCGACCTGGTTGTCGTCGTGGCCAAGACCGATCCGGCACCGCGCAGCGGGCACCTCAGCCTGTTCGTGGTGGAACGCGACATGCCCGGATTCAGCCGCGGCCGCAAACTCGACAAGATCGGCCTGGCTGCCCAGGACACGGCCGAACTGTTCTTCGACAACGTCCGCGTGCCGCGCGGGAATCTCCTCGGGAAGGAGGGTGAAGCGCTCAGCTGTCTGCGCCAGAACCTGGTGCGCGAGCGGCTCAGCGTGGCGGTGACCGCGGTGGCGAGCATGGAACGCGCGTTCGGCCATGCGCTGTCCCACACCACTGAGCGCCATGCCTTCGGGCAGCCGCTGACGTCGTTCCAGGCGACTCGCTTCACTCTTGCCGAGCTTGCCACCGAGGTGCAGGTCGCCCGCGTCTTCGTCGATCGGTGCATCGACGAGTACGTCCATGACGGGCTCTCGGACATCGAGGCGGCAATGGCCAAGTGGTGGACAACCGAACTGCAGCAGCGCGTGCTCTCGCAGTGCCTGCAACTGCACGGCGGATACGGCTTCATGCGTGAGTACGCCATCGCGCGCGAGTTCCTCGATGCCCGTGCCAGCACGCTTTACGCGGGAACCACAGAGATCATGAAGGAGATCATCGGCCGGGCCGTCACGCGCGAGCCCACCCGACGGCTCAGCTGATCCACTGCAGACCGCCCCCGCGCGACACACCCCATCCCTCCATCTTGAGAGCCCGCAAGCCGGCCGGGTCGATCGCGCACCTCGACCAGTCCAGCTCACCGCGGAAACCGAATTCGTCCAGGACCAGGCCAGTGCAGCTTTGCCCGCACCCGGGCCGTGGACCATCCCATGAAACGGCGATAAGCGGTGGCCCAGGGCGGACCGAACGCTGACGGGACCTGCGCCCATGTGCAGCCGGGATGTGATCTATCCCCGGTACCTGAACGGCTTCTTCCCGAAGGCCGGTATCCGCGCACATGGCTTCTGGACCAGCCCCGACGACAAGGAACCACGGCTGTTCGTGCTGGCGTCGATGGATGAGGGCGCTGACCCCACCGAACTGGCCGAGCGCTTTGGTCGGAGTCCGGAGCTGGCGGCGCCCGTCTGAGCCGGCCTCCGTGAGTCGGGCGCCGGCCAGTTCCTTGCCGACCTCGAAGGATTCGACCCGTCGAAGATCACTGGAGTCGAGGTCACATGCTTGAGCCCGACGGTCAGTTCACCTCTGCAGTAACCCTCACAACTGCGACACCGGCTACTGACCAAGGGATGGATGCCCTCGTCACCGGCGGAGCCGGCCCCTCGGTGCGGCTCCACCCAAAACCGTCTTGTCCTCGTAGTGCGGTACTACCCCGCAGTGACACATCACTGGCAGTCCCGTGCAATGTAGCCTGTAGGTTAACGAAGATGTCCACCTACAGACGAGGACCGATGACCTTGAGTGACCGTGAGCTGGATACGGGGTCCCTCGGCGAAGCCGCCTACCTCCGGATTCGGGCTGACATCGTCAGGTGTCGGCTGGCCCCGGGGGAGCGGCTCACCGAACGCCGGCTCGCGACCGATACGGGTTTCGGGGTGTCGCCCATCCGTGACGCACTTACTCGCCTGGATCACGAGGGGCTGGTGCGCACGCTTCCGAGGAAGGGCTACCAGGTCAAGCCCCTCACCATCAAGGCGGTCGACGATCTCTTCGACTTCTGGGCAGTCCTCGGGCCGGAGGTGGCCCGTCGCGGTGTCGTCGGCGCCACTGAGGAGCAGCTCGACCGCATCATCGCCTGTGGCGCGGAAATTGCGAGTCTGACGAAGGAGCAGGGGCGCACGCGAGAGGCCACACAACGCACTGTCGAGATCATCGACCAGATGTTCACCATCCTGGCCGAGGCCACCCGCAACGACTACATGATCAGTACCTGCGCCCGTTTGTCTGGAGAGTTGACACGGGTGTGGATCCTGGTCATCGACTCCGAACTGCTGGACTACGGGGAACCGCTTGTCCCTCTGGGCAGGTGGAAGGACAACTTCCTCCTGCGTGACGGTGACAAGTTCGCGGAGTTCGCGCGGTACTACATCGAGCAGTCCCACAACCGGGTCCTGCGTACGCTGGCACGCTGGCCGTCCGTGGTCGCGACAGAGGTCGTACCGCTGCGGAAGACGACCCCGCAATAGCCGCAGGTGCAGCAGGTTGACACAGTGATGTTTCAAATCTAACTTGTGACATATCAGCGCGCTGACAGTATGACTTTGCTTGCGCGCCCTCTGTCCCTGCCTCAAAGGAGTGGCGTGTGTATCTCCGCGTAGACACCCGACGAGTCCCTCCCACCGTCGAGATGTGCGAACAAGAGGACTTCACCGCGTTCAAGGTCGTCCTTGTCACGTCCACGCACGCATGGGTGAAGCCGGACACGCTCACGAACCTGGCGGGGCGTGCGGAGGATGACGCATGGCAGGACAAGCTCGCGGCGATGATTGCATACGCCGAACGCCAGGGATGGACAGACGAGCAAGGCCGTGTCCGCGCACATGTCGAGACGACCGCCAGCGACGGTGTGGCATGACGATCGAGACGACTGGGACAACAGAGGTCTACGAGGCACCGGAGACCATCCGCCGCATGTTGGTGACCACATGGGCGTTGCTGTACAGCATGGACGGCGCTCAGCGGCGTGAGTGCGAGTTCTCCATGGACGACCCGGGCCGGGTGGACTGGGACTTCATTCCCAAGCCTGATCGTCAGGGGGTGCCGCTGGCTGGCTTGAACTCCCACCAGCGCACGCTCGTGCACAGTCTTCTCGCGGCGTCGCTGAGCGAGCAGGGCTACAGCCAGGTGCTGCAGATCATGGCGATGGAGAACATCCTGCGCGAGCGCGAACAGCAGATGCTGGGCGCACCGACGGGCGACTTCCGCAACAGCGACCAGTACTTCCTCGCGTTCTTCGGCCGACCAGGTTTCGAGGACACCTGGGGTTGGCGCTTCCTGGGCCACCACATCTCCCTGAGCTACACCATCATCGGGCAGCGGTGGCTGACGGTCACCCCGTGCAACCTCGGGGCACAGCCTGCCAGTGCCGGCTTGCTCGCTCCCTTGGCGCACGAGGAGGATCAGGCCTTCGCGCTGTTGCGCTCACTCACGCCCGTGCAGCGGGACCAGACGGTGATCCACACGGTGGCACCTGCCGACTACGCCACCCGGCAGGTCCCCTTCATCGGCAAGGTGGAATACCCGGATCACGAAGACCTGGGTATCCCGTGGTACCGGATCACTGACGAGGACCGCGAAGCGCTGAAGTTCAGCAAGGACGATCCGAAGGGCGTCTGTGGCAAAGACCTGACCACTGACCAGGGCGACGCACTCGTCGAACTCGTCGGGACCTACCTCTGGCGGATGCCCGGTGAACTCGCGCGCAAGCAACTCGCCCGCGTCGAACGTGAAGGACTGGACAACCTCTACTTCTGCTGGGCGGGCGGCCAGGAACCCGGAACCCCCCACTACTTCCGCATCCAAGGCAGCACCGTGCTGATCGAGTTCGACAACGCCATCGACAACGGCAACCACATCCACTCGATGTGGCGGGACTACCGGAACGACCTCGGCCACGACCTCCTCGCCGAGCACTACGAACGGGAACGCGCCACCGGTCACCACTTGACCACACGGCTCCGCTCGAGCGTCCCCGACAAGTAGGACCGACCGGCACATCGGCTACCCGGTCATCGGGGCGAAGGAGCGTCGGCGATGGTGTTGGCTGCCTGGTGGACCTTTTTTCCGTAGTCGGACCAGAGCGTCCTGGGCATCCGTGCCTTCGGCGCTGAGATGGACAGGGAGCCGACGGGGCGTTCATCGGCGGCGAGGATGGGCGCGGCTACGGAGACCACGCCGTCCTGCAGTTCCTCGTTGGCAACCGCGTAGCCGCGCTTCCTGATGAGGGCCAGTTCCTCGTAGAGCTTGGCGGGCTCGGTGATGGTTCGCTCCGTGACGGCCGCCAAGCCGTGCTCCACGTAGCGGGCTGCCTCCTCGTCCGGCAGATGGGCGAGGATCGCCTTTCCGTTGGAGCTGGCATGCAGGGGGGCGCGCGCGCCCAGAGGGGCGAAGGCGCGCACGGGGTGCGGGCTGTCGAGGCGTTCCATGAGCACGGCCTGGTGACCGTCAGGGATCATCAGGTGGATGGTTTCCTGAACCTCAGCCGCGAGCGCGTTCATATGGGGCAGGGCTCGGTCGCGCAGGCTGCCTCGATTGGCGACCGTACTGCCGACGACGAACGCCTTGGTGGCGACAATCCAGCGCGCGCTGTCCGCCTGGTCGCTCTCAAGCCAGCCGGCTTCGGCGAGGGCGACAAGACCCCGCTGGACCGTCGTCTTGGGCAGGCCGAGCTGCCGACTCAGTTCGCTGAGTCCCACCGGTTGCAGCTGGGAAACGGCTTCCAGCACCCGCAGAGCGGTCAGGACGCTTCGCATTGCTCTCCTCGCACGGTTCGGCAGGCCTGCACCAGTCCCCAGAGTAACAATGCTGGTCCACCATGCGGACCGAGTGCGCCGACGCAGCCTGCCCCCTTGCCCGACCGGCGGTCGGGCAAGGGGGCAGGCGCTCTGCGTCCTCTTCGCTCTCAGGGGTTGATGAGAGTGGACTCCTCGGGGAGGGCGAACGACCATCCGCGGGTGAGGAAGTCGCCGACGACGTCGGCGAAGGCTTCGGGCCGGTCCGCCTGGATGTCGTGCGCCGCGTCATGGACGAGCACAAAGTGGCTGTTCGGCATGTGGCGCCGGAAGACGCGCCCGTTGTCGGATGGGGTCACGCCGTCGTAGTCCCCGAACACGACGAGCGTGCGGACCTGGCACGTGGACAGGCGTGCCACGAGTTGCTCGTCGTACTCCGGAGTCTCCGCCAGCAGTCGTCCGACCAGCGGCCACACCCGGGCCGCCGCCGAGGGGTCCGGCGGTTGCCACGCCGGGACCCGCTCGGGGTGCCTGCGGAACATGCGGCGCATCTCGTCCGGTGCCAGATGCGGCCCGGGTGGGGTGCTGCCGACACGGAAGGTCGCCGGGGCTTCGAGTACGAGGGAGGCCAGCCGCTCCGAGTGGTTCAGCGCGAGGTGCGTGGCCACGGCACCGCCGAAGGAGGTGCCGAGCAGGTGGTAGAACTCCAGGCCGAGTGCCCGTGTCGCCGCGTCGATCGTGGCGGCCATCTCGGCGAGCGACTGGTGGCGGTCGTTGGGCTGCTCGCCGAAGCCGGGCATCTCGAAGAGGATCACCCGGTAGCGGTCGGCGAGGATGTCCAGCGCCGGGGAGAACACCGGGCCGCCGGCGCCGTGGAGCACGACCAGGGCATCGCCTTCGCCTGTCTCGAAGTACCGGATGGTGAATCCGTCGGCCTCGACCGCGTGCTCAGTGAAGGCGGCGCCGGGCACGGTGGGTGTGGTTGTCATCGTGGGCTCCTCTGTCGGTCAGGCGGCGGCAGGCGCGTCGGCGTGAAGGGCCGGGATGAGTTCCCGGCCGATGAGTTTGATGCAGCGGATCACCTGTTCGTGGCTGAGGCAGTTGCTCGGCGGCACGATGGCGAACTCGACGCGGCCCATTCCGATGTGCCGCTCCGCCTCACGGATCTGCGCCAGTACGGTCTCGGGGCTGCCGAGGAAGGGCTCGCCGAACTTGGGCGCCATCGAGGGATCCAGAGGTGCCCCCTTGGGAGCGCCGGCCAGGGCCGCGCCCGCCGTGGCCATCGCGATCAGCTGGTCGAGGTTGTCGGTGGCGAACAGTCCTTTGCCCTGCGGCCACTTGTCGGCGGTGTCCTCGCGAGCCTGCTCGTCGGTCTCGGCGATGTAGGCGAACTGCCGGTAGAGGATGTTGTCTGCGGTCGGTGCCCAGCCGGCCTCGGCGGCTGCTTCACGGTAGGCGGCCACGACTTCCCCGCACTTCTCCGGCGCCATGAAGCTGATGCCAGCGTCGCAGCGCATCCTGCCGGCGAAGCGCGCGGAGGCGACGCTGTTGGCCGACAGGAGGATCCTCGGGTGGGGTTTCTGCACCGGCTGTGGGAACAGCGCGATGTTGCGGGAACGGAAGTACTTGCCCTCCCAGCCGAACGGCTCGGGCTCGGTCAGGGCTCGGATGACCAATTCGACTCCTTCCTCGAACTTCTCCCGAGCCTCCCAGGGGTTGGTGCCGTAGGTCATGTACTCGTTGGGAGTTCCGCGCAACAAGGCGAACCGCAGTCGGCCGCCGAGCAGGTTGTCGAGCATGGCGTACTGCTCGGCGACCATGATCGGATTGTGCAGCGGGAGGTCGGTGCCGTTGACCGCGATCTGGGCATCGGGCAACCGCTCACCCAGTGCCGCGGCGAACAGGTGGGGGACCGGGGTCAACTGGGACGTGTAGTGGTGCTCGGCGAGGTTGAGCGAGTCGAACCCGCCCTCGTAGGCCGCTTCCATCTGCTCGAAACCGAACTGCATGGATTGCATGCCGTGCTCGCTCTTGTACCACCGCGGTCGCAAGGGCCACGTCTCGTACGCGTCGAGATCGCCGTAGTACGCGACCGGTGTGAAGAGTTCGACCTTCATGTGCGGAACCCCTTCATGGAAGACATCGGGGTCGGGGCCGGTGCGGCACCCGTGTGACGGCGGCCTGAGCTATGAGACTGGCCGCTGTGAGATGTTACGAACTATCGTATGAGGCATTACATGCGTCAACCGGTGCGGCAAATTTCAACGACTCCAGGCTGTCGAGCGGCTTGACGCTCCGCTGAGCGCTGACTTAGCTTGCCAGTGGTCCGTATGGCGGTCCGATGGTCCGAAATGCGGATCACCGTGGCAGTACTGGATGAGGAGCGGCTATGACACATGACAGCGGCGCTGCAGGCGGTGTGGTGCACACCGACGTACTCGTGGTCGGCGCGGGGCCGGCCGGCTTGACCGCGGCCGCTTTCCTGGCCGAGTACGGCGTCAGTGCGATCACGCTGACCAAGTACGGGTCGACGGCGCACACCCCGCGCGCTCACATCACCAATCAGCGGACCGTGGAAGTGCTGCGCGACCTGGGCATCGAGGACCGCCTGCGTGAGATCGCGATGCCCGCCGAGTTGATGGGTACCAATGTGTGGGCGACCTCGTTCGCCGGGGTCGAACTGGCGCGCATGATGTCCTGGGGGCAGGGGCAGGACCGGCGTGCCGACTATGAGGCGGCGAGTCCGTGCGAGATGTGCAACGCGCCGCAGACCGTGCTGGAGCCGGCAATTCTGGCCGCGGCGCGGGAGCGCGAGGCCGACATACGGTTCAACACCGAACTCGTCGACATGACGCAGGACGACGAGCGTGTGCGGGCCAGAGTCCGGCGCCGCGACGACGGAGTGGAGTACGACATCGAGGCGCGCTACGCGATCGGTGCCGACGGCGGGAACAGCACGGTCGCCCGCAGCCTCGGGTTCTCCATGGAGGGCGCGACCGCCATCGGGTCCGCCTTCACGGTCTGGATCGAAGCGGACCTGTCCAGGTTCGTCGAGCATCGACCCGGCGCGCTGTTCTGGGTCTCGCCCCCCGGGACCAATGTGGCGGTGAGCCCCTGGACCGCGGTGGTGCCGCACACAGAGTGGAACGCCCTGTTCCTGATGCATGACATGCTGCCCGCCGACACTTCGGACCAGGCCGTCGCCGAGCTCGTCCGGGCCGGGA